>NZ_JAGSOG010000183.1 GCF_018139695.1 Actinospica durhamensis | reverse complement strand
CCACGACTCGAGAACCCCGGAAGACCCCGCCCGGACGGCCACCCGGCGATCGGTCCTGCCCGCGTAACAGGTAGGACCGATCGCAGCCGCAGAATCAGACTTTTAAAACTGGCTCGGTGGATCGAGGCTCAGCTATACCGCCACAATGGATTGACTTACGTGACACTCGATCTGCCCTGGCCGGTGAATCGCTGAGCTGTGGCGGCGGCGCGCGTCTCAGGTCGTCCACGAGGGCCCGGCGGTGGTACCTCCGCTGCCCTACCTTTGTCTTATCCTGGCCGGCTGCCCCCGTTCGAGCCTGCACTTCCTCCTCCGGCCGGCGACCGTCAGGGGCTGAGCCACGCGGTGATCTGCGCGGCGGTACGTAGCTGGGCGCGGGCCCGCCAGTCGACGAGGCTGAGAGAGTGTGTCCGCATCAGGGCGCTGAGGGCCGAGGCCACGCGGCTTGCCTCGGGGACGCCGCCGGCGGCCCGGTAGACGCCGAGTTCGGCGATCTGGCTCCGGACATTGCGTCCGTACACGCATGTCCCGCCGCCGATGTCGAACGCGAAGCCGCCGAGCACGAGGCCGTTCGGGATATCACGTCCGGGCGGTGGGCCGTCGATCACGACCGGATACGCCGCGTCGGCGTTCTGGCCGAGCACGGTGGCGAGTTCGTCCACCCCGATCGTCACGCCGTCGAGCGGAGCGGCGGGTTCGGCGCGCACGGCGCATCGGCCGAAGTAGGCCGTGCGTTGCTTTGCGGCTTCGGCGAGGACGGCGGCGATCTCGCTGAAGTTGCGGGTGATCGCGGGCTGCGCGCCGTCGGCGACGAATTCGACGTCCCGCCACACGTCCTCGTGCAGCTTGAGGTACGGTGCGCGCATGACCGTGGGCTGACCGGTCATCGGTGGCAGCGCATTGCACAGACTCGACATGCCCGAACGCAGGTCCCCGACCGGAGCTGCGGCGGCGATGGGCTGCTGCCTGCGCAGCGTGAGCCGTGCGCTTCCGCGCTCCTCCAGCCCAGCATGTGTGTTCGGGTCCGCGGCCTCGACATCCCAGAGTTCGCCGTGGATGAAGAACGTGGTCGGTGACGCGATCCGTTCGAGAAGGGTGCCGAGCTCGAGCCGCGTGTGCCCGAACGCCTGGCCGCCCTCGGCGTCGATGAAAACGACCTCTATCTCCCTCTCCACAGCTCCGAGGTTACGCCGAAGCGCTGCGAGTACGGTTTTCGCGGACGGCTCGGAGGTGCTGCCGGTACGAGCACGTGTCGGGTTTCAGGGGCCGCTTCGAGCGCAGGTGACTCTGATTTCGAACACCGCTATATCGAGCGTTTGAGCAGCAGTATGCCGTCTTCTTCTGCGACCACATGAAAGCCGTCCTGATGTTGGGCCATTGTCAGCCACTGGTTGAGCTGCGCGGCAGTTCCCGGGAAGGGCGGGCCCTGCGTGTCCGCAATGATCCATGAGTTCTGCCTGAGGAGATTCAGCTGTGTACCGAGTAGGGTGACCGTGTCTCGGTCGGTCAGCTGGGGAGCGAGGCGGTTGGTGGCCGCCACGGTGGCTTCATCAGGGATCATGTCCAGCAGTCGGTCGGCGGCAGCGACGTGGGGCGAGCGGGACCAGTTGCCCGGGTACAGCACGCTGAAGGTCGGTCGCGACGGCAGGAGCAGAGCAGTCACCGCGAGCGCGACGCCGAGCGCGATCCGGCTGCGTATCAGGCTCGCCCGTCGGCCGGATCGGCGCCACCGGGCCAGACCATCGATGAAGGCCGCCGCGACGATCGGCATCAGGACTGCGCTGTACTGGTAGCCGGTGCCCCAGTAGGACGGGTTGTCGGAGGCGAAGCGCCAGGCCAGTGTCGGTACGGCCAGCCAGATCAGGGGCGAGCGCAACGCGACGAACGCGGTCGGCGCCAGCAGCATGACCAGGGTGTCGAGCTTGACCGGGTTCGACAGGCTGGCTGCGGCATGGATCAGCACGAGGGCGTCAGTGCGGAGACCGCCGAGGCCCCAGGCGGAAGACGCGGACGACGCACCGGGTAGCACGTTACTCATATAGGTGTATCCGCGATGACTGACCATCGGGATGAGCACCGTGATCTCCAGCAGGCTGCCCGCCACCCCGGCGACCACAGTGGCCAGCCCGAGCACGCGACGGCCACGCGCCGCGATCATGATGCCGATCACGGCCGTGGTCAAGCCCATGTCCTCCTTCACCAGGAGCAGTGGCAGCGCCCAGAGGGCCGCGGCCGTCAGGCGACGCTCGCCGAGCGCGGTCACGCTGAACGCTACGAGCGGCACGCCGAAGGCCACTTCGTGGAAATCGAAGCCGGCCGCCGCCGCAATGCCCCAGGAAGCGCCGTAGCAGGCCCCGATGATGACCGCGGGCCAGGTTCCGACTTCCCTCATGGCCCATCGAGTCAGCGGCACCGCCGCGAGTGCGAACAGGACGGCCTGCGCGAGCAGCAGCATGTCGGCGCTCGGCCAGATCCAGTAGAAGGGCGCCAACAGGGCGATAATCGGCGAGAAGTGGTCCCCGAGCAGGTCGAAGCCAAAGCCCTTCAACGGTGTGACCGGGGCCTGTCCGTGCGCATAAGCGCGCACGGCCTGGTCGAATATCCCCAGGTCGAAACCGGAGGTCAGCATGCGGGCCTGGTCCGCCAACCCCAGTGCCGCGTAGTCGGCGAGACAGATTGCCGCGAGCAGCCAGGGCAGCACGGAAGGCCGGTTCACCGAGCGCCCGACACGGCGTATGAAATCCCACCGAGGAGATCGTGCAGGCGGGCGCACCGCGGCATACACGACCGATTCCGCGGTCTTCGGTAGTGAGTCACTCAGCGGTGCCGTCATCGACATCGTCCCTTCGGAGTCGTTCCCCCCGGGCTCCTGGTCTCGGCGAACAGCGAGCATCCGGCATGCGGGGCCGTGGCGGGGTGGACGGCGCGGACGCGCCGGATCGTGTGGGGGTCGGCCTCGGACAGGCCGTAGTGGTGGATCTTGTCCTCGGCCTTGAGTTCGGCCGGGATGCCCAGGACGTGCTCGATCGGCGTGTTCGGGTCCGACTCCGGGCGTCACGCGCGCTCGGACCGCCATGACGCATCCCACCGAAGCCGGCGACGCGGCGGCCCGAAATCGCCCGGCTCGCCCACTGGATCACGCTGCGACACTGGCGTCAGGCGGGGTCGAACGCGCCTACGTATCCGTGGATACGAACCCTGATGGGCTCTGTCGAAGCCGGCCGCGGCCCGTGCCTGCATCTCCCGTGCCGACCGTTGCCGTCAACTCGTTCGGCGGCCCGTGGCGTCTGCGGACCGGCTCAGCAGTATCGCGCCGAGGGCGGTCAGCACCGGTGTGGCCGCGGCCATCACGCCGAGATTGAGCCGCGGACAATGAAGCGCACCGGGTAAGCAGCGGATGCGCCGATGTTTCTCCGGGAAGCGGCGGCCGAGCCCGTCGAGGCCGACCTCGGCGAGCGAGGCCTTGGCCAGTCGGCGCGCTCTGCCCGCGCGCATCCCGTCCAGTTCAGGCGGCTGCGCGACGTTCTCGGCCGCGGTCAGCGCTGGGATCAGATTGCAGTTTTGGAAGACGTAGCCGACGCTGGTGCGCCGCAGCCGGGCGAGCGCGCGGCGCGAGGATTCGGAGAGGTGTACGCCCTCGACGACGACGTTGCCGGAAGTCGGTCTGTCGAGCCCGCCGCAGAGGGCGAGCTGCGTGCTCTTGCCGGAGCCGGGAGGACCCATCGCCGCGACCAGGTTCCGGGCCGCGACCTCCAGGCTCACCCCGACCCGTGCCCGCACCTCCGCCTCGCCCGAACCGTGGGCCCGGGTCAGGCCCCTGCGTGAGACCACCGGACCTATCGATTGTGTCGGCATGCCTGTCCTTCCATGTGGTCAAGCCGACGGATCCCCGCCCCGGCTTGGAAGATCCGTGCCTCGAGCACCAACGACCAGGCCGGCTGCGGGTCCGCGGTGCGCAGTTCGCGCTGTGTCAGCCCTCGCAGCTCGGCCTGGACGTGCGTCCGCTGACCCCGCACCATCGGCGTGATTTCCACCCCGGGCAAGCTCCCCGCGAGCCCGAGCTTGATCGCGAGTTCGTCGCGCGGCCGTTCGCCCCGGGTGATCGGCCGGGCGAACCAGCCTTCGAGTTCGCCCGTCCCCTCCTGTGTGATTTCGTAGGCGACGTGGCCCTCGGCGTCCTCGCCGGTCTTGGCCACCAGGCCGTCGCGCTCAAGCCGGACGACAGTCGTGGAGATCTGGCCGATGTACACGGGCCGAGTCGAGCCGGTGATCTCCGCCAGGGCCGCGCGCAACCGCAGCCGGTAGCCGTATCCAGCCCGGTCGCGCAGCAGCGCGAAATTGCTGTGCTTGATCGACATGCCGACGCCCCCTCTCGTGCATACGCAGTATGTATACCGGGTATGCAAGAGCCTGTGCAAGCGCGCCGGAAGAAGGCTGTCGTCCCCGTCTGGCACGGCCTCGGGACCGAGTTCTGCATGAGTGCTGACATGCTCGGTGGCGGTGCCGCAAGCCGTGCAGGCCAGGCGGCGAGTCGCGGTTGCCGTCGGATCGCGTGATGGGCGGGTTCGCCGTAGCGAGGTGCTCGGGGGCCGCGGATAAGCGCGTCGGCGCTCGGGCGGTTCTTGGGCCGGCGCAAGCCGGATTCCGTCGTCAGAGCCCTCGCCGAACACGACCTGGATCGGCTCGCATGGCCACGGCGTGTCGGGCGGTGCCAAGAGCATGATCCGCTCTGGTTCGGACTCTCCGAGTGCTCGCGCGTACGCGGCGTCCAAGAGAAGTGCTCGGCCTTTGAGCCTTCCGGGCAACAGGGCGATCACATGCTGTGGTCGCGCTCGGGTTGCGCCCGATCTGGTTAGGGCCATGTCTCTGCTCCGTGGCGAGGCGCTTCTCGCCCCGGAGCTTTCCCGTTCCGTTACTCCATTGCGGTCAGACCGCTGTCACGCTGCCGCAGCGAGGCGTCCGGAGGTGAGGTGCGACAGATGTCGTTGACCGACAGGGCCATCGAGCATATCCGGGAGCTGATCCTTTCCGGCCAGTCGCCTCCCGGTTCCCGGCTGCCTTCCGAGCCCGGCCTGGCCGCCCAGCTCGGCACCTCCAGGAACCTGATGCGCGAGGCGGTCAAGGCGCTGGTGATAGCACGGGTGTTGGAGATCCGCCGCGGCGCCGGGACGTACGTCACCAGCCTCGAGCCCGGGATGCTGCTGGAAGGGATCGGCTCCGTGGTCGAGCTGCTGCAGGGTGACACACTGCTGGAGATGATCGAGGCTCGACGCCTCTTCGAGCCGGTGGCCACCGGGCTGGCGGCCACCCGGATCTTGCCGGAGGCGTAGGCGGAAGTCGAAGGCCACCTCCTCGCCATGCGTGCGGCCCGTGACGACGTGGAGCTTCTGAACAAGCACGACGCTGCCTTCCACCACGCCGTGGTGGCCGCCACCGTCCATCAGACTCTGGCGAGTCTGATGGACGGCCCTGATGGACGGCATCGCCGGGCGAACGGTGCGTGCGCGCGTATGGCGCGGAATGCCCGAGCCGGGAGCCATGCCCTGGAACAGATACTGCAGATGGCACGGGTCGATCGTCGCCGTCTGGTCGCAGGCGGTACGCAGCGCTTCACCGCCGCTGAAGTCCTGCGTCCAGACCGGCGTGCCGGAGGGGAACGTGACGTCGGAGGCGCCCATGAACGGGTTGGTCCGGGTGGCGGCCAGCGGCGTCCACGTGCCGGTGAGGCTGCTCGAGGTCCACGAAGGGAACAGCCGGTGCCCATCGGGGCCGATCGCCTCGACGACGAGCAGATACGTGTTCGATCCCACCAGCCCGCTCTTGCGCCACGGCGAGCACCACTTCATGATCGGCGATCTGGCCGAGGCGGCGCGCGCGGCCGACCGAAGCTCTCGCGCAGGCTCAGGCGTACGACTTCGACGCCACAAGCGCTGACCGTCCGCGCTGGGAACGGTCTTCGGCACTTTCACGCCTTTGAGCGGCACGCGGGCCGGGCCTGCGGGTGACTACGCACGTCGGCGTGTGGGGCGCGGCGGACGATGCCGGCATCCGGCTGATGTGGGACCACGGCTTCATGACTCCGGGTGTCACCCGCGTCCACACTGCGGCCCTGAGCCAGGACTGCTACAGCGCATCGCCGTGTCGGCGGGCCGACATCGTCCTGATTGAGGACGGCGCCTCCCCGTCGTGTACCCGGTGACCGCGCCGCGTCAGATCCATCCACGGCGTGCAGCCTCCATGCCGATCTGGAAGCGCGTTCGCGCACCCACCTGCGTCATGAGCTGCTGGACGTGCCGCTGTACGGTCCGCGTACTCCAGCCGAAGGTGCGCGCGATGGCGCCGTCGGTGGCGCCGCTGGCGAGCAGGCCGAGCAGTTGCCGGTCGCGGTTGCTCAGCGCCTCCGGGCCGCTCCTGGACTCGAACCGGTTGAGCGGGATCGCCCGGTCCCACACGGCTTCGAAAAGCCCGCTGACGAGGTCCAGCAGGGAGGACGGGTGGACGAGGTGCGCGATCTCGTTCTGGTAGTCGGCCGGCGAGCTCACGATGGCGAGGGTGTCGTCGCAGATCACGAGCTTCACCGGAAGTGAAGTGCCGACGCGCGCTTGTTCGCCGAGGTTGATCCCCTCCCAGATGTTCTCCAGGCGTCCTGGCGTGGCGACCGACTCCTGGTCGTAGACGACGCGGTAGCCGACCGTGCCCGCACTGAGCGAGCCGCGTTCCTCGAAGTTGGGCCCCTCGTCGCCGTGCTTGCCCGCGACGACGAAGTACGGTGGCTTGTCGAACGCCCTGACCTGGTGCCGGGCGGAACGCTGGACGCGCACGAAGGTCCGGAAGATCTTCGGAACGCCCTCGATCACCTCCACGTAGTCGCCCGGCCCGAGCGTCGAGGCCTCAGTGTGGAACGCCTGGTCCAGCTTGTTCAAGTGCTGCTGCAGCTGCCGGAGTTCGTGTTCTCGCTTGGAGATCAGTACGGAGCCGGCCAGCGACGGTTCAACAGCCGTGTAGCGAGCCGGGCGGCCAGGCAGCCGCGTCACCAGGCCGCGTCGGGCCAGGCTCACCAGCGCCCGTGCGGTCTTGGCCGCGGTGAGGTTCGTGCGGCTGGACAGCGCCCCCACGGTCGAGGTCGTCTGAGGGATCAGAGCTTCGTAGACGCGTGCCTCCGCCGCGGGTATACCGACGGTCTCCCACATGTTGCCGCCTCGTCTCAGCCGTCCCAGGCTCTGTCGGGTTTCCGACTCCGATGACGACCACTATGTCAGAACTCTTGCTAGATCAGCCACCGAATGGCGGTGGGGGATCATTGTTGCGATACTGCTGCGGGAAGCCGGATGTGCGCATGCTTATTAACGTGTTGGACACAAGTGTGCAGCTCCATGGCGCCCGCGCGCGGCGGTGTGTCGCGTCATTGTGTATCTGTTCCCTGATTTTCAAACGGGACGAAACGGGCGCGGAGCGGACGCTGGCGCGATGGCGTACTTACGACACCTGTCGCAAAGACGAACCGCCGAACCATTGTCGGTGCTCTCGGACTCTGTCACGGTCGGGTACGCCACGGAGATCCGTTCCGTCCCGCCGGTAGGAGACATCGATGGAAGTCAAATCGCGACCGAGGGGACTCGTCGTCCTGCTGGTCGCCCTGGCCACCCTGGCGAGCCTGTGCTTCGCCGGCGCCGGCGCCGCCCACGCGGCGACCGCCCGAGCCGTTCATCCCGCGACCGCGGATACCACTGCGGCCGTCAAGCAGATCAAACCGCCGAGTTGTGACACTCCCCAAGCGCCCCCGAAGCCGGGAACGTTCCCGACGGAGCACTGTGACGCGGTCCCGCTGACCAACAGCTCCGGCTACGTGACCGTGCAGCCAGAGGCCTCCGGTCCGCCCTCGACCGCGCTGGGGCCGACGCAGATCCAGAGCGCGTACGACCTGCCTGCCGCCGGTACCGGCGAGACGGTCGCGATCGTGGACGCTTTCGGCTACGCCACCGCGGAGGCTGACCTGGGCGTCTTCCGGTCCTTCTACAACCTCCCGGCCTGCACCACGGCCAACGGCTGCTTCAAGAAGGTCGACGAGAACGGCGGAACCGACTACCCGCCGGAGGACTCCAGTTGGTCGATCGAGACGGCACTCGATCTCGACGCGGTCTCCTCGGCCTGCCCGAAGTGCAACATCGTGCTGGTCGAGGCGGACACCGACAACGCGAGCGACCTCGCGCAGTCCGTCGAGACCGCCGCGAACCTCGGCGCCACGGCGATATCCAACTCGTACGGCGGGGACGAGGCGCCGGACGAGTCGAGCCTCGACCAGTACTACAACCACCCCGGCATCGCGGTGACCGTGTCCGCCGGAGACACCGGATACGGCGTGAGCTACCCCTCGGTGAGCCCCTACGTCACCAGCGTCGGCGGAACCGCGTTGACCCAGGACAGCGGCTCCGCGCGTGGCTGGGACGAGACCGTGTGGAACGACGAGAACGGCGCGACCGGATCCGGCTGCTCGGCCTACGAGCCGCAACCGGCCTTCCAGAAGGGGTTGGCCACCGACTGTCCGGACAACCGGGCCGACACCGACATCTCCGCCGACGCCGCTCCGGCCACGGGTCTCGGCATCTACAACTCCACCGCGCTCGGCGGATGGTCCCAGTACGGCGGCACGTCCCTGTCCTCCCCGCTCATCGCCGCCATGTACGCGCTCGCCGGAACCCCCACGCCGGGAACCTATCCGGTGACCTACCCGTACGCCGACCCGACCGATCTCAACGACGTCACCTCGGGAGATGACGGCGACTGCGGCGACGTGCTGTGTCAGGCGGGCCCCGGCTGGGACGGCCCGACCGGTCTCGGCACCCCCAACGGCATCAAGGCACTGTCTCAGGGTCCGAGTGGCCAGATCGCCGGAAAGATCACCGACAGTTCCTCGGGCGCCGGGATCTCCGGAGTCGATGTGACCGCCACCGCTCCGTCCGGCAACGAATTCACCGCCACCACCGGCGCCGACGGCGGCTACGACCTGTACGCGCCGGCCGGCACCTACACCGTCACCGCGACGGATTTCGGTTATCCGACCCAGACGGTCGAGGACGTCACCGTCACCGACAACGAGTCGGTGGCCGAGAACTTCACGCTGGCCGCGCTGCCCCGGGAGACCGTCTCGGGCTACGTCACCGACGGATCGGGCCACGGCTGGCCGATGCGCGCGAAGATCACTATCAGCGGCTACCCGGGCGGCGCGGTGTACTCCGATCCGTACACCGGCAAGTACAGCGTGGCCCTGCCCTCCGGCACCGACTACACGATGCAGTTCACCTCCGCGGACCTGTCCGGCTACCTCGGCCAGACCGCCACCGTCGACGTCAGCGGCTCGGCGGTCCGGCAGGACATCCAGTTGCCGGTCGACGCGAGCACGTGCACCGCGCCCGGCTACGCCTACCGGAACCAGGGCACGGTCGAGACGTTCACCGGCTGGCAGGGCACGACGGCACAGGACGGCTGGAGCGTCGTCGACAACATCGGCAGCGGCCAGACCTGGAACTTCGCGAACCTCAGCGGCTTCGCGGGGCCGCAGGGCTCGGACTCCGACTTCGCCAGCGTGCAATCCGACTACTGGGACGGCGGCCAGCAGGACACCTCGCTGATCTCGCCGGCCGTCGATCTGTCGGGCCAGAGCGACCCGCAGATCATGTTCGACAACGAGTACATCGGGTTCCCGGGCCAGACCGGCACCGTCGACCTGAGCCTGGACGGCGGCGAGACCTGGAACACCGTGTTCACGCCGCCCACGATGGACGCCCTGATGGACATCCCGATCCCGCAGGCGGCCGGCCAGTCCGACGTCCGGGTCCGGTTCCACTTCATCGGTGGAGACACCCGCATGTGGCAGATCGACAACGTGCTCATCGGCACCCAGTCGTGCGTCGCGCAGCCGGGCGGTCTGGTCGCCGGCGTCGTCACGGACGCCAACACCGGCGACGTACTCGAGGGCGCGACCGTCACGAGCGCCTCCGACCAGACCCAGTTCGGGGTGACGGCCGCGACGCCGGACGACGCCGGTCTCACCGGGGGCTATTACTGGCTCTACAGCTCGCACACCGGCCAGACCGGGTTCACGGTCACCGACGGCCAGTACGCGGACGCCGCGGGCCAGATCGACGTGATCGCGGACGGCGTCGTGCATCAAGACTTCAAGCTCGACGTCGGCCGGCTGACCGTCGGTCAGCAGAGTCTGTCGGCGACCGAGACCCTGGGTGCTGCCAAGACCAAGACCGTGACGCTCGGGAACGACGGTACCGCGCCGCTGAACGTGAGCCTCGGCCAGAGCGACGCCGGGTTCACCGCGATGGGGCAGAGCGCGAACGCTCCGGTCGCGGCCACACCCAAGACCCTGGTCAAGGCGCACACCAGCCTCGCGGAGAGACCGGGTAATCCGACGGCGAGCCCCGGTGCCTCCTCCGGCACGCAACTGACCGCACCACTGAGCGCCTCGGCGAACGGGTCGTGGACGAGCGTCGCGAACTACCCGACGTCAGTGATGGACGACGTGGTCGCCGACTACGACGGAAAGATCTACGTCGTCGGCGGCAGCGATGGCAATGAGCCTCTCCAGAGTGCCAACGTCTTCGATCCGGCCACCGGTGCGTGGAGTGCGATCGCCGACCTGCCCGAGCCGTTGAGCGCCCTGTCGGGGCAATTCATCGGCGGCACTCTGTACGTGACCGGCGGGTGGAACTGGCTCGGCGAAACCAGTCAGCACACCTATGCCTACAACCCGGGCACGAACACATGGTCCCAGATCGCAGACCTGCCGCTCGCTGTGGCCGCGGCCGCCAGCGCGGTCGTCGACGGCAAGCTCTACATCATCGGCGGATGCACCACGGGTTCGTGCGCGCCCCTGTCGTCAGCCGTCTACAGCTACGACCCGGGTAACAACTCCTGGAGCGCGGCGCCCGCCTATCCGAGCACCGTCGCCTTCGTCGCCTGCGGCGGCGTCGACTCCGCGGTCGTGTGCGCCGGTGGTGAGAGCGGCTCCTCGTCGCTGAACACCACCTACGCCTACACGCCGGGAGACGCGGGCTGGACGCAGAAGGCGAGCATGCCGGACGACGCCTGGGGCGCCGCGGCCGCCAGCGCGAACGGTCAACTCGAGGTGATGGGCGGCGCCGTGCAGAACGGTGCGATGCTCTCCAATCAGAACTACGGATACGACCCGACGACGAACCTGTGGAGCGCGCTGCCCAACTCGGCGAACGCGCTCTACCGCGGCGGTGCCGCATGCGGGATCTACGAGATCGGCGGCGAAGCCGACGGCTCGTACACGCCCGTGCAACTCGTCCAGTACCTCCCCGGGTACGACCAGTGCGCCGCCGGCACGGCGTGGCTGTCCAGCTCCGAGAGCACACTGACGATTGCGCCGGGCCAGAAGGTCGCCGTCACGGTCACCGCCGACTCCTCGAAGGTTTCCCAGCCGGGCACCTACAAGGGTGAACTGACACTCGACGACAACTCGCCGTACGCCAGTGCGCTGCCGGTCACCTTCACCATGACCGTCAACCCGCCCAAGACGTGGGGGAAGATCACCGGGACCGTGTCCGACACCTCCGGTGGCCCGATCGTCGGCGCCACCGTGGCGATCTGCACCATGTACGAGCCCAAGACCGGCACCTGCGGTCCGGTGACCTACACGCTGCAGACCGACGGGAACGGCAACTACCAGCTGTGGCTCGACAAGGGCTTCAGTCCGCTCGAGATCATAGCCGCGAAGGACGGCTACACGCCGGTCATGAGGACCGCGAAAGTCGCTGCGGGGAGCACCACGACTCTGGCCTTCACGCTGAACTCATCCAGTGCCGTGACGCAAAGCACCCTGCAGACCTTCCTGAACAGCCACCTGGACATCCGATCCGCGCCACGGTAGCCCGCGAAACGGGCGCCGCCCGTGAACCGGTGACGTGAACCAGGGGGTGGATGCCCTGCCGCACCAGGCAGGGCATCCACCCCAGCGCTCGGCGAAGTGGCGCTCTGGCATCGCACGCACCGGCGAGCAAAAAGCCGAGGGGAACGGGCAGCACCCGACACGGCCGTACGGTGGAAAGCGGGCTTAGCCACCACGGACCGGCAACCGCGAGCAGAGCGGGCCCGCCCACCGCGGCTGGTCCGGGATCGCTCGCGCCCGCCCCGACGTAGTGGCCCCGGGACGGGCGCGGGCCAGTCGGCGTCGGGTGCCGTCAGTTCCAGGGGACGCCGGTCGGCAGAGCGTCGCTGTTGGTCCAAGCGCCCTGGACGCCGATGCTCGCGACCGTGGTGGCCGCGGCCACGCTGCCGTTGTAGGAGGCGTCGTAGGCGCAGCGACGCCGCCCTGCGGGCTGACGGCGCGGGCAGGCTGGTATGGGGTGGGGCCCGTCGGGTGACGGGCCCCCACGTGACAAGCATCGGGTCAGATACCTGAGGTACTTGTGTTCACAGTGCGATACGGACGTTCTTGACCTGCGTGTAGGTGTCGAGTCCTTCCAGGCCGCCTTCGCGGCCCAGGCCGGACTGCTTGTAGCCGCCGAAGGGGAGGTTGCCGGTGCTCATCTCGGCCCATGTGTTGATCCAGACGGTGCCGGCCTCGATGGCCGCGGCCATGCGGTGTGCGGTGGTGAGGCTGGTGGTCCACACGGAGGCGGCCAGTCCGTAGTCGGTGTCGTTGGCCTGGGCTATGGCGTCGTCGACGTCGGTGAAGGTGGTGATCACGCCGACGGGGCCGAAGATCTCCTCGCGGACGACGCGCATGTCGGAGCGGACGTCGTCGAGGAGGGTGGGGGCGAAGAAGTATCCGTGGTCACCGAAGCGCCCGCCGCCGGTCACCACGTTCGCGCCCTCCTCACGGGCGATGTCGAGGTAGGAGCTGACGCGGTCGAACTGCGCCTTGGTGGAGAGCGGTCCCACCAGCGTGCCCTGGGTCAGCGGGTCGCCTGGGGTGAACATCTCCATCGTCTTCAGCAGCTTCTCGACGAACTCCTCGCGGATGCTCTCCTCGACCAACACGCGGGATCCGGCGACGCAGGCCTGTCCCGCGTTGCCCAGGAAGCCGGCCGCCACGCCGCGGGCCGCGACGTCGAGGTCGGCGTCGGCGAAGACGACCGACGGCGACTTGCCGCCGAGCTCGAGGGTGACGCGCTTGAGCGTGTCGGTGGCCTGGCGCTGGACCAGCTTGCCGGTGGCAGTCGACCCGGTGAAGGCGATCTTCGCGACGCCGGGATGCGTGACGAGTGCCTGGCCCGCCTCGGAGCCCAGGCCGGTGACGACGTTCACGACACCGGCCGGCAGGTCGGTGTCGGCGAGCAGCTCAGCCAGGCGCAGCGTGCTCAGCGAGGCGGTCTCGGCCGGTTTGAGGACGACGGTGTTGCCGGCGGCCAGGGCCGGGGCGAGCTTGCCGGGCAGTTGGCCCATCGGTCCGTTCCAGCCCCAGATGATGCCGACGACGCCGAGCGGCTCCTTGCGGGTGTAGGCCATGCGGTCCTTGCCCGCGGGGACGCTCACGCCGGACAGCTTGGTGGGCCACCCGCGTAGTAGCGGAAAGCCTCACTCGCCTCGGCGAGCATGTGTGCGGTCAGCATGCGGGGCGCACCCATGCTCGTGCTCGATCACGTCCGTCGGCTCGGTTGGCCCGGCAGCGCGCCCGCCCACTCCTTCTTACGGCCGTGGGGACGCCCAGGACTTCACTGGCAGTCGGCGATCCGCTCATGACGTGGCTGCGTTCGAGTGCAAGCCGTCGAGCAGGATGCGGATCAGGGCGCCGGGGAAGTCCGGGTCGCTATCGATGCCGGCGAGTGCGACGAGGCCGTCGAGGATCTGTCCGAGTGAGACTTCGTCGCGTACTTCTCCGCTGCGTTGCGCGGCGCGGAAGAGGGGTTCGCCGGCGGCGATCGTGCGGGAACGGCTCTCGCGCAGGACGATGGGGCTGCCGTTGGCGGATTCGGCGAGGATGGCCGAGGCGAGAGGGCCTTTACGGGCGCCGACGGCGTGGAAGCGCATGAGCCAGGCGAAGAAGATCTCGCCGGGTGTGTCACCACTGACGTTTCGGATCGTGGCTGGCTATCGCTCGGGCGTTTCTCCGGTGATCGCGCCGAGGGCGTCGACGATGAGGGCGACGAGTTCGTCGCGAGGCGCCGAGCGGAGTTCGTCGAACCAGCCGAGTGAGCGTCCGAGGCTGATGCCGAGCAGGGCGGCGACCGCGACCTGCACGCGCAGTTCGGGACGGTCCTCGTCCCGCGTCGCCGCCATCTTGGCGGCTAGCGGCGTGACCAGGCGCCGGGACAGGCGGTCCAGGGCGGCGTCGCGGATCTCGGGGGAGGTGTCGGAGCGGATGATCGCCTGGAGGACCGGGCCCGGGCCGTCCCGGCCGTCGGCCCGGGCCAGCACTACCTCGGCCATCTGTTCCAGACCCTCGTACTCGGTGGGGATCGCCTCGCCTGCGTCCTCGGCGATCACCGCGGCGATGTAGAGGTCGGTCTTGCTGCCGAAGTAACGGGCGATCAGGGACGCGTCGACGCCGGCCTGCTCGCCGATCTCCCGGATCGTCGTGCTCTCGAACCCCTGTCGGCCGAAGAGGATCCTGGCCGATTGGAGCAGGGCCTCCTTGCTGGCGGCGGAGTCGCGGGATCGGCCGGCCCGGGCCCCCTTCGTGCTCGGGGTCGCCGAGTCGCCGTCGCTCACGGCCGATCGCCCTTCGGTCCCGGCGGCGGCTCCTCGCCCGCGACCAGTCCCACGCCGGCCAGTTCGGCGTCGTCCTTCATGAGCATTTCGAGGTCCTCCTCCTGATCCACGGTCAGGGTATCGGGCCGGGAGGGCGCCCGCCCCGGCAGCATGAAGCTGGCCACCGCCGTCGCCAGGCACAGGACGACCGCGATGATCAGGGCCACCGTGAAGCCGCCCACCTCCGGCAGTTCCTGGCCGGGCCGGGTGTGGGACATCAGCACGGCGGAGCTCAGCGCGCTGCCGACCGTCAGGCCGATGCTGCGCACCACCTGGTAGAAGCCCATGGCGCTGCCGGTCTCGCTCGGGGCCACGGCGCGGACGATGAACCCGGGCATCGCGCCGGTGGTGAAGCCGACGGCGAGGCCGCAGACCGCGACCGTGACGAACGCCTCCCACAGGGCCGAGTGCTCCACCGCGAAGAAGCCCGCGGCCACCCCGAACACCACCGAGCCGAGCGGGATCATGGTCCGGGGCCCGAAGCGCCGCTCGTAGCCGGTCAGGAAGCGGGTGGCCGCGTAGCTGCCGGCCGAGAGCGGGACCAGGACCAGCCCGGAGACGATCAGGGAAGCGCCGAAGCCGTAGCCGGCCGACCGCGGGATCTGCACGAACTCGACGATGATCGGGATGAGCAGGTACATGGCGATGCTGATGAGGAAGCCTGACACGTCGGCGGTGAGGACCGAGCGGTTGCGCACCTGGCGCAGGTCGACGAGCGGGTCGGCGATGCGCAGCTCGTAGGGGATCCAGACCGCGAGCAGCACCGCCGATGCGGCGAAGACGCCGAGGGAACGAGCCGAGGTCCAGCCCCATCCGCCCCCTTCGCTCAGGGCCACCGAAATCCCGATGACGGCCAGGCTGAGCAGCCCGGAGCCCGTGACGTCGAAGCGCCGGGAGACCCCCGGCGAGCGGGCCGGCAGGACCAGCGCAGCGAGCACCAGCGCCCCGGTGACGACGATGGCGCCGAACCAGTAGGCCGCCCGGAAGTCCAGGACCTGGGCTATCAGCCCGGTCACCGGATAGCCGAGGCCGGCGCCGATGGCGGTGGTGACCGACAGGGTGGCGATCGTCTGCCTGGCCTTCTCGGGCGGCAGGCTCCGGCGGGCGATGGCCATGGCTACGGGCAGGAGTCCGAGTCCCACTCCCTGCAGCGCGCGGCCGATGAGCAGCACGGTGAAGCCGGTGGATATCGCCGCGAGCACGCAGCCCGCGACGACGGCGGCGAGGGCGACCAGGATGATGGCCCGCTGGCGGGGCCCGTCGGCGAGGCGCCCCATCACCGGCGTGGCCAGGGCGCCGGTCAGCAGGGTGACGGTCAGGATCCAGCCGCCGGTGCTCAACGAGACCCCGTCGGCCTGCGACAGGGTCGGGATGAGGGGGGCGCCGAGGCTGGAGACCACGGCCATCAGCGATCCGGACAGCACCAGGGTCGGTACCAGGAGCCGTCGCCGCAGCGGAGAGGGGCTGCCGGCCCCGATCGCCTCCGGCGAGGCTGCCTCGGCTGGATCGGCGGGCGTCGTCATCGCTGTGCTCCCACTAGTGTCATCGGCCGATGTCATCGGTTGATGGCATCAGGCGATGATCACTATAACCGGTCGGACCGGCTTGATCCAAAGGCCTACTTATTCAAGTAGTCGACACTAATATGTGGTCCAGGCGGCGATCTGCGTGTGGTCAAGGCGGCGCTCTGCGCGGAGCCTGGGACTACCACCCGGCATGCCGCGAGGCGCGATCATCGGCTCCCTGGGGCCGCGCGGTACCGGCCCACTTTTGCCAGAACCTGGCGCGCTCGCGCGACTCACACCGGATTCTCGCCAAGATCCCCAGGTCGTATGCGAGGGGAGTGCCCCCGCATGACCCAATGCCCGAGGCTGTCGCGGCGCCATGACAAGGGCACCGGCTCGGGACGCATCGTCGATGCGGGTTATTCGGTAACTCGGATCACGTCGAGGTGGGGCCGGCATCGGCGCAGGAGAGACCGAGTCCCGCGTGCCCGTGGAGCGACTCCCGCCGCAGAGGCGTCGGCCCGGTCGGGAAAACCGACCGGGCCGACGCTGCATCTGCCTTATAGAACCCCCTAGCCTGGAGCGGTCGCGCCCGGATTCACTCGGCGGCGCCGCCCATGTTGCTGGCGGTGGTCGTCCAGCCGCCGCCGGTGTTGAAGAAGGCGTGCCACATGTGGTTGTCGGCCGTGCCCTTCCAGAACACATCGATCGTGCCGTCGGTCTGTCCGGCCGCGAGCGGCTGGCTGATTGATCCCATGCCGAGGCTGGCGGCCGCCGACCAGCTCTGGCCGTAGTCGTTCGAGAAGACGTGCCACAAGTTGCCGTCGGTGCCCTCGAAGAAGATGTCGGTGGTGGGGTCTGCGGAGGTCACCGGTGCGGGGACGGTGCTGGCCGCGATGTCGCCGCCGAGGTCCCGCGCGCTCGAGCTCCAGCCGACGCCGGCGGTGTAGTGCGCCAGCCACAGGTGGTCGTCGTTCGCACCCCGCCAGGTCACGTCGATGGTGCCGTTGGCGTGGCCGGTCGCGGTCGGGCCGCTGCCGAGTGTGCCGTAGCCCAGGCTCGCGGCCGTACTCCAGGACGTGCCGTAGTTGCTGCTGTAGACGTGCCAGAGGTTGCCGTCGGTGCCCTTGAAGAACACGTCGGTGGTCCCGGCCACGGAGGAGACCGGCGCCGGCACCGTGCCCGGGGCGATGTCGCCGCCGAGTTTGACGGCCCCCGAACTCCAGCCGACGCCCGCGGTGTACTGGGCCATCCACAGGTGGTCGTCGTTCGCGCCCCGCCAGAACACATCGATGGTGCCGTTGGCCTGGCCTATCGCCCGTGGGGCGCTGCCGAGCGTGCCGTACCCGAGGTCTACCGGAGCGTTCCAGGTCCCGCCGGTCGTGAAGGAGTGCCAGAGGTCGCCGTCCTGGCCCTCCCAGAACGTGTCGACGGTTCCGGCGACCGTGTTCACGGTGGAGGGCTCAGAGCCCATCGTCGCCCCGCCCAGGCTCGTCGGCCCCGCCCATGACGAGCCGGGGATGTACCAGTCGTGGTCCAAGGACCCGTCGGCGCCCTCGTACAGCAGGTCCACCGTGCCGTCGTTCTGGTCCACCACTTGTGAAGCCTGATGCGAACCGTCCGGAGCGGTGGGCGTTTCCGGAGTACCGGGCATCGCTGGGCCGTAGGTGCTGCCGGGGGCCGCGGCCGGGGAGGACGGGGTGCCCGAGGG
>NZ_JAGSOG010000182.1 GCF_018139695.1 Actinospica durhamensis | reverse complement strand
CCGCCAGCCCCCGCCGCCTCGACGGCCTGCTGTTCTTCCCCGTCACCGCGTTCGACCAGGACGGGCGCTTCGCCCCGGACGCCTACCACGCCCACGTCGAGGCACGCCTCGCGCACGGGCCGGGGGCGGTGTTCGCGGCGTGCGGCACCGGTGAGTTCCCGGCGCTCGCGCCCGCCGAGTACGAGCAGGTCGTGCGGACGGCCGTGGGGGCCGTGTCCGCGGCCGGCTCGAGCTCGGCGGGGCGGGTGCCGGTGATCGGCGGATGCGGGTACGGCACGGCGCTGGCGCTGGAGTACGCGCACGCGGCGCAGCGGGCGGGCGCCAACGGGCTGCTCGTGCTGCCGCCGTACAGCGCGGACGGCGGACAGGACGGCCTGCTGCGCCACTACACCGCGCTGGCCGCCGGGACCGACCTCGACCTGATCCTCTACCAGCGCGACACCACCGTCTTCGCGCCGGAGACCGTGGTCGAACTCGCCCAGGTGCCCAACATCGTCGGTTTCAAGGACGGGCGCGGCGATCTGGACCTGATGCTGCGGGTGGTCAGCGCGGTGCGCGCGAGCGGCACCACGGACTTCCAGTACTTCAACGGGATGCCCACCGCCGAGATGACCCAGCAGGCGTACCGCGCGGTCGGGGTGCCGCTTTACTCCTCCGCGGTGTTCTGCTTCGCTCCGGACCTGGCGCTGGCCTTCCACGGCGCGCTGGAGCGCGGCGAGCACGCGAGCGTGGACCGGCTGGTGGACGTGTTCTTCCGGCCCTATGTGCAGCTGCGCAACGCCCGGCCGGGCTACGCGGTGTCGCTGGTCAAGGCACTGACCCGGGCGGGCGGCCACGACGCCGGCCCGGTGCGCGCGCCGCTGGTCGAGCCCGCGGCCGAGCATGTGGCCGAGGCCCTCGCCCTGATCGAGCGGGCCCGCGAGGCCGTGGCCGCGCTCGGCGCCGGCGGGGTCGACAAGGTCGGCGGGTCCGTCGCGTGAACCGCGCGGCCGGGCTCGGCGTCAGCCTCTACCCCTGGGACGTGGCGGGGGATCCGCACGCCCCGGACCGGATCGCCGGGCTCGGCGTGGACCGGGTCACCCTGGCCGCCGCGTACCACACCGTCAGGGCCCTGTCGCCGCGCCACCCGGAGCGCAAGGTCGTCACGGCGAGCCACTCGGCCGTGTACTACCGGCCTGATCCGGCGCACTGGAACGGCTCGCCGCTGAGCCCGGTCGAGGCGGCCTGGGCCCCGGGCGCCTTCACCGAGGCGGCGCCGCGGCTGCGCGCGGCGGGCCTGAAGGTCTACGCCTGGACGATCCTGACCCACAATCAGCGCCTCGGCACGCTGCACCCGGAGCACGCGGTCGTCAACGCGTTCGGCGACCCGTATCCGTGGGCGCTGTGCGTCAACTCCCCCGCCGTCCGCGACTACTGCACCCGGCTGGCCGCCGAGGTGGCCGCGCAGCCGGACATCGACGGGGTCGAACTCGAGTCCTGCGGCTGGTACGGCTACGACCACCTGCACGCGCACGACAAGACCGGCGGCGTCGCGTTCGATCAGAGCACGAAGTTCCTGCTGAACCTGTGCTTCTGCACGCACTGCGAGGCCTGGTACGCGGCGCACGGCCTCGATCGGCTGCGCGAGCAGGTGCGCGAGGCGCTGGAGCCGGTCTTCCGCGGTGACGCGGCGGCCGCGGCCCTTGACCCGCAGACCACGGACGCGGTCGGCATCCTGCGCGTGCACGCGGCGGCCGGGTTCCAGGCCGAGATGGTCGAGGCGGTGCGGCGGGTGCGCCCCGACCTGCCGGTGCTGCTGCACACCAGCCCCGACCCGCTCGCCGTCGGCGCGAACCCCGGCTCGGTGCCCGACGCCTCCTTCGGCGCGGTCCTGCAGTGCGGCGGCGCGCGTTCGCAGGACGCGTTGACGCAGCTGCGGACCTACGCCGCCGCGATGACGCAGGCCGTGGCGAAGGCGGGACGCGCCGCCGGCCCGGCGCAGCCCCTCGCCGCGACGGTGAACATCGTCGGCGGGATGGGGGCGGACCGGGCCGGGCTCGATGCCTGGGTGACCGAGCTGCGCGCCGCCGGTGCCGACGAACTGCGGCTCTACCACGCCGGCCTGGCCTCGGCGGCGGACCTGGCGGCGGTGCAGGCGCTGGCGGGCTGAGGCTCCGTCAGTACCGCGTGCCCGTCGGCACCGCGGCGCCGCCGTCACCGCCGCGCCCCGCCTCCTGCCCGTCGGGCCGGGCGAGGCCGAGCACCAGCAGGTCCCACACCGCATCGAAGGCCTCGTCTATCTCGGGCGAGATCCACTCGGCGGCGTGCGAGGGGTTGTGGAAGCGGGCGGTCGCGTCGAGCACGGCGCGGCCGCCGGCGGCGAGGGCGGAGGGGCGGATCTCCCCGGCGGCGACGCCGTCGCGCAGGATGTGGGTGATCTGCTCGGCCAGGGCCGAGAGGTGTTCGGCGACCGCGCCGGAGTCGTCGGCCGCGATCAGATGGTAGGTCGCGAACAGCTCGGGATCCTCGCGGGCGTAGCCCTGCTTGCGGCTCACCAGTGCGGCCAGCCAGCGGCGCAGCCGGTCGACGGCGGGTCCGTCCTCCTCGGCGATGGCGCCGAGATCCCGGGACACCGCCGCGAGGCCCTGGCGCACCACCGCGGCCCGCAGCGCCGCCTTGGTCGGGAAGTGCCGGTAGACGGTGCCGTGCGAGACCCCGAGCGACTGCGCCACGTCGACCACGGTGGTCTTGGCCGGGCCGTAGCGGCGCAGCGCCTCCTTGGCCGCCTCGAGGATCTGTTCCCGCGTCAGCGGCTGCGCCGCGGTCATCTCAGCGCTCGCTGTCGAGCGAGCTCATCTGCGCCGTGGCGTAGCGCTCGCCCGACGCGGCGCCCTTCGGCACGGCCTTCTCGATCTGCGCGAGGTCCTCGGCGGTCAGCTCGACCTCGAGCGCGCCGAGCGCCTCGGCCAGCCGGTCGGGGCGGCGGGCGCCGATCAGCGGGACGATGTCCGTGCCCTGGGCCAGCACCCAGGCGATCGCGATCTGCGCGACCGAGGCGCCCCTGGCCTCGGCGACGGTGCGCAGCGCCTCGACGAGCTCCAGGTTGCGGGTGAGGTTCTCGCCCTGGAAGCGCGGGGCGTGGGTGCGGAAGTCGGCCGCGTGGGTGGAGCGCTCGGGCGTCCAGTGGCCGCTGATCAGGCCGCGGGAGAGCACGCCGTACGCGGTGATGCCGATGCCCAGCTCCCGGGTGGTCGGCAAAATGGCCTCCTCCAGCCCGCGCGAGATCAGCGAGTACTCGATCTGCAGGTCGGTGATCGGGTGCGCCGCGTGGGCCCGGCGGATGGTCTCGGCGCCGACCTCGGAGAGGCCGACCTGCCGGACGTAGCCGGCCTGCACCAGCTCGCCGATCGCCCCGACCGTCTCCTCGATCGGGACCCGCGGGTCCAGGCGGGCGGGCCGGTAGACGTCGATGTGGTCCACCCCGAGCCGGGTGAGGGTGTAGGCCAGCGCGGTCTTCACGGCGGCCGGGCGGGCGTCGTAGCCGAGCCAGGAGCCGTCGGGGCCGCGCTGGGCGCCGAACTTCACCGAGATCCGCACCGCGTCGCGGTCCAGGCCCAGCTGCTTCAGGGCCCGGCCGAGCAGCATCTCGTTGTGGCCCATGCCGTAGAAGTCGCCGGTGTCGAGCAGGTTCACCCCGGACTCCACGGCGGCCCTGA
Organism: Actinospica durhamensis; assembly: GCF_018139695.1. Classification (GTDB taxonomy): domain Bacteria; phylum Actinomycetota; class Actinomycetes; order Streptomycetales; family Catenulisporaceae; genus Actinospica; species Actinospica durhamensis. Next base: position 14,395 of record NZ_JAGSOG010000182.1, on the reverse strand, counting down.
TCGTCTCGATCGACTCGGACTCCTCGGCCGGGCCGTACATCCCGGACATGCCCATCAGGCCGAGGCCGAGCGCCCCGGAGGCCACCGCGGCCGGACCGGTGCCGAGCGTGCGTGTGCTGATCATCGCTGTCATCCCCTCGTCGTCACTGCTTCCAGTGTGCGAAGTGGAATGACAGATGTCAACATCTGTCAGCCGACAGTCGTCAGCGCCGCGCTCCCCCGGCGGGCCGGCGTCAGCAGCGACAGGCTGAGCGCGGCGGAGCGCGCCCCGTTGACGGCGCCGAGGCTGCGCGCGGCCTGCTCGGCCCTGCGCCGGAACCCGTCGTGCGCCAGCAGTTCGCCCGCGGCCGCGCGGATCTGCGGGCTGCCCGCCTCGACGCCCACGGCGATCCCGGCGCCGATCTCCTCGACGAACGCCGCCACGATCGGCTGGTCAAGGGCCGCGATGCCCGGCTGGTCGCCGGCCCGGCCGACCAGCAGCAGGGCCGGCGCCCCGTGGCACAGCGCGCGCATCGCCGTGCCGTGCCCGCCGTGCGTGACGACGACCGCGGCGCGGCTCATCAGCGCGTCGTGCGGGGCGAAGCGGACCGCGTGCGCGTTGCCGGGCACCGAGAGCAGCCCGGGGTCGACGCCGGAGGTGGTGGCCACGACGTGCACGGACAGCTCCGCGAAGGCGTCCAGCGTGCGCTGCAGCTTCGCCGTGGAGGCCTGGCCCTCCTCGGTGCTGAAGCTCACCACGACCAGCGGCGTCGGATCCTCGGCCGGCCAGGGCAGCCGGAGCCCGTCGGCCCGGCTGTCCTGCTCGAGCACCGGACCGGAGTGGACCAGCTGCGGCCACGGGGCGCGCACCGGCAGGTCGAACTCGGCGAGCGAGGTGGCCAGCACGAGGTCGCGCCCGCCCCAGAGCTCGTCGATGTCCGGGATGGGGCCGAAGCCCGAGCGCCGGCGCACCTCGCTCTGCATCCGCAGCAGGTCGCGCATGCCCTCGAAGGTGCGGTGGATGAAGCTGTGCATCACGATCGCGGTCGGCACGCCGAACTCGGGCGCGGTGGCCAGGACCGCGCCCATGTGCGAATCGATCACGACCACGTCGGGCCGCTCGGCCGCGGCGTAGGCGTGGACCTCCCGCGCCACCGCGGGCGAGGTCAGGTAGCACAGGGTCGCTCCGCGCGGGTGCCACGCGTACGCCTCGGCCGACTCCGTGGCCCGGGTCAGCTCCAGGGTGCGGAACCCGGCCCGGCGCACCCGGTCCTGCATGGCCGCGCGCCCGGCGAAGACCACCTCGTGGCCGAGCCGCTCCAGCTGCCTCGCTATGCCGACGCTCGGCGGCACGTTGCCGCCGCCGTCGAAACACACCCACAGGAATCTGCTCATCGTTTCCCTCGAGTCGAAGCCCGTCCGAACGCGGCCACGCCGAGCCGGGCCGCCCCTCACCGACTCTCGCAGCCGGCGGCGGGCACAGCGATCACCGCGCGGCGCAACTGTCAGGTCCCCGCCGACCTGACAGTTCGCCCACCGCGCGCCTAGCCGACGCGGATCCGAATGGGAACCCTGAGAAGCGGTCGACACCGGTGCGACCCGCGGCCGGTCCCGCCCGAGGGCCGCGATCAGCCTTCTGACACCACGGAGGAACCACCGTGAGCCGCCAGCCCGCCTGCAGCGTCGTCATCCCCACCTACAACCGGGCCCGGCTGCTCGGCCACACCCTGAGTTCGCTCACCCGCCAGACGCTGCCGCGCGAGGAGTTCGAGGTGATCGTGGCGGACGACGGGTCCACGGACGAGACCGCGGCGGTGGTCGAGGGATTCCGCGACGTCCTGAACGTGCGGTTCCACACGCAGCGCGACGAGGGCTTCCGGGCCGCGGCGGCTCGGAACATGGGGATCAGGAACGCGGACGCGGAGGTCTGCGTGTTCCTCGACTCGGGCATGCTGGCCCACCCGCGGCTGCTGCGGGCCCACCTGGCCGAGCAGAACACCGACCGCGGGCCGGTGGCGGTGGTGGGCTACAACTACGGGCTCCAGCAGGACGCGGCGGGAACCTGGGCGCTGGAACAGGAACTGGACCTCGAGGACCCGGCCGGCACGATCGCGCGGCTGGCCGAGCGCCCGCAGTGGTGGGACATCCGCGAGCCCTTCTGGACCAAGTACGGGGACGAGTTCCACCACCTGCCGGCGCCCTGGGTGGTCTTCTGGTCGGCCAACATCTCGGCGCGCACCGACTCGCTGCACCGGATCGGCCTGTTCGACGAGGAGTTCCGCAGCTGGGGGGCGGAGGACATGGACCTGGGCTACCGGCTGCACCGCGGCGGGGTGCCGATCGTGCTCAGCCGCCTGGCCGGCGCGGTGCACCTGCCGCACGAGAAGAGCGGCGAGACCAACGAGCTCTCGGCCGAGCGCAACTACCGCTACATGGCGGAGAAGTACGGCACCCCGATCATCAGGCTGCTGACGCTGTTCCCGCGGATCAACCCGTTCACCATGAACGACTGGATCAGGGACCTCGCGCTCCCGTCCTGCGCCGACTACCTCGAGCAGGCCGGCCGCACGACGGCCGGCCACAGCCCGTACTCGACGATCCTCGGCTGACGGCGGCTCAGAACCGCGGGTTCAGCCGCTCCCAGGCCGGGTCCTTCAGGCGCATCGCGGACAGGTCGTCGCGGGAGCGCACGCCGCACTCGAGGTACTGCCGGTGCAGCTTCTCCAGCGCGTCCCGGTCCAGTTCCACGCCCAGGCCCTCGCTGCCGGGCACCGCCAGCGAGCCCTTGTCCCACACCAGCGCGCCGGGCTGGATCACGTCCTCGCGCGTCCACGGGGAGTGGGTGTCGCAGGCGTAGGTGAGGTTCGGCACGGCGGCGGCCAGGTGCGTCATCGCCGCGAGCGAGATGCCCAGGTGCGTGTTCGAGTGCATCGACATGCCCCAGTCGAAGGTCTCGCAGATCCCGGCGAGCTTGAGCGAGGCGCGGAAGCCGCCCCAGTAGTGGTGGTCGGAGAGCACGACCGAGACGGACCCGAGCCGCGCGGCCTCCGGCACCTCCTCGAACGCGGTCACGCACATGTTCGTGGCCAGCGGCAGCGAGGTGGACCTGGCCACCTCGGCCATGCCCGGGTTGCCGCCGGTCGGGTCCTCGAGGTACTCGAGCAGGCCCTCGAGCCGCGGGGCGATCCGCTGCGAGGTCGCCACCGACCAGTTGGCGTTCGGGTCGAGGCGCAGCGGGTGCTCGGGGAAGGCTTCGCGCAGCGCCTCGATCGCCTCGGCCTCGGCCTCGGGTTCGAACACGCCGCCCTTGAGCTTGAGCGAGCCGAAGCCGTAGGTGTCCACCAGCCGCCGGGCCTGGCGCACGATGCCGTCGGGGTCGAGCGCGTCGCCCCAGTCGTCGTCCGGGTAGTCCGGTCCGGTGGCGCCGTCGGGGTGCACGGCCCAGCGGTAGAACAGGTAGGCGCTGTAGGGCACCGCCTCGCGCACGGCGCCGCCGAGCAGGTCGCACACGCGCTGACCGGTGGCCCGGCCCTGCGCGTCGTAGCAGGCGACCTCGAACGCGCCGACGGTCTGGGCCACGGTCTTCTCCCGGGAGACCCGCCCGACCAGCTCGGTCAGGTTGGTCGGGGTCACCTTGCCCAGGGCGAGCGCCACCCGGCTGGTGAGGCCGTTGACGTCGAACACGCTCAGCCCGGCCAGCGCGGGGGCGGCCTTGCGCAGGTTGGCCAGGGTCGGGTCGTCGCCGTACGCCTCGGACAGGCCGGTGATCCCGGCGTCCGTGTGCACCTCGATGACCGCCCGCAGCTGGTAGGGCTGATGCACGCCGGAGGCGTTGAGCAGCGGGGGGTCGAGCACCGCCACGGGGGTGATGACGACCTCGGTGATCTTCGGCGCGCTCGTGGATCCCATGACCATCCCGTTCATACTTGTGAACAACTTGCAGGTTGATGAACGACTGCAGCGTCCCTCAACTTACGCGCGCGAACCGCGGAGCGTCAACGTGGCAAGCGTGTGAAGCCCGACACCGCGCCCGGGGACGCCGAAGGGCCCGCGGCACCGGCCGCGGGCCCTTCGAAGACCACGGTGCGCACGCGGCGCCGCGGTTCACGCGCTCTCAGCGGACCGGGTGGCCCGCCTCGCGCAGCGCCGACTTGACCTCGCCGACGGACAGTTCGCCGAAGTGGAAGACCGAGGCGGCCAATACCGCGTCGGCGCCCGCGGCCACGGCGGGGGCGAAGTCCTCCACCCGGCCGGCGCCGCCCGAGGCGATCACCGGGATCGTCACCTCGGCCCGGACCAGGCGGATCAGCTCGAGGTCGTAGCCGTCCTTGGTGCCGTCCGCGTCCATCGAGTTGAGCAGGATCTCCCCGGCGCCGAGCTCGGCCGCGCGCGCGGCCCACTCGATCGCGTCGAGGCCGGTGCGGGTGCGGCCGCCGTGCGTGGTCACCTCGAAGCCGGAGTCGGTGCGGGTCTCCCCGGTGCACCGGCGCACGTCGGCGGAGAGCACAAGCACCTGGCGGCCGAAGCGCTCGGCGATCTCGGAGATCAGCTCGGGGCGGGCGATGGCGGCGGTGTTCACCCCGACCTTGTCCGCGCCCGCGCGCAGCAGCCGGTCCACGTCGTCCGCCGAACGCACCCCGCCGCCGACGGTGAGCGGGATGAACACCTGCTCCGCGGTGCGGCGCACCACGTCGTAGGTGGTCTCCCGGTCCCCGCTCGAGGCGGTCACGTCCAGGAAGGTCAGCTCGTCCGCGCCGGCCTCGTCGTAGGCGCGGGCCAGTTCCACCGGGTCCCCGGCGTCGCGCAGGTTCTCGAAGTTGACGCCCTTGACCACCCGGCCGGCGTCCACGTCGAGACAGGGGATCACCCGGATCGCGAGCGTCATCGGGCACCTTCCCGGTAGGCGTCGACCTCGACCTCGACCAGCATCTGAGGGTCGATCAGCTTGGCGACCACGACCATCGTCGCGGCCGGGCGGAAGGCGTCGAACAGCTTCTTGTGCGCGCGGCCGACCGCTTCCACGTCCCGGGTGTGCGTGACGTACATCCGGGTGCGCACCACGTCCTCGGGCCCGAATCCGCCCTGGGCCAGCGCGTCCAGCGCCACCCCGAAGGCCGTGAGCGCCTGCTGATACGGGTCGCCCTCGTGGTGGACCACCCCGTCCAGGACGGCGGTGCACCCCGAGACGTACCCGTGCGGGCCGGCTATCACGGCGCGGCTGTAGCCGAAGGCGTCTTCCCACGGCCCGGCCGAGGAGACACGGAGTACGGTCAACGGGACACAGCCTCCAAGGCCTGCTCGAGGGTGAACGCGCCCGCGTACAGCGCCTTGCCCACGATAGCCCCCTCGACCCCGTCCGGGACGAGCCCGGCCAGCGCCCGCAGGTCCTCGATGCTCGAGACCCCGCCAGAGGCCACCACCGGGCGGTCGGTGGCGGCGCACACGGTGCGGTAGAGCTCGACGTTCGGGCCGGCCAGCATGCCGTCCTTGTTGACGTCGGTGATCACGTAGCGGGAGCAGCCCTCGGCGTCGAGCCGGGCCAGGGCCTCGAAAAGCTCGCCGCCGTCGGTGGTCCAGCCGCGCCCGCGCAGCCGCCAGGAGCCGTCCTCCAGCTTGCAGTCGAGGCCCACCGCGATCCGCTCGCCGTGCTCGGCGATGGCCTTGGCCACCCACTGCGGGTTCTCCATCGCGGCGGTGCCCAGGTTCACCCGGGTGCAGCCGGTGGCCAGGGCCGCGCGCAGCGACGCGTCGTCCCTGATGCCGCCGGACAGCTCCACCTTGACCTCCAGCGCGGCCACCACCGAGGCCAGCAGCTCGCGGTTGGACCCGCGGCCGAAGGCGGCGTCGAGGTCCACCAGGTGCACCCACTCGGCCCCGGCCGCCTGCCAGGCCAGCGCGGCCTCCAGCGGCGCGCCGTAGGAGGTGGCGGTGCCCGCCTCACCGCGCACCAGCCGCACCGCCTGGCCGTTCTCCACGTCCACCGCGGGCAGGAGTTCGAGCTTGGACATGCGCTTCCTTACCAGTGTTGTTCGAGCCGTGGGTTCGAACGCTTCGGTCACAGGGTCTTGAGCCAGTTGGCGATCAGCTGGGCGCCGGCGTCGCCGGACTTCTCCGGATGGAACTGGGTGGCCCACAGCGCGCCGTTGTCCACCGCGGCCACGAACGGGGTCGTGCCGTAGTCGCACCAGGCCACCTGCGGGGTGGGCAGCGCGCCGGTGTCGGTCAGGGTCCAGTCCAGCGCGGCGTAGGAGTGCACGAAGTAGAACCGGGCGTCCGGCTCGATCCCGGCGAACATGGGGCTGCCGGCGGGCATCGCCACGGTGTTCCAGCCCATGTGCGGCACCACCGGGGCGCGCAGCTGCTCGACCGTGCCGGGCCACTCGCCGCAGCCCTCGGTGCGCACGCCGTGCTCGATGCCCTGTTCGAACAGCACCTGCATGCCGACGCAGATGCCGAGCACCGGGCGCGCGCCGGCCAGCCGGCGGCCGATGACGCGGTGTCCGAGCACTCGTCGCAGGCCGCTCATACAGGCCGCGTACGCGCCGACGCCGGGCACCAGCAGCCCGTCCGCCTCGAGGCAGGCCTCGAAGTCGGAGGTGATGCTCACCTCGGCGCCCTGCCGGGCCACGGCCCGCTCGGCCGAGCGGACGTTGCCGAAGCCGTAGTCGAGGATGGCGACGGTGGTCATGCGGCGCTCACCGATTCGCTCATGCCCCGGCTACTTCCACCGCATGACGCCGGAGGCGAGCGCCAGCGCGCTGCACACCCCGAGCGCCGTGATGATCATCTTGGAAAGGCCCTGCTTGGCGAAGGAGATCACGCCGCCGAGCAGGAAGAGGCCGAGCAGGATCAGCAGGGCCGCACTGTAGCTGTTGGTCACAGGGTGCCTTTCGTGGACGGGACGCCGGTCACCCGCGGGTCGAACGCGCACGCGTCGCGCAGCGCCCGGGCCACCGCCTTGAACTGCGCCTCGACGATGTGGTGGGCGTTGCGCCCGTACGGCACGCGCAGGTGCAGGCAGATCTGGGCCTGGGCGATGAAGGACTCGAAGATGTGCCGGGTGAGCGTGGTGTCGTAGGCCCCGATCATCGGCGCCATCCGCTCCGGCTCCTCGTGCACCAGGTAGGGCCGGCCGGAGAGGTCCACCACGGCCTCGGCCAGGGTCTCGTCCAGCGGCACCGAGGCGTTGGCGAACCGGCGGATCCCGGACTTGTCCCCGAGCGCCTCGCGGAACGCGCCGCCGAGGGCGAGGGCGGTGTCCTCCACCGTGTGGTGGGCGTCCACGTGCAGGTCGCCGGTGGTCTTCACGAGCAGGTCGAACAGCCCGTGCTTGGCCAGCTGGCCCAGCATGTGGTCGTAGAAGCCGATGCCGGTGTCCACATCGGTGATCCCGGTGCCGTCGAGGTCGATCTCGACCAGCACGCTCGACTCCTTGGTGGTCCGGGCCACCCGGCCGTACCTGCGTCGGCGGTCCTCGGTCACTGCGCGCTCTCCTTCGCCAGAACGTCCCGGAGCCCGTCCAGGAAGGCCGTCGTCTCGTCCTCGGTGCCCGCGGTCACGCGCAGCTTATGCGGCAGCAGTCCCTCGCGGATCAGCACCCCCCGCTCCAGCAGGCCCTGCCAGACGGCGTGCGGGTCGGCGAAGTCGCCGAAGGAGACGAAGTTGGCGTCGGAGGGCACCACGCTCAGGCCGAGGCCGGTGAGCTCGGCCACGATCCGGTCGCGCTGGGCCTTGACCGCGTCGACCGTGCCGAGCAGCTCGGCGGTGTGCGCGAGCGCGGTGCGGGCCACGGCCTGGGTGAACACGGACAGGTGGTAGGGCAGGCGCACCAGCAGCAGCGCGTCGATCACGGCCGGGTCCGCGGCCAGGTAGCCGATGCGCGCGCCGGCCATGGCGAAGGCCTTGGACATGGTGCGGGTGACCAGCAGCCGGGGGCGGCCGGGCAGCAGGGTGAGCGCGGAGGGCGTGCCGGGCCGGAAGAACTCGGCGTACGCCTCGTCGATCACGACCATCCCGGGCGCCGCGTCCACGACCGCCTCGATCAGCTCGAGCGGCGCCGCGGTGCCGGTCGGGTTGTTGGGCGAGGTGAGGAAGACCACGTCGGGCCGGTGCCGCTCGATCGCGGCCACGGCGCGGGCCGGGTCGAGCTCGAAGGTCTCCGGGTCGCGCTGCTCGGCCACCCAGCCGGTGCCGGTGGCCAGCGCGATCAGCCGGTGCATGGAGTAGGACGGCTCGAAGCCGAGCGCGGTGCGTCCGGCCCCGCCGAAGCACTGCAGGATCTGCTGGATGATCTCGTTGGAGCCGTTGGCGGCCCACAGGTTCGCGCCGAGCAGGCCGTGGCCCAGGTACTGCGCGAGGTCCTTGCGCAGCTCGTCGGCGTCCCGGTCGGGGTAGCGGTTGGCCCCGGCGGCCGCGTGTGTGACGGCCTCGGCCAGGTCGGCCACCAGCGCGGCCGAGGGCGGGTACGGGTTCTCGTTCGTGTTGAGCAGGATCGGGACGTCGAGCTGCGGCGCGCCGTACGGCGTCAGGCCGCGCAGGTCGTCCCGGATGGGCAGGTCCCGCCAGCTGATGCCGGCGGGCGACGCGGCCGGGTACCGGTCGGTCACTCCTCCTCCAGAGGGGTTGCGTCGGTGTCCGGCGCCGGGGCCGGACTGGCGGGTTCGGCGTGCGGCTCCGGCTCGAACTCGGGCTCGAACTCGGGCGCGCGGCGGGCCTGCACGGCCTCCCCGTGCGCGGGCAGGTCCTCGGCGTTGGCCAGCACGACCACGTGCGGGGCGACCTCGGCCAGCGCGGCCTCGTTGTACTCCACGATGTGGATGCCCTTGAGGAAGGTCTGCACGGAAAGGCCCGAGCTGTGGCAGGCGCAGCCGCCGGTGGGCAGCACGTGGTTGGACCCGGCGCAGTAGTCCCCGAGCGAGACCGGCGAGTACGGCCCGACGAAGATGGCGCCGGCGTTGCGCACCCGGCCGGCCAGCACCCGGGCGTTGGAGGTCTGGATCTCCAGGTGCTCGGCCGCATAGCCGTCCACCACGACCAGCCCCGCCTCGAGGTCGTCCACCAGGATCAGCGCGGACTGGCGCCCGGCCAGGGCCTGGGCGATGCGCTCGGCGTGCTTGGTCTGCGGCACCCGCCTGCCCAGCTCCAGCTCCACCGCCTCGACCAGCGCGGGCGAGTCGGAGACCAGGATCGCGGCGGCCATCGGGTCGTGCTCGGCCTGGCTGATCAGGTCGGCCGCGACGTGGCCGGGGTCGGCGCTGAGGTCGGCGAGGATCGCGATCTCGGTGGGGCCGGCCTCGGTGTCGATCCCGATCCGGCCCTTGAGCAGCCGCTTGGCCGCGGCGACGTAGATGTTGCCGGGGCCGGTGACGATGTCCACCGGGCGGCAGCCGGTCTCCCCGGCGCCGGAGCCGTAGGCGAACATGGCGATGGCCTGGGCGCCGCCGACCGCGTACACCTCCTCGACCCCGAGCAGGGCGCAGGCGGCCAGGATGGTCGGGTGCGGCAGCCCGCCGAAGGCGCGCTGCGGCGGCGAGGCCACCGCGATCTGGTCCACTCCGGCGACCTGGGCCGGGACCACGTTCATGACGACGGACGAGGGCAGCACGGCCAGGCCGCCCGGCACGTAGAGGCCGGCCCGGCGGATGGGCACCCAGCGCTCGGTCACCATGCCGCCGGGCACCACGACCGTCTGCACGTCGCGGCGGCGCTGGTCGTTGTGCACCTTGCGGGCGCGGCGGATGGACTCCTCGAGTGCGGCGCGCACCTGCGGGTCGAGCGCGGCCAACGCCTGCGCGATCGCGTCGCCGGACACGCGCAGCGAGCGCAGCCGGACCCCGTCGAACCGCTCCCCGTACTCGATCAGCGCCGCTTCCCCGCGATGGCGGACGTCCTCACAGATCGGACGCACGACCTCGAGGGCCGCCTCGATGTCGAACTCGGCGCGCGGAACCAGGTTCCGCACGTCCAGGCCCGCCGAACGCAGGTCCATTCCACGCAAATCGATACGGTTGATCACACAACCAGTGTAGTTGCCCGTCGGCACCGGCCTGCCCGAGGTTCCGAATACTGGGCTCGGAAGGTTCTACGCTAGGGGCATGCCGACCACGCTGCCCCTCTTCCCGCTCGGGTCAGTGCTCTTCCCTGGCGTCGTGATGCCGCTGCGCGTGTTCGAACCGCGCTACCGGCAGCTGGTCGAGGACCTCCAGGCACTGGAGACCACCGAGCAGCGCTTCGGCGTGGTGGCCATCAAGGACGGCCGCGAGGTGGGCGAGGGCAACGTCCGCAGCGTCTACGAGTACGGGTGCACGGCGCAGATCTCGGCCGTGGACGCGGCCGACGACGGCTCGTACGCGCTGGTCACCACGGGCGTGGAGCGCTTCCGGGTGCTGGCCGCCGACCTGTCCGCGGCGCCGTACCCGACCGCCGAGGTGGAGATCCTCACCGACGTCCCGGGCGAGGGCGCGGACGCGCTGCGCACCCCGGCCACCGCGCACTTCCTCGGCTACCAGCGGGCCCTGACCACGCTGCGCGGCCTGCGCGTGGGCGCGCTGCCGCAGCTGCCGGACGACCCGACGGTGCTGTCCTACCTGATCGCCGCCACGATGATCATCGACCTGCGGGAGAAGCACTCCCTGCTGGCCGCCGCCGACACCGCGACCCGGCTGCGGCGCGAACAGGCCCTGCTGCGGCGCGAGGCGCTGCTGATCCAGGAGCTACGCTCGCTCCCGGCGGTGGACATCCTCAAGAGAGACTGAAGGCAGGCTCAAGGTTCCGCGCGCGATCGCGCGCGGCGCGACCCGTTCGGCTCAGCCGGCGCGGCCGATCGGCGCGGTCACCGCCGCCGTGAGAGTGACCAGGGCGGCCGGGGCGAGCTCGACCTCGAGGCCGCGCCGGCCGGCCGAGCAGAACATCGTCTCGAAGGCCAGCGCCGAGGCGTCGAGCACGGTGGGCAGCGGCCGGCGCTGCCCGAGCGGCGAGATCCCGCCCAGCACGTAGCCGCTGGAGCGCTCGGCCGCGGCCGGGTCGGCCATCGCGGCCTTCTTGCCGCCCACCGCGGCGGCCAGCGCCTTCAGGTCGAGGCTGCCGGAGACCGGGACGACGGCGACGGTCAGCCGGCCGTCCACGTCGGCCACCAGCGTCTTGAACACGCGCGCCGGGTCCACGCCCAGCGCCTCGGCCGCCTCGGTGCCGTACGAGGCGGCGGAGGGGTCGTGCGCGTATTCGTGGGTGACGAAAGGGATCTGAGCCTTCGTCAGCGCGACGGTCGCCGGGGTGCCCGCCGCGGTCCTGCCCTGCTTGGTGTTCTTCGCCACCGGGCCAGCCTACCCAGCCCGCGGGCCGCGCCCGGCGCCGCGGGTGCGGGTTACGGGTGCTGCTCGGGCCGGGTGTCCTGCGGTCCGGGCGCGGTCAGGTCGACCGGGTCGGCCCACTGCGGGAACTCGTACTGCGCCGCGGTCTGCTCGGGGTCGTCGGACGGGCCGAACACCAGCATCAGCAGGAAGTACAGGCCCACCGCCACGGCCGGCCAGAGCCAGATCACGCCGGTGGCGCCGATGTTGAGCGGCAGGTCGAAGACCTGGTTGGCGGCCACGCCGTTGGTCGAGGCGATCACCGAGCCGCGGCCGGGGCCGAGCCAGACGCCGAACCAGGCGGCCAGGTAGGACGCGCCGATGCCCGCCCCGCCCAGGGCCAGCGCGACGCCGATGGGGGCGCGGCGGCGGAACCAGAAGAACGCGGCCAGCGCCAGCAGCACCGCGGCCACCACGCCGCAGACGGCGAACATGCCGTCCTGCCCGACGAAGCCCTTGGTCTCCGGGTTCTCGTAGTACGCGGCCTTCTGCCCGCCCGAGACGGTGATCACGCCGTGCACCGGCGGCGCGAGGTAGCGCCAGGCCACGCCGACGATCACGCCCGCGACCAAGGACAGCGCGCCGATCACCAGGGCGCCGACGGCCTCAGGGGCCCACGCCTCGCGCGCACGGGTGCGCTGCGGCGGCGGCGCCGATATCTCGATACTCATCGGTGACACTTTTTCACAGCTGCCGCGCAGTGTCTTCTCTGGGCCGACAATCGGGCGAGCCGCGCACCTGCGCCGGGCGGGCCGGCGATCAGCCCGCGGCCCCGACGCCCTCGCGCTCGAGGATGTCGGACAGGGCCTCGCGGCGCAGCAGCACCTTCCAGGCCCCCTCGCGCACCCCGACCAGCGGGGGCCGGGCGACGAGGTTGTAGCCCGAGGCCATGGACAGCTGGTAGGCGCCGGAGGCGGGCACCGCGAGCAGGTCGCCGGGCCGCACGTCGGCGGGCAGGCTGGCGTCCGGCACCAGCACGTCGCCGGCCTCGCAGTGCCGCCCGACCACCCGCGCGGGCTCCATCAGGGCCGCGGACCTGCGCCCGATCAGCTGCACGCTGTACTCGGCGCCGTACAGGGCGGGCCGCGGGTTGTCGCTCATCCCGCCGTCGACCGCGACGAAGCGGCGGCCGGAGGCGGCGACCTTGACCGAGAGCACCCGGTAGACCGCCACGCCCGCCGGGCCCACGATCGCCCGGCCCGGCTCGAGCACCAGCCGCGGCACCGGGATGCCCGCCTCGGCGCAGCAGGCGCGCAGCCGGGGCAGCACGTAGGCGGCGAAGTCCTCCGGCGGGAGCTCGGCGTCCCCGACGCGGTAGGCGATGCCGTGTCCGCCGCCGAGGTCGAGCTCCGGCAGCGTCACGCCGCGGCGCTCGCGCAGCCGCCCGAGCAGGCCCACCAGGCGGCCGACCGCGGTGAGGAAGGGCTCGATGTCGGTGATCTGCGACCCGAGATGGCAGTGCAGGCCGTCCAGGCGCAGGTGCGGCTGGTCGAGCACGCGCTCGACCGCCTCCAGCGCGCCGCCGTCCTCGAGCGCGAAGCCGAACTGCTGGTCGTCCACGCCGGTGCGCACCGCGGCGTGGTGGCCGGCCGCGACACCCGGTACGACGCGCACGTACACGCCCTGCGGCCGGGCGGGGTCGGCGAGCGCGGCGAGGTGGGCGATCTCCGGGAACGAGTCGAGCACGACCCGCCCGACCCCGTGCTTGACCGCGAGCAGCAGCTCGGACTCGGTCTTGGCGTTGCCGTGCAGGATGATCCGCGCGGCCGGGAAGCCGACGGCGAGGGCCAGGGCGAGCTCGTTGCCCGAGCACACGTCGAGGCCGAGTCCCTCCTGGTCCATCCAGCGCGCGAAGCTCGTGCACAGGAAGGCCTTCGCGGCGTAGTGCACGGAGGCGTCCGGCAGGGCCGTGCGATACCCGGCCGCGCGGCGCCGGGCCTCGGCCTCGTCGAGCACGTACACCGGGGTGCCGTACGCCTCGGCCAGCTCGGTCAGGCTCACCCCGCCGACCAGCACGTCGCCGTCGCCGAGGCGGGCCGCCCCGCGCGGCCAGGGCGGGCCGAGCCGGGTGGCGCGGGCCGGGTGTCCGTCGTGGACCTGTTCCCCCATGAGTGCGTGCACGTTCATCTCAGCGCCTCCAACACGAGCGCGGCGGCGCCGGCTCCGGCGCTGACCACGAGGATCCCGGCGGCCTGGCTGTGCTCGAGCGCGGAACGCACCGCGCTCAGGCCGTGTGCCGCCGCGTGCACCGGGGCCGCGTGCCGGTGCACGGTGCCGCCGGTCGCGACGGCGGGGGCGGCGGGTTCGGGGTGTTCGGTGATCCGGGCCGGGTCGACGATCAGGACCGTGACTCCGGCGGCGCCGGCCAGCTCGCGCACCGCGCGGGCGGTGAGCCGGTAGTAGGCCTGCTCCGAGCCGAGCAGTTCGGCCATCCGGCCGAGATCGGTGAAGCCGATCGCGCAGCGCGACCCCGCCTCGTCATGGAAGTAGCGCAGCGCCACGCCGCAGGCCGCGCCGTGCAGCGGTACGTACAGCCGCTCGGTATCCGGAGGCTCCTCGAGCATGCGGACCACCGCTCCTCTCACGTGCGGACCCACCCGCTCCGAGTGGATCACCGCCTCCGACGGTAATCCCGGGCCGAGCCGGTCGGCACGGGCACTCACACCTCCGCTACCACGACGGCCCGGATCTCAACGAAGCGTTGACACCCGGGCCGCGCGAGGGGGAAAAGGCGCCGGTCACGGCGCCGCGAGAGGAACGAGGGCGGGAGACTAGGGCAGGCGGATCAGCATCTTGCCGGTGTTGGCGCCGCGCAGCAGGCCGAGGAACGCCCCGACGGTCTGGTCGATCCCCTCCACCACGGTCTCCTCGGCGCGCAGCTCGCCCGCGCGCAGCCACTGCGCCGCCTGCGGGATCCACTCCTTGGCCAGGTGCATGTGGTCGGTCACGATGAAGCCGCGCAGGGTCAGCCGCTTGCCGATGGCCAGGGCCAGGTTGTCCGGGCCGGGCACCGGGGCCGCGGCGTTGTACTGGGAGATGGCGCCGCACCTGTCTCTTATACACATCTG
>NZ_JAGSOG010000181.1 GCF_018139695.1 Actinospica durhamensis | reverse complement strand
ACGGCGGGCCACGGCGGGGTCGCCGCGCGGCCCAGGGCGGTGGGCACGTCCGGGTCGAGCGAGCGCCGCGCGTACGCCCAGTACCGGTGCCACAGAACCGGATCTGCGTCACAGGCTTCGATGATGGCCATCGCCACCGGCAGGGTGGGCAGCCGCCGGCCGCCGAGGGCCTCCTGCAGCGTGCTCGACGCATATCCGGTGCGTTTGGCAAGTTGCATATATGTCAGGCCTGATCGATTCCGCAGATCGCGGAGCCAGAAGGCGAATTGCCGCAGCGCGGTGTTCTCGCCGCCCAGTGGACCCTCACGTCGAGACAACGGCTCCCACCTCCAGGTATGGGCTGTGGCGGACAGTATGGCAGCGCCGCCCGCGAAGAGTGCGGCAGCACCCGGATACCGGCGCGTCCGGTGCTTTCCGGAAGAACTCGACATTGTCCGGAGAAGGCCCGGACTTCGCCGGATTCCGTTGCCGGGGAACGGCTGCGGCACCTAGAAAGGGCGCATCGGAGTTCGGCGAGATGACGGGTTCAGGAGAATCAGGAGAGGGGCCAGTAGACCATGGAGAAGATTCAGCAGTTGGCTTCGTTGGCGCCGGTCAACTTCGACCACGCCAAGATCGAGTGGACCGGGGTGTCCGAGGCGGTGCGGGCGGCCGGGTTCGCCCCGGACGACGTGGTGGCGGCGACCTGGTGCGTGCACGAGTCGCGCAACATCGAGGCGCTGATCGACGCGCCGACGCTCGGGCTGCTCTTCCCGTCGGGCGTGCTGACCACCTCCGGCAAGCACGCCATGTTCGGCGGGCAGGTGAAGTACGGCATGATCCCGTTCCGCCAGTGCCGGGCGTTCGGCGCGGCGGACCACGACGACGACCGCGGCTTCGGCAAGTTCTGCATCGAGTTCGCCGGGGCCGGGGGCGTGCTGATCGGGCGGCTGCGCTGGACCTGGCAGTCCAAGCGGTTCCGCGACTCGCGCCAGCAGATCATGGCGGTGGCCGAGGAGCGCGACCGGATCCTCGGCGAGGTCTCGAACCTGATCGGCTGAGCGGGCGGACGGACGCACGGAGGTACAGACGCACGGACGAGGCGGACAGGGGCGCGGCCGCTCAACTCGCGGCCGCGCCCACGCCCGCTTCCACGCTCGATTCATTCCCCGCATCCCCCTCCACGTCAGCGCCGACGCCCCCGCCCACGCGGCGGACCGCGGCCAGCAGCAGCGCGGCGGCGGCGGCCCAGGTGCGGCGCCGGGCGAGCAGGGCGCGCAGTTCGGCGGCGCGGGCGAAGGAGGCTTCGCGGTCGCCGAGTTCGGCGGCGATGCGGTGGGCCCAGAGCTCGGTCGCCTCGCCGCCGTCCTCGGTGGTGACGGGCAGCACGTACGGGTCGGCGCGGTCGCCGAGCAGTTCGCGCAGCAGCATGCCGAGGCCGCTGCGCTCGCTCACCAGGGTGGGCGCGCCGACCGCGACGGCCTCCAGGCCGACCAGGCCGAAGCCGTCGGCGCGGGAGGGCAGCAGGACGAGGCTGGCCCGGCTCAGATCGCGGCCGATCCGGGCCGCGTTGGGGTCGAACGGATGCACCGTCACATCGACCGCGGAGTGCCCGATCCAGCCCATCACGTCGTGGCGCAGGCGCTCGCTCTCGCCCCTGGCGGCGCCGCGTACCAGCAGCTCCCAGCGCGGCCGGCCGGTGGCCAGGCGCACCGCGCGGCCGACCGCGCGGCCGGCGATGTCGAGCCCCTTCACCGGCGCGTCCTCCATCCGGCCCATCACCAGGATCTGCGGCACGCCCTCGGGTACCGAGCGCACGGCGCGCAGGCCGTCCGGCTCGGCCGCCGCCGGGGCCCCGTCGAGCAGGTCGAAGCCGGGGTCCATCCGGTGCGGCGACCGCTCGGCCCCGTAGAGCGGCAGGTCCCGGCGCAGCCACTGGTCCAGCCGCGGGCCGACCGGCACGGCGAGTCCGGCGCCGGCCGCGAGACGCAGTTCGAGCTCTGACCGCTCCTGCGCGCGCTCGCCCGCGTCGTCGGCGCGGTCGGTCTTGTGCCACTCGATCTGGTCCGGCTCCATGTGCACGACGTGGACCCGCACCGCCGCCGGGAAGTGGTCGCTGACCAGGACCTCGGCCGCGGGCCCGGTGATCCGGCTGTGGCCGATCACGGCGTCGGGCGCGTCGGTGCCGGGCAGCGCGGGCCGGCGCATCAGGCTCTCCCGGTCGGACATGCCGGGGACCTGCGACGCGGCGAGCAGGTGGACGCCGCGGGCCGCCGCGTCCTCGGTCTCGGCGGCGGACGCGGCGGGCACGACGCAGAACACGTCGGCGCCCTCGCCCGCCATCGCGATGCACAGGCGGCGGTTGACGGCGCTGATGCCGCCCCGGCTGGGGAACCACTCGTCGGCCAGCGCCAGGATGCGGGCGCGGCGGCGAACGGCGGCGTCGTCCCGTGGCGGCGACGCGGTGGCGGCCCGGTCGAGTGCTTCGGGTGCCCTGGGCGTGTCGAGGGCGCCGCTGCCCGCGTGTTGTGCCCGCAGGGCGCCCTGGTAGTAGGCGTCGAAGTACGCCAGGTCGTCGTCGATGAGCTGCCCGAACCACTCGGCCAGCCGGAAGTCGTCCTGGAACGGCCGGGTCCGGCGCGGATCGCCGACAAGCCCGCGCAGTGCGGCGGCGGCGTTGTCGGCCGCTATCAGGACCGTGCGTCGCATGACGGTCAGGTCCTGCATCGCCTCCGTCAGCCGCGTCACCGACATGTGCCGCCCCAGCTCGGCTATGTCGGGCAGCTGCGATCGCACGCGCACCTGGTACCGGAGCCTGGCGATATGCATCAGGTAGCGGGCGAAGGCGGGCAGGGCCACGCCGCCGCCGTCCGACCAGGTGAAGGCGCTGAGTTCCGGCGCGCCCTCCGGCCCGGCCAGGATCGCGAACCGCCGCTGCGCCCGGTCGTCCTCGGCCGGGGTGATCTCCCAGGCCGCGAGCTCGCCGAAGCCGCCGCCGGAGTACCACCAGCGGTCGCCCTGCTCGGCCTCGGGAAGCAGCAGTCGAAGACTCTCGCCGAGCGCCGGGATCGCGTCCGGATGAGACCACACGGGCGCGGCGGTCTGGCCCAGGTAATGCAGGGTACTGCCGAGCAGCTCGCGGTGGTCGGAGCCGAGGACGTCGCGCACGCGCCGGTCCAGGCTCAGCCAGGTCTCGCCCAGCCGCGCGGCCGCGAGCAGCGACAGGCACGCCACCTCGTGCTCGTGGCGCAGCACGATCTGCACGGTGTCGTCGGCGTTGCGGGCGAGCGTGCTGAGCCGTCCGGACGGATCGGGCCGTCCGGCCGCGTCGGACCAGGCGGCGGGGTCCTCGTGCGGCCACGCCGCGTCCACCGGCTCGGTCGTGCCGAGCCGGGTGCGGCAGCGCGCCCAGATCTCCCGGACCCGCCGCTCGGCCGCGTGCGCGTGCGGGCCCGAGGTGGGCGCGAACAGGTGCGCGACGACCTCCTGCGCACCGATCGGGAAGCTGGGCACCGGGTGTCTCCCTTCGGATCCGTCGAGCGGCGACCTCCGGAGCGTTCCCCGTCGGCCGCCCGTCGACCCGTGTCAGGGCCCACCGGATCACGAAGAACCCTGCGAACACCTGCGGGGCTGGAGGATGCTCGAATACACTCGAAGGCCGTGCGGGCCCCGGACCCGCGGACGGGAGTCGCGGTGTCCCCGATCCAAGCAGCCGGCGCGCCCTCCGGCGGCGCGCCGGATCCACCGCCGGACGCGGCCCTGGCCCAGCTGGCCCAGGAGCTCGGCAGAGTCCTGCTTCGGGCCGAACGGCGGGCGGGACACCCGATCGACCGGGCCGAGCTGGCCGGACGGCTGTTCGTCTCGCCCGCGAGCCTGTACGCGTATCTCAATGGCACGACACTGCCCAACTCCACCATGTTCGACCGGATCCTGCGCGAGCTCGAGGTCACCGGCGCCGAGGCCGGGCGTCTCGGTACCCTGCGCGACCAGGTCGAGCTCGGCCGGCGTACCCGGCGGGCCGCCGCGGCGGCGCCGGGCACGCCGTCCCTGGCCCAGCCCCAGCCACCGCCCCCGCCGGTCCCGCGCGAGCTGCCGCAGCCGGCCGCGCACTTCGTCGGGCGCGCCGCGGAGCTGGCCAGGCTGGACGGGCTGCTGGCGCGGGCGAGCTCCGGCGCGGCGGCGGTCGCGGTGATCAGCGGGGCGCCGGGGATCGGCAAGACGACGCTGGCGCTGTGGTGGGCGCACCGGGTCAAGGACCGCTTCCCGGACGGGCAGCTCTACGTCGACCTGCGCGGCTTCGACGTGCTCGGACCGGCCGAGCCGGGCGAGGCGCTGCGCGGATTCCTGTCCGCGCTCGGCGTCGGCGACCAGGCGATGCCGGCCGGGCTCGAGGCCAAGGCGGCGCTGTTCCGCAGCGTGGTGGCCGAACGCAGGGTCCTGGTGGTGGCCGACAACGCGCAGTCCGCCGAACAGGTCAGGGCGCTGCTTCCGGGGACCTCGGCCGGATTCGTGCTGGCCACCAGCCGCAACCGGCTGACCGGGCTTGCGGTGCGCCAGCACGCCACGCTGCTGGACCTCGGCGCCCTGGCCTCCCGGGACGCGCTCGCGCTGCTCGAGGAACGGATCGGGGGCGAGCGGGTCGCGGCCGAACCCGGTTCGGCTCAGGCGTTGGCCGATGCCTGCGCCGGACTGCCGCTCGCGCTGGCGCTGACCGCGGCCCGGGCGGCGGCGAGCCCGGACCGGCCGCTGGAGGCGCTGGCGGTGGACCTGCGCCAGGCCGAGGCCCGGCTGGACCTGCTCGACCTGGGCGAGGCGGACCTCGACCTGCGCACGGTCTTCGCCTGGTCCTGCGCGCGGCTGCCGGAGCAGACGGCGCGGCTGTTCCGCCTGCTCGGCGTGCACGCGGGGCCGACGCTGGACGGATTCGCCTGCGCCGCCCTGCTGGAGCTGCCCGGACCGCCGCGGGCGCAGCTGGACCAGCTCGTCTCCGCCAGCCTGCTGGGCGAGCCGACCCCGGGCCGGTTCACCATGCACGATCTGCTCCGGCTCTACGCGGCCGAGTCCGCGCAGCGCACGGACGGGGCGTACGCGACCCGCGCGGCCGTGGAACGCGTGCTGGACTTCTACCTGGACGCGGTCGGCGCCGCCAATGCCCTGCTTCAGCCGGACTTCCCGCTCAAGCCGCCCGCTCCGAGGCCCGCCGACGCCCCGGCGCTGCCGCCGCTGAAGGACTACCGCGAGGCGTTGGCCTGGTTCGAGGCCGAGATCGACACGCTGCAGTCGGCGATCACGCACGCCGCCGCGCACGGGCTCGAGTCGCGGGCGTGGCGGCTGGCCTGGGCCTGCGCGGTCTTCCTGCGCCGGACCGGCCGCCGGGAGCAGCGTGCTGACATCCAGTCCGTCGCGCTGGACGCGGCGACGCGGGTCGGCGACCAGCGGGCTCGGGCCGTCTCGCTGCGGCTGCTGGCCGACGCGTTCGCCCGGCTCGACCGCTTCCCGGAGGCCCGCGCCCAACTCGAGGAGGCCGCGCGGCTGTGCACGGACCTCGGGGCGGACGAGGAACTGGTGGCCACCCACCTGTCCATCACCCGGCTCGAGGACGCGGCGGGCTTCCTGACCGTGGCGCTGCGCCACGCCCGCAGCGCCCTGGTCCTGGCCGAGCAGGTCGGACACCTGCCGGGGCTCGCGGACGGGCTGACCGCGGTGGCCAAGCAGCTGACCCGGGTGGGCTGGCACCGCGAGGCGCTGCCGCTGGCCCGGCGCGCGCTCGAGCTGTTCGAGCAGTCCGGCAACCTCGAAGGCCAGGCGGACGTCCTGCTCGCGATCGGCCACATCGGCCACGCACTCGGCGACGCCGAGACCGCCCGCGAGGCCTGCGAACGCTCCGCCGAACTGGACCGGCGCCTCGGCGACCGGTACTGGTTGGCCCGGGTGCTCGAACTGCTGGCGGTGCTGGACCTGGAGTCAGGGGACGAAGAGGGCTGTCAGGCCCGGCTGACCGAGGCGCTGGCGGCACTGGAGTCGATCGGCCATCCGTACACGGAGGCGATCCGGGCCCGATTGACCATGTGACCCGGCCGACGCGGCTAGAGTGGCCGGGTGGGCTTCGACGATCCGGTGGACCGGACTCGCAGGGTACTGACTGACTTGGCCGAGCAGCGGCTCTCGCCCGGGGTCTGGGCGGAGCGGCTTGAGCTGATCGAGCGGCTGGCGAAGGCACTCGACGCGGATGACGCGGCGGCGTCGGGCTCGCTGCTCGGGCTGCTGGAGATGTTGAGCGGGGACCGGGTGAACCGGATCGTGCCGCCGGACGCCGTGCCGCCGCCGGAGCCGGTGCGCGAGCGCCTCGGACTGCTGATCCACGCCCGTGAGCAGCAGGGCGACCAGCGCGGCGGCGAGGACGGGCGCGGGGACGAGAAGGGACGCGGCGACGGATCGCGGCGGCGCTAGGGGCTCGGCGGCGGACTCGGGCGATCCGGCCGCATCAGCCGCATCAGCCGCATCGAGCGTGTCAGCCGTCGATGAAGCGACGGTGCTGCGGCTGCGCTACGAGACCGAGGCGCTGGTCGAGGATCTCGAGGCGGCGGAACGGATCCTGCGGGCGGAGATCGACCGGCGGGCCGAACGCGGCGAGCGGGCCGGCGCCGAGTACGCCGAGCTGGCGCAGGTACTGCGCTACCGCTACGCCGCGGACGGCGAGCCAGAGCACATCCGCCTCGCGGTGGCGGCGCAGCGGCGGGCCGTGGCGGACGGCGAAGGGGAACCGGCGCTCCTGTTCCGGCGAGCCCTGCTGGCCGGAACACTGGTCGAGGCGCACGAGGCGGGAGACCCGGATTCGCTACGTGAGGCGGTCGCCCAGGCCCAGGCGGTGATCCGCGACGCGCCGGGCCACCTGCCTTCAGAATACGCCGCCGAGACGTATCAGACCTGCGCCATGGTGCTCGCCGCCTGGGCGCAGGCGTACGGGGACCGAAAGATCCTGACCCAGGCGGCGCGGGCGGCCCGCACGGCGCTGCACGCGTCGGCGCAGGACGAGCAGGCGGCGGCGCTCGATGCTCTCGCCGAGATCGAGTGGACCATGTTCCAGCTGACCCTGAAGCCCGGGGCGCTCGAGCAGGCGATCACGCTGGGCCGCCGGGCCCTGGACGCGGCGATCGTGATCCGGGAAGACGTCGGCCCGAACGCGATGGCCGCGTACCACGGCAACCTGGGCATCCGGCTCGCCCGATGGTCCGCGTACACGGCGGACCGGGCGGACGCGGCGGACGCGGTCGCAATGCTGCGCGAGGCGATCAGACTGCTGCCGGAACAGCACCCTGATCTGGCCATGTACCTCTCGAACCTCGGCGACGCCCTGCAGACCCTGCACATGCTCACGGACGGGGCCGGGCTCCTGGACGAGGCGGTCGAGGCGCTGCGGGCGGCGGTGGACGCGAGTACGCCCGACTTCCGCCGGGCGCAGCGGCTGGGCAATCTCGGCGTGCTGCTGAGCGATCGTCACCAGCGCACCGGTGCGTTGGCCGACCTCGACGAGGGCATCGACCGGCTGCGCGAGGCCGTGGACGGCGCCGAGTTCGCGGTCACGGACGCGTCGATCCTGCTCAAGAACCTCGGCCTGTGCCTCAACGGCCGCTACGCCCGCCTCGGCACCCGCGACGACCTCGAGGAGGGCATCAGGGCCCTGCGCGAGGCGGTCGCCCTGGCCGCGAGCGGGGCGCGCCGGGAGCGTAAGGCCTCGATGACGGACGCCTTGGCGGCGTTGGGCGGCCTGCTGCGCGACCGCTTCGATCTGGCCGGGGAGCCGGCGGATCTCACGGAGGCGAAGGAGTGCTTCCGCAGGGCGATCGCCCGGACCCGTTCCAGCGATCCGGATCTGGCGCGCAGGCTCAGCGACTACGCGATCGTGCGGCGGGAGGACGGTTCCCGCGCGGGTCCCCGGGCGGCCGTCCGGCTGATGCGCCGCGCCCTGCGACACGTCAAGCCCGGCGATCCGGTCGTACGCGGCCTGCGCTCGAGCCTCGCGCTCGCGCTGTGCATGCGCAACCGGCGCGGCGACCTCGATCGGGCGCTGGCGGCGATCGAAGCCGCCGTCGCGCAGACGGCGCAGGACGATCCCGAGTATGTCGGACTTCTGACGAACCTCGTGTACGTGCTCGAAGAACGCCGTGTGCACCCCGGCTATCCCGACACCGACGCCCAGACCTTCGACGCCATCCGGACCGCGGCCCGCGAGGCGGCACTCAGCCGTGCCGCCGCACCGACCTGGCGGCTGAACGCGGCGCAGCTGTGGGGCGAGGTCAGCGCGTTGCAGGGCGACGACGCGGACGCGGCGCGGGGCTACGACCTGGCCGTGCGCCTGCTCGCGGAGTACTCGCCGCACCGGCTGGCCGCGACGGACGCGCAGCACCGGCTCGGCGGCGTCGCCGGGCTCCCCGGCACGGCCGCAGCCGCGCACCTGAGCGCCGGCTGGCCGGAGAGCGCGGTCGGGCTGCTGGAGCTGGGCCGCGGTGTGCTGCTCAACCGCTTCGTCAGCGCCCGGTCGTCGATCGACGCCGTACGCGAGACGGATGCCACCCTCGCCGACCGGTTCGAGGAACTCAGTGAACAGATCGACGCGTTGCAGGCGGCTGGGGCGGAGCCGGTCGAGCTCAACGGGGTGGACGCGGCGGGCACGGCGGACGGTGCCAGGGCGTTGGCCGCGGCGAGCCGGGAGCGCGACCGGCGACGTGATCTGACCGTGGAGTTCGAGCGTGTCACGGAGCTGATTCGCAGCGACCCGCGGCATGCCGAATTCCTGCAGCCCCCCGAGCTCACCAGGCTCCTGGCTGCGGCCGAGGAGGGTCCGGTCGTCCTGGTGAACCTGAGTGCCGACCGGGCCGACGCGCTGCTGCTCACCACGGCGGGCCTGCGCCCGATCCCACTGCCGGACGCGACGCTCGAGGCAGCGGATCGCGCGGCCGCGGACCTCTACGAGGCGTCCGTACACGCCACCGACGGTACGCTCGAAGCGCTGCTCGCCGGGCAGGAGACGGTCACCCGCATCCTCGACTGGCTGTGGTCGGCGGTGGCCCGGCCCGTGCTGCGCGCGCTGGGTACGACCGGTGGCGACGGGAATGCCAGTACTCTGCCACCGCGGATCTGGTGGGTCCCGACGCAGTCCCTGTGCCTGCTGCCGCTGCACGCCGCGACCGACCGGGCCACCGGGGAGTCCGTGCTCGACCACTGCGTCCCCTCGTATTCGCCCACGATCACGGCGCTGCTCTACGCCCGAGCCCGCCGCCTCGCACCCACCGCCCGCCGCGGCCTGGTCCTGACCTCGACGGCGTCGGACCCGGACCGGCCGCCGCTGCCCGCGGCGCTGCGGGAGGCGCAGGCGGTCGCCGAACTGCTCGGAACCACGCCGTTGGACCTTGCCACCGCCGGGGCTCGGCTGCGGGCGGCCTTCGTCGACTGCACACACCTGCACGTCGCCCTGCACGCCTCCGCCGACCTCGCCGATCCGTCCCGCAGCCGCTTCGCCGTGGGCGGAGCCGGGCTCGCGTTCAGCGAGATCTCGGCTCTGCACAACCGGCAGGCCCGGCTCGCGTTCCTGAGCGCCTGCGAGACCTCGGTGACCGCGCGCAGCCTCGCCGACGAGGCCCTGCACCTGTCCACGGCGGTGCACCTGGCCGGGTTCCGCGAGGTGATCGGGACGCAGTGGCGCGTGCCCGAGCTCGTCGCGGAGTACGCGGCGGCCGTCTTCTACGCCGAACTCCCGGAGGACGGATTCGACGCGTCCGCCGGAGTCGACGGCACTGATCGCGCCGCCGCGTCAGCCCGCAGTGAGACCTCGGCGGCGTACGCGCTGCACCGCACCGTCCTCGCCCTGCGCGACCGGTTCCGCGACCAGCCCTCAGCCTGGGCGGGCTATCACCACATCGGCGTCTGAGGCCCGTGAGTCATCAATATCGTGCCGAAACTTTCGATGAACTCTGCGTCGAAACGATCGGTGATTTGCAGCTTTCATCCCGCAGGTCCGCGCACCTTTGAGTGCGGAAGGGCATTCGACCAGGCAAAGTCCGACCAACACCGCCACGGCAGCATCGCAGATTTCGAGATTTACTCCGGAAGTTGTTGCAGGGCAACGGGAGTCGGCACCATACTCCCGGCATCGGCAGGGCCCACCCCTGCCGAACCGGGCTGCCGCAGGCCGTCGCCCCCGTCAGCCCGTGCCCCCTTCAACGAAGAAGGAGCACCCGTGGACGACCACTCCGTCCGGCCGGTCAGCCGGCGCACCCGCATCAGGATTCTGATCAGCGGTGCGTGCTCGGCCGTCGCGGTCGCGGCGATGGCCGCGGCGCTGACGCTGCTGCCCGGCGCCGCCGCCAACGCGGCCACCAGCATCTGCTCGAGCCAGACCGGCACGAGCGGTTCGAACTACTACCAGATGTGGACCAACGGCACCGGGTCCGCGTGCATGACGCTCAACTCCGGCACCAGCTACTCCACCACGTGGAGCGGGGTCGGCGACTTCGTCGACGGCGTCGGCTGGAACCCGGGCAGCAACAAGACGATCAGCTTCTCCAGCAGCCTCAACGCCTCCGGCGGCACCACGCTGGTCTCGCTCTACGGCTGGTCGACCAACCCGCTGGTCGAGTACTACGTGGAGGAGAACTACTCCGGCTCGCCCAACACCGCAGGCACCTACGAGGGCCAGGTCACCAGCGACGGCGGCACCTACAACATCTACGAGCACCAGCAGGTCAACCAGCCCTCCATCCAGGGCACCACGACCTTCGAGCAGTACCTCGCCATCCGCACCTCACCGACCAGCAGCGGCACCATCACCACCCAGAACTTCATCAACGCCTGGGCCAGCCACGGCATGAACCTCGGCACCCTCAACTACCAGATCCTCGCCACCGAGGCCTGGGGCGGCGGCAGCGGAAACGACAGCGTCTCGGTCAGCACCTCCGGGACCACGCCGCCGACCACCTCCGCTCCGACCACCTCGACCCCCACCACCGGTGCGCCCACCACGCCGGCGGGCGGCGGCTCGGGGGCGTGTACGGCCACGTACACGCCTGTCAACAGCTGGACCGGGGGCTATCAGGCCACGGTCACGGTGGCCGACAGCGGGTCGGCCGCGATCACCGGATGGACCGTGAAACTCACGCTGGCCGGCGGACAGACCATCAGCAGTCTGTGGAACGGCGTGAACAGCGGGACGAGCGGATCGATCTCGGTGCAGAACGCCTCCTATAACGGCGCGCTATCCGCCGGGGGTTCGACCACCTTCGGCTATACCGCCAACGGCACCGCGTCCACACCCACCGGCATCAGCTGCTCCAGCACCTGACACCGAGGTAGGACGCACCCTGACGCACCCTGACGCACTGCGCACGCGATGACGGCCGGCCGGACCCGGATGCCCCCGGGCCCGGCCGGCTCCTTCGCGCGGGCGGAAACTCCGGTGCGTACGGCAGCCGGGCACGGCAGAATGTCCCACATGGTTGAGATGCGCCACTGGCCACTGACGTCCCTCGAGCTGGTCACGCCACGGTTGCGGCTGCACGTGCCCGACGCGGCCCAGCTCGACGCGCTCGCCGGTCTCGCGGCGGCCGGCGTGCACGACCCGGGCGTGCAGCCGTTCACCGTCGGCTGGACCGACGGCGAGCCCGACGTGGTCGCGCGCCGGGTCCTGCAGTACGCCTGGGGCACTTGGGCGCGCTGGTCGGAGCAGGACTGGTCGCTGTGGCTGGCCGTCAGTCTCGACGGCGCCGTCATCGGGTCACAGGAGTTGAGCGGACACGAGTTCGCGGTACGCCGCGAGGTCACCACCGGCTCTTGGCTCGGCCGCGGCTTTCACGGCAAGGGTCTGGGCACCGAGATGCGCGCCGCCGTACTGCACTTCGCGTTCGCGGGCCTCGGCGCCCGTCACGCCGTGTCCGGCGCCTATGTCGACAATGCCGCCTCCCTCGGCGTCTCACGCAAGCTCGGCTACCGCGACGACGGCGTGGAGCACCACGCCGTACGCGGCACCGATGCGACCTTGCAGCGGCTGCGCCTGAACCGCGAGGACTGGGAGACGCACCGGTCCATCGACGTGCGCGTCGACGGCCTCGACGCCTGCCTCCCGCTCTTCGGCCTCCCGGCCGACGAGTGAGGCTTCCGGCTCAGGAGCCGCTCGAGTGACTTTCCGTGTGATACCCGGGACCGGGCTCGTTCTGCCGGCGAACGCAGGCGTCCTGCGATTCGGCATGTCCGAACGTGCGGCGCAGTGGACGGCGTCGACCCTGGCGGACGTCCGCGCCGACGGGTGGATGTGCGGAACCCAGTGGGACTTCTTCTTCCTCTACCACGACGTCCTGGTCATGGCTTATGCCTGCACGGCCTGCCCCGAGCAGGCGTTGGGGCACCTGCGCGTCGAGCGGACGGAGCGGGTCCCGGTGCGGGCCGCCGATGTTCCGGTCGCCTTCGGCGACGTCGACCTCTTCGGCTACCCGATCAATGAACTGTCCGAGGTCCTCGACCCGTCGGACCGCAAGCTCCTGTTGCCCGCGAGCGCCAACCTCCAGAGCACGAACTACCTGTCCGCCGTTTCATTCGACGCGTGCGACGGCGAGCGCCGGACACCTCCGCATCCGACATACGGGAACTGATCACGCACCCACGCTCACCGCCGGCTCGATCAGCCGGGTGACGATCCAGGCGTGTTTGCCCACCTGGCGCACGCGGGTGAAGCCGAAGTCCTCGAACAGTTCCACGGTCGCGCTGTACAGGAACCGGCCGGGCGCGGTGCGGCCGGCGGTGACCTCGGGGATCGCCTCCGTGCGGCCGCCGCCGGCCAGCGCGATCTGCTCGACGGCGCCGCGCAGGGCCGCGCGGGCCACGCCCTGGCCGCGGTGGGCCTTGTCGACGTAGAAGCAGGTGATCCGCCAGTCCGGGGCAGGCGGTGCGTCCTTGTCGTACTCGCGTCGATGGTTGATCCCCGGGAGCTCGGCGAGCGGTCCGTACTGGCACCAGCCCTGTGCCTGCCCCTGCTCGTCGAAGACGAGGGCGGCGTGGGCGCGGCCGGTGCGTACGCGGTCCTCCTTCTGCTCCCGGCGGCTGCGGCCGGCCGGATCCTGGTACTTCGCGTACGGCTGATGGAAGCCCAGACACCAGCAGCCCCCGAAGACGCCGTTGTTGCGCTCGACGAGTTCGGCGAAAGCAGGCCAGGTGTCCGCGTCGAGGGGGCTGGTGGTGAAGGGCACGGGAGTGTCGGTCCTCTCCGGTCGCTCAGCCGACCGCGATCTCGTGCAGGATGCGGGCGAGCTCGGCGGGCCGGGTGAACATGGGCCAGTGCCCTGACTCGATGTCGACGAACGAGACCTGCTCGGCCTTCGCGAGTTCGGCCACCTCCCCGGCCTCGATCCAGCCCTTCGCCTGCTCGGGCGAGAACTCCGGGCACACGACCACGGTCGGCACCGCATACCTGCGCGCGTCGGTCAGCTTCACGGTGCCGCGGGCCACTCCCTCGGGGACCGGGATCGCCCCGTCCTGCAAGCGCTGCCGGGCGGCCTCGTCGAGGTCCGCGGAGTCCGGGCCCTCGAACGGCTCCCAGCCGGGGAAGGCCATCGCTCCGTCGTGCACCGGGAAGAAGTCCGCGTAGGTCCCGCCGTCCGAGCCGGGGAAGCCGCCGATCAGGACCACCTTCGCGGTCTGCTCCGGGCGGGCGTCGGCCGCGAGCCAGGCCAGGGTGCAGGCCGCGGAGTGGCCCACCACCAGCGTCGCCGGCCCAGCGGCGGGATCGGCCCCGGCCGCGGACGCGTCGACGGCGGCGAGCACGGCGGCCCGCTGGTCCTCCAGCGTCGCGGCCGCGTTGCCGTCGCCCTGGCCGGGGAGGGTCACCGGGCGGGCCCGGTGGCCGAGCCGCCCGAGCTCCTCCGCGACCTGCGTCCAGGATCCGCCGTCGAGCCAGAGTCCGGCGATGAGCACGATGTCCATGGTTTCCACGCCTTTCCGTTCCTGCGAGTGGACCTCATGCTAGGACCGGTTCCGGACGATCGGCTTCCGGAATGCCGCGCGCGGCGCGTACCGTGTCGGCGTGTCCGATCCCGAAGCCTCCGGCCTCGCCGCGCCGAGCCCGACCGCGCGGGCGCTGCGGACGCTGGAGATCCTGCGCGACCGGCCGGTCACCACGGCCGATCAGCTCGCCCGGCGGCTCGGCGTCACCGAACGCGCGGCCCGCCGGTACGTCGAGATCCTGCGCGAGGCCGGAATCCCGGTCGTCTCGGAGCGCGGGCCGCACGGCGGGTACCGGCTGGGCCGCGGCACCCGGCTGCCGCCGGTGGTCTTCACCCAGGAGGAGGCGCTCGGGCTGGTCATGGCGGTGCTCGACGGGCGCCCGGCCGCGATCGACGCCGAGGACCGGGTGGGCGCGGCGCTCGGCAAGGTGATCGGCGCACTCCCGGCCGGTATCGGCCGCCCGGCGGTGGCGCTGCGCACGCACGCGGCCGCGGTCCCCGACCGCGACAGCTCCCCCACCGACCCGGCGACCACGAGCGTGCTGGTGGAGGCGGTGGCGGCGCGCCGGACGGTGCGGATCGGCTACCGCAGTGGGGCGGGCAAGGACTGGGAGAGCGATGTCGACCCCTGGGCCGTGGTCGTCCGGCACGGCCGGTGGTACCTGCTCTGCCATTCCCACCACGCGAACGCGATCCGGACCTACCGGATCGACCGCATCGGCGCGGCCCGGCCGACCCTCGGCACCTTTGAGCCGCCCGCGGACCTCGACCCCGTCGCAGTGCTCGAAGAACACCTGGGCGCCGGCTGGGACTACCCCACCCGCGTCGTCTTCGCCGCTCCCCAAGCCGAGGTCGCCCCCTGGATCCGTCCGCCGATGGGACGGCTCGAACCCCTCGGCGAGGACTCCTGCGTGCTCGTCGGCACCACGCGCAACACGGCGATGTACGCGCAGGAGTGGCTGGCGGCCATCCCGTTGCCCTTCCGCGTCGAGGGCGGCGAGGAACTGCGCGCGGCGATGGCGAGCCTGGCCGCGCGACTCGGCGCGGCCATAGCCGATCCGATGCCGGGCGATGACGAGTCAGTGGCCTGATTCTCAGCGGCAGGCGTCGACGGCGAGGGTGCAGTCCGTCCACGCGCGGATCCGGGCCGCGCGGTCCTCGGCGGCCAGGGTGGCGGCGTAGTCGGCCAGCAGCGCGCCGGTCGCGGTCAGGCCGAGGCGGCGGGCGTCCGCCGCGATCCGGCCGACGCGCTCGGCGGCCGAGGCCGCCAGCATGCCGAGGCCGCGGTGGGCGTGCTCGACGAGGAGGTCGGCCGCCTGGTCGAGCAGGCTCGGGTTTGCGTGCCGGCCGAACGGCGCGGCACCGCCCCCATCCTCCTGCGCGTCCTGGTCCGAATCCTCGGGTTCGAGGTCGGGGACGATGAGCGCGGCGCCGTCGCCGAGCCAGAAAGCCAGAGGTCTGAGAACGATCTGTCCCGCCCGGACCGTCACGGCGCCGCTGATCATGCAGGTCTCGGCGGTCTCGCCGCCCAGGGCCCGCGCCATCGCGCCCAGCGCGGGCTTCGTGTGGGCGCTGTACTCGGCGCTGACGACGATGCCCATGCCGAATTCGTCCTCCACCACGGCCTCGAGCCGCTGCTCGGCCGGGTCGTAGCCGAGGTGGGCCACCTTGCTCACGGCGAGGACGAACACGTCCTGCGCCTCCACGCGCGGACGCAGGTGGCGCGGCCCGCGCCGGGCCAAGCGCGTCACGAGCGCCGCGTAGTCGCGTACGACCAGGGAGTCCGGCAGCGTGCGCCAGGCGTTGCCGACCGGCAGCACGGCCGTCTTCCCGATGGTCTGCGTGCCGAGCGTGATGACGCGGCTGGCGCTGCGGGTCGCCGCCTCGGAGACGAGGTTCGCTGCGGCGAGCTGGTACAGCGGGGCTCCCCCGACCCGCCGCGAGCGCAGCTGCCCGGTCCCGCTCTGCGCCTGCTTCTCCTCCTCCACCGGCCAGGTCCGGCGCAGCACGAGCACGGTGCCGTCCTGCGGGTGGGCGAAGAACAGTTCCGCCGTGCGGAAGTTCGT
Organism: Actinospica durhamensis; assembly: GCF_018139695.1. Lineage (GTDB taxonomy): Bacteria > Actinomycetota > Actinomycetes > Streptomycetales > Catenulisporaceae > Actinospica > Actinospica durhamensis. The sequence goes on along the minus strand of NZ_JAGSOG010000181.1, from coordinate 2,121 downwards.
GCCGCCGCTCACCCGCGCGCCGAGGCCGATCAGCCGCACCCGCCGCAGCGGCGTGGTGCGCGGCTCACCCGTGCCGAGTACCACGCGCGGGCTCACCGCGCGTCCCGCGGCCGCGGCCCGGCGGCGTGCCTGGAACTCGGCCATAAGCTCCGCCGAGTGCGTCATCGCGTGCCGGGCGCTGCGTTCGGCGTACCAGTCGGCCTGGTCGGCCAGATCTTCGACCACTGCCGCGGGCCAGGGCATCGAGGCCGCGTCGAGGTCCGTCGCGACGTGCCGGAGGTTGCCGCGCAGCAGCGGACCCGCGTTGGCCACGCCGTCGAACAGCAGGCTGTCGACGACCGCGCCGGCCTGCTCGAGCGCGGTGAGATCCACCTCGGACACAGCACCCTGCGTCCCGCCGACGTGCACCCGCACGCCGCCCGCGCCCGGACCCGCGTCATCGGCCGTGGCCGCCTCAGGCCGCGCCTGGAACGCGCGGAACGCCCAGACCGCGAGCACGACCGCCTCGGCCCGGTACGCCTCCACCGCCTCCGTCGTGGCGTACGCCGGATCCCCCGGGACGTGGAAGGTCACCGTGCACACGGGCAGTTCCACCCGGGCCGCGGCCGCGTACACGACCGCGTCGTACCCCTTGGCGCACTGCCGCCGCGCCGCGTCCAGCGACCGTGCGCCGAAGACCCGCCGGAGCGTGTCGTCCTCGATGTCCGCGGGCGACGCCGGGGCGGCGGCGAGCTCCGGCTCAGACTCAGAGGGCTGCTGTGTCTCGGCGCCGACCGCCTGCTGCCGATACGCGAGCACCAGCCCGATGCGGTGGCGGCACAGCCCGGGCGCCGCGCAGGTGCAGGTCGCCCGGTCCAGCGCCGCGCCCGCTGCAAGCGAGGCGACCACGCCGTCCGGATATGAGGCCTCGATCGCGCCGTCCCCGGACACCGTGATGCGCGCACCACTGCCGGCCGCCAGCTCCTTCACCGCGCGCTTGACCAGCCCGCGGTTGCCGAGCGCCGCCAGCGCGTCCTCGGTGAGGGCGAGCAGATCCTCGCGCGGCGCGGCCCCGGCTTGTTCGTTCGTCTCGGTCGTCTTCGTCGCAGCCGTCTTCATCGCAGCCGTCTTCGTCGTCGTGGATGCCGTCGTCATCGCCCCAGCCTCTCCGCCACGAACGCCGCGAGTTCCCCGGGCGTCATCGCGCCCACGTGCGCACCCACGTTCGCGAGGCGCCGCGCCATCTGCCGGTCGTACGCCGGATACGCGTCCTCGTCCAGCGCGGCCAGGCCGAGTACGACCGTGCCCTGCGCCACCAGCGAGCGCACGCCCTCCACCAGCCGGGCACTGTCGCCGCCCTCGTAGAAGTCCGAGACCACCGCGAGGATGGCGCGGCGCGGGTTGTCCACCAGCTGCCGCGCGTACGCCACCGCCTTGGCCACGTCCGTGCCGCCGCCGAGCTGTGCCTTCATCAGCAGCTCGACCGGATCGGTGACGTCCAGGGTCAGGTCCACCACGTTGGTGTCGAAGGCGACCAGGTGCGTCTTGAGGCCGGGCAGGTTCCACAGGCAGGCCGCGGTGACGGCGCTGTGGATCACCGAACCGGCCATCGAGCCGGACTGGTCCACCAGCAGGATCAGCTGCCAGGGCGAGAGATGGCGGCTGGTGCGGGAATGGAAGCGCGGCTGCTCGATCAGGATGCGGCGCTGCTCCGGCTGATAGTGCGCCAGGTTCGCGCGCACCGTGCCGTGGAAGTCGAAGTCGCGGGCCAGCTTCAGCCGGCTGGGCCGGGACACCCGGGTGCCGTGGAAGGCCGCCCGGACCTCGGGCCGCAGCCGCTCCAGCAGATCGCGCACGACGCGTTCGACAATCTGCCGGGCCAGCGCGAGCACCTGGGGGTTCATCAAGTGCTTGGTGCGCAGGACGGCGCGCAGCAGCGTCGGGCTCGGCTCGATGCGGGCGAGCAGCTCGGGATCGGTGAGGATCTCCTCGATGCCGTAGCGCTCCACCGCGTCGCGTTCGAGCCGTTCGATCGTCTCGCGCGGGAAGAGCTGGTGGATCTCGTCCAGCCAGTCCACGACGTTGAGCACGGAGTCCTCCTGCCCGGCCCCGCGCTCCCCCTGCCGCGTCGTGCCACGGCCC
>NZ_JAGSOG010000180.1 GCF_018139695.1 Actinospica durhamensis | reverse complement strand
CTGCCCGCCCGCCCCACCGGCGAGGGCGTGACCGTCGTGGTCAACCTGACCTCGCGCGGCGCGGACGAGGCGCTGGCCGAGCGGCTGCGCGGCGCACTGCCGGACGCTCAGGTCCTGACCGCGGCCGACGGCGCCGAAGCGGCGGCGGCGCTGGCCGAGGCGGCGGGGCAGGCCGCGGTGCTCGGCGTGGCCGGCGGCGACGGCACCGTCAACACCGCCGCGCGCCTGGCCGCGGACCACGGCATACCGCTGCTGGTGTTCCCGGCGGGCACCTTCAACCACTTCGCCCGCGACCTCGGGATCGAGGGCGTGGACGGGGTGCTCGACGCGCTGCGCACCGGCCAGGCCGTGGAGGTGGACGCCGGCCTGGTCGGGGAGGACGTGTTCATGAACACCTTCAGCGTCGGCGCGTACGTCGACCTCGTACACGGACGCGAGGAGCACGAGGCGCGGCTGGGCAAGTGGCCGGCCACCGTCCTCGGCGCCCTCGGCGTGCTGCGGCGCGGCAGTGCCCTGACGGTGCGGGTGGACGGGCGGCCGCGGCGGATCTGGCTGCTGTTCGCGGGCAACTGCCGCTACGAGCCGGCCGGCCTCGGCCCCTCGTACCGGCCCCGGCTCGCCGACGGCGACCTGGACGTGCGCATCGTCGACGGCGACCACCCCTTCGCCCGGCTCCGGCTGATCGCCGCGCTGACCACCGGCACCCTGGCCACCTGCCCGGTGTATCAGTACCTTTCGGTCTCCGCGCTCACGCTGGAGTCCGCCGACGGGTCCGCGCTGAGCTACAGCGTCGACGGCGAGGCCTGCGCGGGCAGCCCGCGGCTGTCCCTGCGCAAGCTCACCGGCAGGCTGCTCGTCTACCGCCCGACCGGCTGAACCCGCGTCACTTGAGCGCGACGATGCTCACGACGTCGGTCTGCGCGGCCGCTTCGGTGATCGGAGTGATCTGGTACTTCGGGTAGTAGTAGGCGATCGCCATACCGTTCTCGCCGGCCCAGACGCAGGTCGGGATGATGATGCTGTTGATCTGCATGGTGCCGCAGCTCAGCGCGGCCGAGGCGTCCGCGCTCATCTCGACGACCGGGCTCTCCATTCCGGCCGAGGAGACGGTCTCCGACACCAGTTCGCTCGGCGTCACGCTCTGGAACTGGGCCGCCGCCGAGGAGCTGATGGTGGAGTACGGAAGCTCCAGGAACACCATCGTGTAGTGGCCGTCGTCGGCAGGGCCGTAGGCGCCGGCCAGCCCGCCGCTCGTCTGGCTCGTCGCCTCGGCCCCCCTGAGCACGTTCGCGGCCTCGGCCTTCGACGCGGCGTCCGTCTCCAGGACCAGGTCGCCGGCGCGCTGCGGCAGCGCGGGCTCGCCGGTCGAGCTCGAACCGCGCGCCAGGAGGCAGATCCCGATCCCGGCGACCACCACGAGCACCGCGCCGAGGCTGATCAGCTGCTGCCGACGGCGCGCCTTGGCCGCACGCGCGGCCGGGTCCTCGCCGACGACGCCACCGGGAACGCCGTAGCCGTAGGGGCCGTAGCCGTAGGGCCCGGGGCCGTACGCGCCGACGGGCGGCTGCCCGGGGACCGGCCCGCCCAGCGCGGGGGAACCCGGCAGCGCCCACGCGTCGGCGGGCGGCTGCGGCGCGGCTCCGGCGTCGGCACCCTGCGCCACGCCCTCGCCGGCTATGAGCGGCGCCGGCTCCTGAGACGACGGGTCGCTGGGATTCTCATGAGACATGAGCCGAGCGTAGCGAGCGGAGATCTCGGGCGAGAAGGCCACGACATCACGCTACGGATACGCTCCCGACCACGGTGCGCCTACCGCACATACACCCCCATACATCATAAAGTGCGCGAACATGGAAAACTCTCCCCGAATCAGCCGCCGTTCCATGCTCAAGGCCGTTCCGGCGGCCGCCACCCTGGTCGCGGCGCCGGATGTGCTGCTCGCCGCACCGGACGCGAGCGCGGCCGCGGGCACCTTTCCGCAGCCGCCGGTCTGGTCTTCGAGCACGAAGATCCTGGACCGGACGCTCGACGTGCGCCTGAGCCAGACCGACATCCCGGGCTTCGGCAGAGCCACCACCCGCGCCTATAACAGAATGATCCCGGGGCCCACCCTGCGGCTACGCGGCGGCGACACGCTGCGGCTGACCCAGATCAACGCCCTGCCGCCGAACCCGCCGTTCAACGGCGACCACGACACCCCGCACGACTTCAACAGCTTCAACCTGCACACCCACGGCCTGCACGTCTCGCCCTCCGGCGAGGCCGACAACGTCTTCCGCGAGTTCGCCCCGCGCACCGCCGCCGACCCGGTCACCACCGAGCCGCGCTACGTCAGCACGATCGGCATCCCGGCCAACCACCCGGCCGGCACCTTCTGGTACCACCCGCACTACCACGGGGCCGTGTCCATGCAGCTGGCCGGCGGGATGGCCGGGGTCCTGATCATCGAGGGCGACATCGACGAGGTCCCCGAGATCGCGGTGGCCGCCGACATCGTCGTGTGCGTCAACGAACTGAAGCTGCGCGACGGCCAGGTGCCGGAGTTCACCTCGGACGGCGCGCTCACCGACGTCCCGTCCGTGTTCACCGTCAACGGCGCGGTCAACCCGGTCCTCACGATGCGGCCCGGCGAGGTGCAGCGGTGGCGCCTGGTCGCCGCGACCGGATTCACCCGGCTGCCGCTGCAACTCACCTCGCAGGACGAACTCGGCACGCTGGAGATGCACCAGATCGCCCAGGACGGCATCACCTTCCCCGCCCCGGTGTACCGCGAGGAGGTGGCGCTGGGCATGGGCAACCGGGCCGACGTGCTGGTGCGGGCGAGCGAGCCCGGCGTGTACGAGCTGCGCCGCTCCCAGGACTCGGCCGTCGCCCCGCTGATGACGATCGTGGTGGAGGGCCGGCGGGTGGAGCCGCCGATGCGGCTGCCCTACGCGCTGCCGCAGGGCAAGCCGTTCATCAACGAGAGCGCGGTCACCGATCCCGGCTTCCACCGCGAGATCGTCTTCACCGTCAACGCCAACGTCTTCGAGCAGCCGTTCCCGAACGCCTACCGCATCCTGGGCACCCATCCGACACCCCCGGCCGACCCCGCCATCGACCCGCTCCTCGACCACCAGTACGGCCGCTTCGACCCCGAGTTCGTCAACCACCACCTGCGCCTGGGCACGGTCGAACGCTGGGTCATCTCACCGACCGCGAACCACCCGTTCCACCTGCACACCAACCACTTCCTGGTCACCCACCGCAACGGGGTCGCGCTGGACCCGCCGGTGTGGCAGGACACCCTCAGCGTCGCCGAGACCGCGACCATCCTGGCCAAGTACGAGGACTTCACCGGCCTCGCCGTGCTGCACTGCCACAACCTCAAGCACGAGGACCTGGGCATGATGCAGGCGGTCGAGTTCCTCCGGCCCTGACCCGGCCCGGACCCACCGCCGGCGGGGACGGGCCCGGCGCCCGCTCCCCGCGCGCGGTCGGGGCGTACGGCCGGCGCGGAGCGGGCCGTATCTCAGTGCTCGGGCGCCGCGCCGTCGCCGACGCGCTCGATCCGCAGGCCCCTGTCCCGCAGCTGGGCGAGCACCGGCGTCTCCGGGCCGCTGGTGATCAGCAGGCCGATCTCGCTCAGCGGGCAGACCGGGGCCAGGTCGGTGCGCCCGAGCTTGCTGGAGTGGGCGAGCAGGATGCGGCGCTCGGTGGCCTTGAGCATCCTGATCTTCATCTCCGCTTCGGGGATGTTGATGTTGGTCACCCCGGTGTCCGGATGCAGGCCGCTGCAGGACAGGAACGCCGTGTCGGCGTGGATGGTCTCGATGATCCGGCCCGCCATCGGGTCGACCAGGGAGTGCTGCAGCGGGCGCAGCGTGCCGCCGGACAGGATCACCGAGAAGCGCGGGATGGCCGGCTCGAGCTCGTGCGCGGCGCTGGTGGAGTTGGTGAAGACGGTCAGGTCGGTCAGCTCGCGCCGGGCGACCAGGGCCCGGGCCAGGAACGTGGTGGTGGTGCCGGCGTCGATGACGATGGAGTCGCCGCTGCTCACGTGCTGGGCCGCGGCGCGCGCGATGGCGGACTTCTCCAGCGCGGCGGCGCCGAGGGACTGCTCGTAGGACGGCTCGGCCGCCGCGCCCTGCTGCATCGCCCGCGCCCCGCCGCGCACCCGGCGGATCAGGCCCTGGGACTCGAGCAGGTCCAGGTCCCCGCGGACGGTGACCACGGACACGGCGAAGGCCTCGGCCAGGGCGGCGATGCGCACGAAGTCCTGCTCTTGGACGAGCTCGAGCATGCGTTCGCGGCGCACTTCGGCCGGGATCGGCTCGCTGGTGGTCGTCACTGCTGATCCTTCGCGCTCAGGGTCGGATGGTGCTGGTCACGCGGGCCCGCGGCGGGTCCGGGCGCGGAGCCGGGGCCGCGATCGGCCGTGGCGACCGGGGCGGTGAGAGCGCGTTCGGGGACGGGTGAGACCCAGGGCAGTGTCGCGCGATGAGCCTCCATCATCTCAGAGCACAGACGCGTGATCTCGGGCAGCGTGAGGGTGGCCGACGTGTTCGGGTCGAGGATGGCCGCGTGGTAGACGTGGTCGGTGTCGTGGTCCAGCGCGGCCCGGACGGTGAGCTCGGCCACGGACAGGTACGCCCGGTTGAGCGCGGCCAGCTGCGTCGGGTACGCGGTGACCGCGGTCGGGGTGATCCCCCGGGCGTCCACCAGCGCGGGCACCTCGACGAAGCAGTCAGGGGTCAGCTGCGGGATCAGGCCCTCGTTGGCCACGGTCAGATTCACCCGCCGGGCCTGCCCGGTGATCAGGCCGATCAGCACCTCGGAGGCGATCTCCGGGTCCTGCCATTGGGTGAGCATGGGCCGGCCGGCCGCCAGACCGCGCCGGATCTGCTCGTATTTGTGCAGATTCTGCCCGTTGCGGCCGAGCTGATCGCCCACCACCAGCCCCAGCCGGGCGACCTCCGGGTCGTGCGGCAGGAACCAGGGGACGTATTCGGCGGCGTGCTCGCTGGACTCGGTCGGGTAGTAGCCGAGGTGGCGCCACATCTCGGTGCGTACGTGCCGGTCCAGGCTCGGGTCGGCCGCGACGACCTCGGCCAGCTCCGGATACAGCGAGCGGCCCTCGGCCTCGAAGCGCAGCACGAACGCCTGATGGGTCAGGCCCGCGGTGAGGAACTCGACCTCGGACTCGTCCCGCCCGACCAGGTCGGCCAGCCTCGCGTGGGTGTCGCGCACGGCGTGGCACAGGCCCGCGACCCGGCGCAGCCCGGTGACCTCGCGCACCGCCCACAACGACATCACCAGCGGGTCGGTGTAGGACAGCAGGTACGCGTCGGGGCAGAGCTCGACCATGTCCCGGGCCAGCCCGACCAGCACCGGGATGGTGCGCAGGCCGCGGAATATCCCGCCGACGCCCAGGGTGTCGCCGATGGTCTGGCGCACCCCGTAGCGGTGCGGGATCTCGAAGTCGCGCAGACTGGTGTCGTAGTCGCCGACCGAGAGCTGGCAGACCACGTAGTCGGCGCCATCGAGGGCACGCCGGCGGTCGGCGTGCGCCTCGATGACGGCTCCGGCACCGGTCTGCGCGTTCAGGCTGCGGGCGAGCGCCTCGGCCGTGGCCAGGCGCTCGGGGTCGATATCGTGCAGGCTGATCCGCAGCGCGCCGGCGAGGCCGGGGACGACCAGCAGATCGGACAGGATCCGCCGGGTCATCTCGACGTTGCCGGCTCCGGTCAGTACGAGGCCGGTCATCCCGCTCCCGTCCCTCATCGTGATGGTCCAACAAAGCCCTGGTCAGGGTACACCGTGGCGCCTCCTCACCGTTCGCCGCGCAGCGCGGCCCGGGTCAGGTCCACCTCGCGCCCGCCGAGGTCGAAGCGGTAGCGGCCGAGCTGGACCGCGCGCTCGTCCCGGGCCAGGAAGTCGGCGAGCGCGGCCCGCTCGGGCGGGTCGAGCCAGCCGGCCGGGTCCGAGGTGGCCTTGAACCCGCAGATCGCGGCCAGGTCCACCAGCAGGTCCCGCTGCACCGGGGTGAGCAGGCTGCGCCGGTCCCGGAAGTAGACCACGTCCGGGTCCAGGTCGACCAGGTCGCGCAGCCAGAGCCGGTGCACGCTGGCCACGAAGGCGTTCTCCGCGGTCGCGTCCGAGGGGTCCTCGGTGGCGTAGTTGGTCCAGAACGGCGCGACGTCAGGGCCGATCCGGATCCCGTCGCACACCCCGAGCGAGCCGAGCACCGGCGCGCCGGAGCCGAGCAGGTAGACGTCGGGGCCCGCCGTCTCCCGGATCAGCTGCATCGCGTCGCGGTAGGCCTGCTCGCGCCCGACCTTCGAATCGTGGCGCACGGCGGTGACGGCGGCGGCGTTGACGAAGTCGAGCTTGAGGTAGCGGAAACCCCAGCCGACGACCGTGGATATCATGTCCCGGATATGATCCTGGGCCTCGGGCAGGGTGGTGTCGAGCGCGTAGTAGGGCCCGCCCCAGTTGTACCCGGCCGCGACCGGCTCGCCCGCCGCGCCCTTGAGCAGCAGGTGCGGGCGCTCGCGCACGAGCTCGGACTCCGGACGCGCGATGAACGGGGCGAGCCAGATTCCCGGGGTCATCCCGGCCGCGCCGACCCGGGCGGCGAGGTCGTCGAGGCCGGCCGGGAACTTGGCGTTGGGCTGCCAGTCGCCGACCATCGTCTCCCAGCCGTCGTCGACCTGGAACACGTCGAAGGGCAGGCCGGCCAGGTCCTCGAGGTCGCGGCGCAGCGTGGCCTGGTCGATGTCCTCGTAGTAGGCGTACCAGCTCGACCACACCCGCCCGGCCCGGTTGCGCGCGCCGACGCCGAGGTGCTCGCCGAGCAGCCGGGCGTAGCGTTCGAAGACCTCGAGTTCGGGTCCGTAGGCGACGAACCAGGGCGCGCCGGCGGACTCGTACCAGCCGGTGACCGCGTCGCGGTCCACGGTCAGCCGCGGCACGTCGAGGCCGAGCGCCCCGATCAGCAGCACGTCGCCGTCCTCGCCGGACAGGGCGGTGACCGCGTAGCTGTGGTGCTTGTGCGGGTCGTCCCAGACGGTGTCGTCGGCGGTCAGCCGCCGTATCGGCGAGGAGATCCGCAGCGGCGCGTCGGCCATCGCCCGCCATCCGCTCGGGGACCAGGAGTTGAAGCCGTGCCGGTAGACCTGGGCCTCGGGCAGCCCGTGCAGCAGCACGACGCGGCCGGCGGGCAGGATCACGCCGCCGTCTACGGGCTGCGGGGCCGCCTCCAGGCGCGCGGCGATCACGCGGTCGCCGAGCGGGAGCAGGTGGACTTCGTCGGGCATTTCTTCCTCTCGGGCTACTCGGCGTGCGGGCCGAGGGTGGAGCGGGGCGGGGCGCCGTGGTCGGGACGACGCCCCGCCCCGGTCTTCGAGTCCTGACCGGGCCGTCGGCGGCCTACGGCTGGGACATGTATCCGCTCACCGCGGTCTGTGCGGTGGAGAGCGCCGCGGCGGCGCTGGACTGGCCGAGCCAGACCGAGTCGAGCTGCGACTGCACCTCGGTGTTGATCTGGTCCTCGTGCTGGCTGATCGGGTAGGTCAGGGTGCCGCCGGAGGCCTCGGCCTCCTTGACGAACGGGGTGATGTCCTGGCCCTCGGCGATGCGGGCCTTCTCGGCCTTGTCGCTCGCCTCGGTGATCGCCGGGAAGACCACGCCCTTGCTCGCGATGACGTCCTGGCAGGCCGGGGACGCCAGGTACTGGACCCACTGCCAGGCCTGCTGCGGGTTCTTGGTGCCGGCCCAGATCGCGTCGGACAGGTCGTTGATGAAGGTCTTGCGCCCGTCGGGGCCGATCGGCAGCTCGGCGAAGTCGTACTTCTGCTTCGCGGTCGCGCCGGTGTAGGAGGCCACGTCGAAGGACCCGGTGATGGTGATCGCGCCCTGGCCGGAGTCGAGCACGGTCTGCACGCCGAGCGAGGAGGACTTGCTGTAGGGCGGCGCGTAGCCCTTCTTGGCCAGGCTGGCGAACCAGTCGATGGTCTGCGACAGGGCCGTGGAGTTGTAGTCGTACGAGGTGCTGAAGTTGCTCGGCAGGAAGGTGAAGCCGTTGGACGCGGCCAGGTCGCCCCAGCCGTTCTGGCCCTGCGCGCCGTCGTCGTAGGTGGGCACGAAGCCGTAGACCTTGACGTGGTTCTTGTCGAACTTGGGGCTCAGGCCGTTGTTGCCGTTGTCGTCGACGGTGAGCTCGGCGATGAGCTTCTCGAAGGTGCCGCCGTCGGTCGGGTTCCAGGTCAGGCTGTCGAGCGTGGACGGGTCGACGCCGGCGGCCTTGAGCATGGCCGAGTTGTAGACCAGGCCCTCGGTGTCCCAGTCCTTGGGCAGGCCGTAGCGCTTGCCCTGGTCCACCCACAGGTCGGCCAGGCCAGGCTGGTACTGGCTCAGGTCGATGTTCGCGGAGCTGACGTAGGAGGACAGGTCGAGCAGCTGGTGGTCGGCGACGAGCTGCGGGTAGTAGGCGACGTGGTCGGTGAACACGTCGGGGGCGTCCCCGGCGGTCATCTCGGTGGTCAGGTTCTGCCAGTAGTTGTTCCAGGCCGCCTGGGTTATCTTGATCTTGATATTCGGGTTCTTCGCCTCGAAGTCGTTGGCGCACTGCTGGTAGCCGGCCTGCTGGGTCTGGTCCCACAGGGCGTAGGTGATGGTGACCGCCCCGGAGGAGGAGCCCGAGCTGCTGGAGCAGCCGGCCGTGGCCAGCGGGATCGTCACGGCCATCAGGGCCAGGGCCACGCGTGCGCGGTTGGATCTCATGGTTGGTTCAGCCTTTCGGTACGTCGATGTCTTTTCAGGCTGTGCGGACGTGCGGGCGGTGCTTTCGGTGCGGGCGGTGCTTTCGGTGCGGGCGGTGCGGATGTGCGGGCGGTGCGGGTGGAGCGGGGTGCCGCGGGTGTCACTTGATGCCGGTGAAGTTGAGCGACTCCACCAGGCGGCGGCCGAAGAAGACCAGGAGCAGCGCCACCGGGACGACGGCGAGCACGGCGGCGGCCATCAGGCCGGTCCAGTCCGGGGCCGAGTTCGGAGACTGCTGCAGGAAGATGCCGAGCGCGGCCGTGAGGACCCGGGTGTTCTGGTCCGGGCCGACCAGCAGCGGCCAGAGGTAGTCCTTCCAGCCCCAGACCGCGTTGATCAGCCCGATGGTGAACAGCGGGCCGCGGCTCATCGGCAGCACCACCCGCCAGAACTGGATCCAGCGCCCGGCGCCGTCGAGCGCCGCGGCCTCCTCCACCTCGGTCGGGATGGACAGGAAGAACTGGCGCAGGAAGAACACCGCGAACGGGGTCATCAGCAGGCTCGGGGCGATCAGGCCCTGGAACGTGCCGATCCAGCCGAGCGACTTGACCAGGGCGAAGTTGGGCAGCAGGGTGAAGATCGGCGGCACCATCAGGGCCATGACGAACACCCCGAAGAGCAGTTCGCGGCCACGGAAGCGCAGTCGGGCGAAGGCGTAGCCGGCCATGGCGCACAACAGCGTCTGCCCGGCGGCGATCAGGCCCGCGTAGATGATCGAGTTGCGCAGCGAGACCAGGAAGTCGAGCGTGGCCCCGGAACCGCCCGCGGCGATGTCCTGCGCGGTGGTGGTCAGCCCGAGTACGCGTTCGAAGTTGATCAGGGTGGCGTGGTGCGGCCAGATCGAGCTGGTGTCGGTGGCCAGGTCCGCGGCCGGGGTCAGCGCGGTCCTGATCATCCAGTAGAACGGGAAGAGGGTCAGCACCAGGGCGAGGATCAGCAGGACCCACGCGGTGGAGCGGCCTATCCGGATCCGGCGGCGGCGGGCCGGGCGCGCGGCGGCGACGGGGAGTGATTCGGTCGTCATGGCGGCAGGCCCTTTCTAGGACAGGTCCGAGCGGGAGGCGCGCAGCAGGCGCATCTGGACGAAGGTGAGCAGCCCGAGGATGAGCACGAGCGTCATGGCCACCGCGCACGCGTAGCCCATCCGGAACTGGGTGAAGGCGAGCTCGTAGATGTAGTAGTAGACGGCGCGGGTGGCGTTGATCGGGCCGCCGTGCGTCGGCGTGATCGAGATCGTGTCGAAGATCTGGAACGAGCCGATCAGCGAGACCACCAGCACCAGGGCCAGGATCGGGCGCAGCAGCGGCAGCGTGATCCGGGTGAAGGTGCGCAGTTCGCCGGCGCCGTCGAGGCGCGCGGACTCGTAGAGGTTCCCCGGGATCTGCAGCATCCCGGCGTAGAACAGCAGCGCGGTGTACCCGGTGTACTGCCAGGTGTTGATCATCGCGATGGTCGGCATGGCCAGGCTCGGGGTGGTGAAGAAGCCCTGGCTGGACCCGCCCACGGCGGTGATCAGGTGGTTGACGAGGCCCAGGTTGGCGTCGAGCAGCCAGAGCCAGAGCAGGCCCACCGCCACGTTCGGCACCAGCCAGGGCACCAGCAGCAGCACCCGGACCAGCACCGAGCGGGTCAGCCGGAACATCAGCCAGGCCAGGGCGAGCGCCAGCACCGTCTGCGAGACGATGTTGATCACCACGTACTGCAGCGTGACGCGCAGGGCGTTCCAGTACAGCGGGTCGTGCCACAGGGCCGTGTAGTTGGCGAATCCCACCGAGTGCGGTGAGGAGAGCAGGTCGTAGTCGGTGAAGGAGAAGTACGCGCCACGGATGGTCGGGTACAGATAGAACAGGGCGAACCCGATCAGCGCCGGCGCCAGGAACACCCAGGCTATTCGCCCGTCCCCGCGCCGCGCGGGTCTGCGCCCCCGCCGCGCATCGCTCTCGCCCCGGGCCGCCCAGGGGCGTTGCCGCGCCGCCACCGCCACCGCGCCACCGGACAGGTCAGTGCCGGCCATCGCGCCTCCTCGTTTCCGAAGCTTTGCAAATCTTTCGATCCGCGTTCGTCAGGGGGTGATACTCGCCTCGGGGTCGCAGGTTTGTCAAGTCACACCGGACGCCCCCGCGAGCACCGAATTACCCTGATACACCCCGAAGAGCTGCTCGAACAGCAGGAATCCGCGGATCATGGGGAACATCCGAGGACTGTGCCTGACCCTCGGGCCCAGCCGTCGGAAGTCTGTCTTTCATCTTCACTTCGAAGGGGTTGACAAATTTTCGCAAGCCTCCATGATGGCCCACGACGCCCAATGGCGGGCGAGGTCGGGTCGCTGCGCTCAACCACCCACGGTCTCGGAGGCCGCATTGTCACGCTTGTTCCACCCACCCAGGCGGGCCCGCGTCCCGCGCCGGCGAGCCACCGCCCTGCTCACCGGACTCGTGCTGAGCGCCGCCGCCCTCGCGGGAGTGGCCTCGGCCGAACCCGCCACCGCGGCGAGCACGACGTACACGCCGGTCGGCTCCGGCGTGCCCGCGCGCCCGGCCGCTCCGGCCACCCCCGACTCCTCACTCACCGCGCACGCGCTGACCGCGGCCACCGGGGCGTTGGACAACCCGGACAAGGGCCTGGTCACCTACTTCAGCGCGGGCGACAACGAGAACTCCACCACCGAGTACCCGCACTCGATGCAGTGGAGCTATTTCGCGCTCAGCCAGGTGATGACGGACGCGAACAACTGCCAGGACTACGACTGGTCGGCCGTGGACGCGGTCTTGAACGAGGTCGCCTCCTACGGCAACACCGCGGCGATCCGGTTCTACCTGGAGTACCCCAGCGGCTCCCCCGCCGACGGGATCCCGGCCTGCTTCACCGGCCACGTCTCCACCCGCGCCGACTCCTACTGGGACACCACAAGTCCCGACTACGACAGCCCGTTCCTGCTCAGCGCCGTCGGCAACTTCATCTCCGCCCTCGCCGCGCGCTACGACGGGGACCCGCGGATCGGCTTCATCCAGGCCGGGATCGTGGGCCTGTGGGGTGAGAACCACACGTGGCCCTACAACGGCGACCCGGCCAGCGGCGGCTACCCCGACTACATGCCGACCAACGCCGACTTCACCAAGATCGTGGACGACTTCGCCGACGACTTCCACCGCACCCAGGTCGAGGTGCGCTACCCGTACACCGCGGGCGGCGCGGCCAGCGGCCTGGACATCGGCTACCACGACGACTCGTTCTGCGCGATCGAGGGCCAGGGCGTGACCCTGCCCGAATCCCTCGGCGGCGCCTCGTACTCCCAGCTCCAGCTAGACCTGAATCAGGGTACGGAAAACAAGTGGATCACATCCTCGATGGGCGGTGAGGTCTATCCGCCGATCCAGTCCGACGCGTTCACGAACTACCCGAGCGGCTCGAGCGCGAACGACGTCGACGACATGGGCGACTGCATCAACCTGACCCACGCCACCTGGATGCTCGACCAGGGCAGCCAGTCCACCTCGGCCACCGACCCGGGCACGGACGCCGCGGTCGAGGCGATGGGCTATGACTTCACCGCGAACAACGCCTACTTCAAGCCCACCACCTCGGGCACCGCCGAGGTCGGGGTGCAGATCAGCAACACCGGCGTCGCCCCGTTCTACTACCCCTGGACGATGAGCCTGGGCCTGGAGAACTCCTCCGGCCAGATCGTGCAGACCTGGAACACCCCGTGGGACATCCGCACCGTGATGCCCACCACGATCCAGCCCTACCCGGACTGGAACGTCTCCGGCAGCCCGTCCTCGATCCCCTACGGCTACCCGCAGTACTTCCAGACCCAGGTGAACCTGAGCGGCGTGGCCGCCGGCAACTACCAGTGGGTGCTGAAGGTGGACAACCCGCTCGCCTCGGTCAGCACCGCGGCCAAGCCGCTGCTGTTCTCCAACGCGACCCAGAACGCGAACGGCTGGCTGGGCCTCGGCTCGGTCACCGTGGGTACGGCGACCGCCGGGACCGCGCCGTCGGCCCCCACGGGCCTGACCGCCTCGGGCACCGCGAGCACGATCAACCTGTCCTGGACCGCGCCGTCCGGCGGCGCGACCGGCTACCAGATCCTGCGCGACGGCACCGTGATCGCCACGACGAGTTCGACCTCGTACACCGACCCGTCGCTGCCGGTCAGCTCCGCGCACAGCTACACCGTCAAGGCCTTCGACGCGGCCGGGGACACCTCCGCGGCCTCCACCGCGGTCTCCGCGTCCACGACGAACGGCACCGACACCACCGCGCCCTCGGCCCCGGCGAACCTCGCCGGCTCGAACGTCACCGGGGACTCGGCCACGCTCAGCTGGACCCAGTCCTCCGACGACACCGGCGTGGCGGGCTACCACGTCTACCGCAACGGCACCCTCGTCGGCTCGACCACGTTCGCGAACTACACCGACATCGAGCTGGCCGGCGCCACCGCGTATCAGTACACGGTCAAGGCATACGACCCCAGCGGCAACGTCTCGGCCTCGTCCAGCCCGGTCAACATCACCACCGGCGCGTCCCTGGCCACGACCGCGCCGGGCGCCCCGACCGCGTTGGCCTCGCCGAGCCAGACCGGCAGCGCGATCGACCTGTCCTGGACCGCGCCGACCTCCACCGGCGGCCTCGGCGCGATCGCGGGGTACGACGTCTACCGCAACGGCACGCTCGTGGGCACCACCACCGCCACCGAGCAGGGCACCGCCGGCGCCGCGACGCCGACCATCTACACCGACACCGGCCTGGCCGCCGGGACTTCGTACACGTACACGGTCAAGGCCTTCGACGCGGCCGGGGACACCTCCGCGGCCTCGACCTCGGTCAGCGCGTCCACCGTCTCGCTCAGCGCCTCCGGCAGCACGCCCAGCGTGCCCACCGGGCTCACCTCGCCGAGCCAGACGGCCAGCTCGATCAGCCTGAGCTGGACCGCGTCGACCGGCAGCTCCGGAGTGGCCGGGTACGACGTCTACCGCAACGGAACCAAGGTCGGCACCTCGACCTCGACCTCTTACACCGACACGGGCCTGACCGCGTCGACGTCCTACACCTACACGGTGGACGCCTACGACTCGGCCGGGGACACCTCCGCCCAGTCCAGCTCCGTCACCGTCTCGACGGCGGCGGCCACCTGTACGACCTGCTCGCCGCCGAGCGTCCCGAGCGGCGTCACGGCGGACCAGGAGAGCTCGAGCAGCGTCCAGATCTCCTGGGGCGCGTCGAGCGGCGGCGCCGGAGTGGCCGGGTACGACGTCTACCGCAACGGAACCAAGGTCGGCACCTCGACCTCGACCTCTTACACCGACACGGGCCTGAGCGCGTCGACGTCCTACACGTACACCGTCGCCGCGTACGACTCGTCCAACGACACCTCGGCCCAGTCCGGCGGGCTGGCGGTGGCGACCGTGGCGAGCGGCACCACCGGCTACGAGGCCGAATCCACCGCCAACACGCTGGCCGGCGGAGCGACCATCGCGTCCTGCTCGGCCTGTTCCGGCGGCCAGGAGGTCGGCTACGTCGGCGAAGGCGGCACCCTGACGTTCCCGAACGTCAGCGCCACCAGCGCCGGCAGCTACACGCTGACCGTCAAGTACATCGACGGCGACGCGGGCCGCAACGCGACCCTGACCGTCAACGGAACCGCGAGCACGGTCACGTTCACCGGGACCAACAACAGCAACTGGACCACTCTCCAGACGAAGACCGTCACCGTGACGCTCAACGCCGGGACCAACACCATCGAGTTCTCCAACGCCAGCGCCTACGCGCCCGACTTCGACCAGATCACACTCAACTCGGGCGGCAGCAGCGGTAGCTCGGGCACCGTCTACGAGGCCGACGCCTCCGCCAACACCCTGGCCGGCGGCGCGGTCGTGCAGACCTGCTCGGCCTGCCTCGACGGCAAGGCGGTCGGCTACATCGGCGAGGGCGGCACACTGACCTTCACCAACGTGACCGAGGCCACCGCCGGAAACTACCCGCTGACCATCGCCTACATCGACGGCGACTCCGGCCGCTCTGCCACCCTCACCGTCAACGGGACCGCCACGACGGTCTCGTTCACCGGGACCGGCGACGGCAACTGGAACAACGTCCAGACCAAGACCGTCACCGTGACGCTCAAGGCCGGGACCAACACCATCGAGTTCTCCAACGCGAGCGCCTACGCCCCGGACATCGACCACATCGTGGTATGACCGACGCCCTCTGATACGCAAGCGCACGGCGGCCGGCCCGGCAGGGGAACACTCCCCCGCCGGGCCGGTTCGTCCGCTCACGCCGCGACCGGCCCCGCATGGCCGCGACGGATTGCGCGGATCCGCGTCACGCCGTCAGATCGAGGCATGGACGACCGCCAGCCCTCCGACGCGCCCGCACCGAACGCCGTCCTGCGCGGCGGTCCGTTCGACGGCGAGCTGATCCACGTCACCACGCAGGTCCCCGTGGTCCGGCACGCCGGGAAGGTCCGCCACGTGTATCAGTCCACGCAGGAACTCGACCAGGAGTACCCGACCCTGGTCATCTACGTCCACAAGCACACGCTGGTCTACTGAGCGCGCGGCCGGGCGGCGTCGACGACCAGGTCCAGCAACCGCGCGGTCTGCCCGTCGTGGCCGTGCTTCTCGTCGGCATCGGTCCCCTCGGCCACGCGGGTGAAGAAGATACCGAGCAGCATGGCGACCACGTCGTCCGGCTCCACGTCTGCGCGCAGGGTGCCGGTCTCGGCGCCTCGGGCGAGGATCGCGGCGACGGCGGCGGTGATGCGCTCGCGGGTGGTCGGTATGGCGAGCCGGCCCGAGGCCCAGCTGGCGCGCAGGGTCTCGAGCATGCCGCGCTTGGTCGCGACGAAGGCGGCGTAGCGGCCCAGCCACGCCCGCAGCGCCTCGTCCGGCGCGAGTTCGCGCAGCAGGTCGGGGGCGGCGGCGGTCACCTCGTCGAGTTCCGCCGCGTACACCGCCTCCACCAGGTCTTCCCTGGTCGGGAAGTGCCGGTAGAGCGTGCCGATGCCCACGCCCGCGTCCTTGGCGATGCCCTCGAGGGTGACCGAGTCCTGCGCGGCGAACGCGGCCCGCGCGACCTCGACCAGCCGGTCGCGGTTGCGCTGCGCGTCGGCGCGCGGGGCGCGGGTCTGGCGCGGCTTGGCTCCGGGTGTCGGCGGTTCGACGGCCATCAAAGCGGAGGCACCTCCGGTAACGTGCTAGAGTCGATTATGCGGAGGCGACTCCGCTTATCCATCCTCTCACGTGGAAGGCACTCCCGTGACCGTGCCCAGCACTCCCCAGACCCCCGCCGCCGGCACTGCCGACACCGCCCACACGCACGCCCCGCGCCCGGGCGGCATCGGCCCCCTCGGCGCCCACCAGGTCGCCCGCATCGGCTACGGCGCGATGCAGCTCGAGCGACTGCGCACCGACCGCCCCGCCGCGATCGCGTTGCTGCGCCGAGCGGTGGAGCTCGGCGTAGACCACGTCGACACCGCCCAGTTCTACGGCGACGGCTTCGTCAACGGCGTGATCCGCGACGCCCTGCGCCCCGAGGACGGCGTGGTGGTCGCCAGCAAGGTCGGGGCGGACCCCGATCCGGACGGCCCGATCCCGCTGCGTCCGGCGCAGCGCCCCGAGCAGCTGCGGGCGAGCGTCGAGGACAATCTCGCGTCGCTGGGCCTGGACCAGATCCCCGTGGTGAACCTGCGCCGCCTCGACGTCGGCCCCGGCCTGCGGGCCTCCGGCGACCAGATCGTCGACCTCGACGACCAGCTCGCGGTGATGACCGCGCTGCGAGACGAGGGCAAGATCGGCGGAATCGGCCTGAGCAGCATCGCCCTCGACGGCCTGCGGCGCGCCCTGCCCGCCGGGATCGTGTGCGTGCAGAACTCGTACAGCCTCGTCTCCCGGGACGACGAGGAGATGCTGCGGCTGTGCGTGGACGAGCAGATCGCCTGGGTGCCGTTCTTCCCGCTCGGCGGCGCGTTCCCCGGCATGCCCAAGGTCGGCGACGACCCCGCCGTCATCGAGGCCGCACACACCCTCGGCGTCGCCCCCGCGCAGGTCGGCCTCGCCTGGCTACTGCACCACGCCCCGAACGTGCTGCTCATCCCCGGCACCGCGAGCGTCGAGCACCTCGAAGCCAACCTCGCGGCCGGCTCCCTCACCCGCGACCCGAGCACCCTCGCCACGCTGGCTGCCCTCGACGCAATCCAGTCCCGCTCAGCGAACGGCGTGAGCCTGGGCTGAGGTACCGCCCCTGCTGCCGCTGCCGCCACTGCTCGCCACTGCTACCGCTCGGCCAACACGACCAGATAACCGTCGGGGTCCCGCAGCCAGATCTCCCGATGCCCGGCGTTGGGATTGGTGTGCACGTCCGTCTCGATCCGCACGTCGGCGCCGTGGCAGCGTGCCACGGCCTCGTCGAACCCGTCGGCCTCGAACCAGAGCGCGACGCCGTTGCCCAGCGCGGCCGACGGGTTCCCGATGGTGCCGTGGTGATGGGCTTCCTCGAGCAGGTGCAGCTGCATGACCATCGACCCGTCGACGAGCAACTGCTCATATTCGCCGCCACCGTGGCCGCTCGTAGCCCCGAGGACCAGTTGGTACCACCGGCTCGAGGCCCCGACGTCGGCCACCGCGATCATCGGCTGCGGACGCACGGACGGTCCGGAGTGCGGCGCGTGTGAAGTCATGGGCCTCATTCTGCGCCGAATCCCGGCCGTTCGCGTCAGAGGTCGTACTGGAACCCGTTCCACTCGTCCGCGAGTTCGTAGCCGAGCATCCGGTTGACCCGCAGCATCGGCTCGTTCTCCCCGTTGTTCCAGGTCTCGATCGACGTCATGTGCGGCTCGAGCTCCAGCAGCCGCAGCGTGAGGTCCGCCTTCAGGCGCAGGCCAAGCCCATGGCCGCGGTGCGCCGCGACCACGGCGGTGGCGCCGACGCTGGCCATCGGCATCGAGCCGGGAAAAATGAAGACATTGCTGTAGCCCGCGATCTCACCCGAGTCGGTCAGCGCGGCGACGAAGTGTCCGCGCATCCCAAGCTCCACGGCCGCGCGCTCGGCCTTCTGCAACTGCTCGACCGCGATCGGCTCCCGCTCGATCTCCAACTCGCCATGCGGCGCGTCGTTCATCGCATCAGTGGCCACCGCCAGCGCAGCTGCCCGGTCGTCCGAAGTCGGCAGAGCCCAGTAGTCGAAGCGGTAACCGCCGTTCGCAGCCGACGGCGCGGCCCACGCGGCGAACTGCGCCCGATCGAGCTTGACGAGATCAAGCATCGAACGCTTCTCCGACCCGACCACCCGCCCACCGTGCCGCAGATGCAGCGCGGCCTTGCCCTCGCCCACCACGTCGTCGAGCACGAGCCGGTCACAGCCCACCCC
>NZ_JAGSOG010000017.1 GCF_018139695.1 Actinospica durhamensis | reverse complement strand
GTCGGGGCCGGGCGCGTGGCGGGCTGCGCGGCGTCGGCCAGGCCGGCCCGCGCGCGCAGGCGCTCCCACATCGCCGGGTCGGGCCCGGCGAGGTGTGCGGCGGATCGTCCGTCCGCCGCCTCGAAGGCCTCGGCCGGTACCGTGGCCAGCAGGCCGGCCGCGGAGCTCAGCTCCGCGTACTGCGCCTGGCACACCGGACAGGTGCCCAGGTGCCGGCGCAGGGCCTGCGCCTCGTCCGGCTCGAGTGCGCCGACCACATAGGCGCCGAGCTCCGCGAGCCAGGGGTGGAACTCTTCTTCGGTCATCGGGTCAGCCCCCTTTCCGCACAGGCCGACCGCAACGCGCGCAGCGCGTAGTACGTGCGGGACTTCACGGTCCCCGGAGGCACGCCGAGCGTCTTGGCCGCCTCCGCCACCGTGGCCCCTCGATAGTAGGTCTCCACCAGCACCGAACGGTGTTCCGGGCTGAGCGCCTCGAGCACCTCGGCCACCTGCAGGGCGTCCAGGCTGCGGTCGAACGCGTCCTCGCCGGGATCGGGCACCGAGGAGGCCCAGTCCTCGCCGAGCCGCTCCGAGGCGATCTCGCGCGGCCTGGCCTGGCGGGCCCGGGCGGCGTCGATCACCAGGTTGCGCGCCACCGCGAACAGCCACGCGCGCACCGAGCCCTTGGCCGGGTCCAGTGCGTCCGGGTGCGTCCAGGCACGCAGCAGCGTCTCCTGCACGATGTCCTCGGCCGCCTGCCGATCGCCGTGCGTCTGGCGCAGCACGTAGCCGAACAGCTGGCCGCCGTACTGGTCGTAGAGCGCACGCAGCCGCGCCTCGTCCGCGCGCGCGGCGTTTCCGGACGCGCCGGACCCGCCGTCCTGCGCGCCGGACGCGCGTGCTCCGCCGAATGAGCGCTTCACCAGCTCCGCTCCGGTCCGGGGGTCTGAGTGTTCGACCATAGTATCCGGGGCGGCCGGGGCGAAGACGGTTCCGGCACTCCCGCGTGTGCTCACACCCCTGTGCACGGCGCCCGACGCCCGGCGGTTCACCTCGCCGCGCGCCCGCGCACGCCCGCCGCCCCGGCGACGACGTGCGCCGCGGCCGGACGCCGTCCGACAAATTCTCCTGCCTTGACGGGAATTATTGTCGGTGGCAGCCTTGAGACATGCAGGAGATCGCCGTCATCGCCGACCCGGGAGCCGCGTGCAGCGCGCTCGACCCGGTCCGTTCCCGGCTGCTGGCTGCGCTGACCGAGCCGGGCTCGGCCAGCACCGTGGCCAAGCGGGTCGGACTGACCAGGCAGAAGGCCAACTACCACCTGCGCGACCTGGAGGAGCACGGCCTGGTCGAGCTGGTCGAGGAACGCCGCCGCGGGAACATGGTCGAGCGGGTGCTGCGCGCCAGCGCCCCCGCGTTCGTGATCTCCCCGGCCGCCCTGGCCGAGCTCGCCCCCGATCCCGACCGGTCTCCGGACCAGCTCTCCGCCCGCTGGCTGCTCGCGCTCTCCGCGCGGCTGCTGCGCGAGGTGGGGGAGTTGGTGCGCGGGGCGCGCAAGGCGGGCAAGCCGCTGGCCACCTTCGCCGTGGACGGCGAGGTCCGCTTCGCCAACGCCGCCGACCGGGCCGCGTTCGCCGAGGAACTGGGACTGGCGGTGCGCGAACTGGTGGCGCGCTACCACGACGAGGGCGCGCCGGGCGGCCGCAGGCACCGCGTCATCGTAGCTTTGCATCCGAGCCTCACCGCGACTCCGGAGACCTCGCCCCCGCCACCCGAAACCCCCGAGGAGTGAGCATGTCCCAGCAGTTCGAAGTACGCCGCGAAGTGGTGCTGCCGGCCACGCCCGAACAGGTCTTCGCCGCCGTCACCCGGGAGACCGCCGCCTGGATGTTCCCGGTGGAGACCTCGCCCTCAGTCGGCGGCCTCGGCCCGGAGGACCCGAAGGTCAAGGTCTGGAGCCCGCCGGAGCACGTGCACATCCGGGTGGAGGGGCCCGAGGAGTTCTTCAACGCCCTCGACTACCTGATCGAGGGCCGGGACGGGGGCGTGGCCGTGCTGCGCTACGTGCACTCCGGCGTGCTGATGCAGGACGACTGGGAGGACCAGTACGACGGCATCGGCGCGCACACCGACTTCTACCTGCACAGCCTGGGCCAGTACCTGGAGTTCTTCGCCGGCCGCCCGGTCGCGTACGTGGCCGTGGCCGGGCCCAAGGCCTCGGCCGAGCCCGGCTCGGTCGGCCCGCTCAAGACGGCGCTCGGCCTGACCGAGCAGAGCCGGGTGGGCGACCCGGTCTCGCTGGAGGTCCCCGGCTACGGCTGGGTCGAATCCGTGCTCGACTATCTGACCCCGCACTTCGTCGGCCTGCGCTGCCCCGACTCGCTCTACCGCTTCTACGGCCGGGACGCGTTCGGCGGCACGGTCGACGCGGCGCACCACCTGTTCGCCGAGGACGTCGACACAGCCGCCGCGACCGCCGCCTGGCAGGCCTGGCTGGACGGCGTCTACGCGTAGCGCGGGCGCCCGACGGCGCGTCAGTTCGGCGCGTGAGCGGCTCAGCGGCGCAATGCGCGGGGTCGGGCGAACTTCGCCCGGCTCCGCTCCACGAACGCGACCGCCTCCGCCGTGCCCGCGCTCGCCCCCGCGCCCGAGCCGCCGCCCGCACCGCCGCTGGTGTACGTGTCCTGTGACGCCGCGCGCACCGCCGCGGCCACCTCGCCGATCGCGGCCGGGCCCACCCGGCAGCAGCCGCCGATCAGCCGGGCCCCGGCGCCGATCCAGTCGCGCACCAGGCCGGCGTCGAACGAGGACTCCTCGTGCCAGGAGCGCGCCTCGGCGTCCCAGACCTCGCCGCTGTTCGGGTAGACCACCACCGGCTTGCCGGTGACCGCGCCCGCGATCTCCACCGCCGCGCGCACGTCCTGCGGCGTGCAGCAGTTCACGCCCACCGCGACCACCTCGTCCACGTCCGCGGCGAGCGCGAAGGCGTTGCTCAGGGCCTGTCCGGCCCGGGTGCACGCGCCGGTCGCGCTCAGCGAGAGCCAGCACGGCACGCCGGACCCGCGCACCAGATTCATCAGAGCCCTGGCTTCGTCCGCGTCCGGGATGGTCTCCAGCGCCAGCAGGTCGGGCCCGGCGGCGATCAGCGTCTCGAGCCGCGGGGCGTGGAAGGCCTCGAGTTGCGCCACCGAGAGCCCGTAGCGGCCGCGGTACTCCGAGCCGTCGGCCAACACCGCGCCGTACGGCCCGACCGACGCCGCCACCCACCGGCCCCGCGGCGCCGCTCCGGCGCGCAGGTCGCCCTCGTCCGCGTCCCGCTGCGCCCGCCTGGCCAGCTCCACGCTGCGCCGCAGCAGCGCCGCGGCCTGCTCCCGGCCGATGCCGCGGGCCGCGAAGCCCGGGAAGCTGGCCTGGTAGCTCGAGGTGATCGCCACCTGCGCGCCCGCGGCGAAGTACGCCGCGTGCGCCGCGGTGATCTGGTCCGGGTCGTCCGCGAGCAGCCGGGCCGACCAGAGCGCGTCGCGCAGATCCTGGCCCTGCGCCTCGAGTTGGTTGGACAGTCCTCCGTCGAGCACGATCGGCCCGGCGGCCAGCGCCTGGGCGAAGCTCGGCGCCGCGGCCGGAGTGGGCGCGGGAGCCGCGGCGGCCTGGTCGGTGGCGACCACGATTTCCTCCTCAGGGGTCTTACGGCGGTGCTGCGGACGTCGGGGTGGCCCGCTCCGAACCACTCACAGGACATGCGATGTCCCGGATGTCAGACGATTCGATCGTAACCCGCGCTGATCTTGGTGTACGGGCGGCGCGGCGCCGCGAGGCAGCGCAGTCCCCCGTTCTGCGCAGCACGCCCCCGTGCGGTCAAACGGCCCTGTGGCGTCGCTGGGTGGTGCCGTGCGGGTCAGGCGGAGGCGTGCCGGGGCCAGGGCAGCAGCAGGAGCGGCCGGCCGGTGCGCACCCGCCAGTCCTCGACCAGATGCAGCGTCAGCAGGATCGCGTCGTTGACCGCCAGCGTCGCCCAGCCGGGCAGCAGCGGCGCGGTGCACGCGCAGGCCGCGGCCAACACCGTGGCCGCCGCGCGCAGGGTGCCCACGCCGCCGAACATCTTGTGGCGGTTGTGGCAGAAGGCGAGGATGTAGAGCGCCACGCCCAGGCCGGCCAGGTACGCGGTGACCCCGTGCGGGTGCCGGGTCGGCTCGGCCACCAGCACGGACGAGCCGGCGGCCGTCAGCAGCACTCCGGCGGCCAGCAGCAGGTGGCCGTAGCTGAACACGTCGCGCACGATCCTGGTCTGGATCACGGTGGTACGCATGGCGAACTCGATCGCCGGCATCGCCATCGGGAAGTACGCCCACCACAGTCCGGCGGCCAGCACGAAGGCCAGGATCAGCGCGATCACCACGGCCGGGCTCATCGTGTGCGCGGCCGCCTGGGAGCCGATCGTCGCGATCGTCTCGCCCAGCACGATGATCACGAAAAGGCCGAAGCGCTCCGGCAGATGGGCCGGTTCCCAGCGCATGTGCGCGAAGCGGCGCGGGCGCACGGCCGTGGACCCGATCTCCACGCACGCCGCCAACAGCCAGATCCACACCCGGAAGGGGTTCGGCGTCAGGCCGCCGATCACGTACAGCGGCGCGCCGATGAACAGGCTGACGGTGAACGGGTCCAGCCGCAGCCCGAACACGCCGCGAGCCCGCATCGGCACGCCCAGCAGAACCCGGACACACAGGTACGACAGCCCGAAGAACACCCCGCGCGCGCCGTACGCCCCGGCCACACAGGTCGACATGAGCAGGGCGCCGAGCGCGATACCGAGCAGCAGCAGGTGCTTGCGGGCCGGCGTCATCCGCAGCCCGTTGAACAGCAGCGCGGTACCGACCCAGCCCCACCAGAACGGGATCAGCAGCAGCAGCGAGCGGCCGAGCGCGCCCCAGTCCGGGGCCAGCTGCAGCTGTCGGGAGACGTCGGTGACCGCGAGCGCGACGACGAGGTCGAAGAAGCACTCGGCCCAGCTCACCCGCTGCCCGCCCTCGGCCTCGCCCTGCGCGGATCCGGCCGTCTCCGGCCCGCCCGCCGCGGCGTCGGCAGGTTCGCGCAGGCCCGGCGCCGCGGACGCGTCCGCGCGGAATTCTTCGGATTCGTCGGTCAGTTCGAGGGATTCGGACTCGGACACGTCCCCGATTATGCCGTCGGCCGCCGGGCCGGGGTGTGAAAGTTTCACGCCCCGGCACCGGGCCGGCGGCTCCCGCGCCCTCGTCGCGGCCGGTCCGGCCGCTCCCGCCGGTCGGCTCGGCTCAGAGTGTTGACATCGCGCGCGCAGACCGTAGCGTCACCGCGTCGTCACCAGTTTTCGTCCACCCCGCGAGGGACAGATCGAGGAGTTGTGTTGCAGCCTCCCAAGCATCCCCGGGCCCGCACGCGCCGCCCGGCCCTACTGGCCGCGCTCGCCCTGGCCGCGCTCGGCGTCTGCGCGGTTCCCGGCTCGGCCCAGGCCGCCGCGTCCAGCGCGGACGGCCACACGCTGCCGGCGCACGCGCGCCTGTTCGTGCCGCCGCCCACCAGCGCCGCGGTGAGCCAGATCGTGCAGCTGGCCAAGGGCGGCGACCTCAAGGACGCCGCGCTGCTGACCACGATGGAGGCCACCCCGCAGGCCGTGTGGTTCACCGGCGGCACGCCCGACCAGGTGCGCACGCAGGTGCACCAGACCATGGTCGAGGCCGCGCTGGAGAACGCCGTCCCGGTCCTGGTCGCCTACGACATCCCGGGTCGTGACTGCGCCCAGTACTCGGCCGGCGGCGCGCTCGACGCGGCCTCCTACGAGGCCTGGATCTCGGCCTTCGCGGCGGGAATCGGCGACGGCAACGCCGTGGTGATCCTGGAGCCCGACGCCCTGGGCAACCTGCCGTCCAACTGCGGCGGCTTCGGCACCGGCACGTACCCGTTCACCGACGCCGACCGCTACGCCGAGGTCGACGACGCCGTCGGCGCGCTCGAGGCCAAGCCGAACACCGACGTCTACCTCGACGGCACGCACAGCGGCTGGCAGTCGGTCGGCACCATGACCCAGCGGCTCCTGCTCGGCGACGTGCAGCAGGCGCAGGGCTTCTACCTGAACGTCTCGAACTACCAGCCGGACAACGAGCTGACCGACTACGGCCAGTGGATCTCCGACTGCATCGCCATCACCACCGACCCCTCGCACTGGGCCTACGGCAACCCCGGCGACTGCGCCAGCCAGTACTACCCGGCGACGCAGAGCGACTTCAGCACCTGGGACCTGACCACGCAGTGGTACGCGGCCAACATGGACGGCGCCGTGGCCGCCACCCACTACGTGATCGACACCAGCCGCAACGGCCAGGGCCCGAACGCCATGGCCGCCTACGCCGCCGCGCCCTACAACCAGTCGGCCTCGGTGATCTCCACGCTGGTGTCGGGCAACTGGTGCAACCCGCCGGCCTCCGGCCTCGGCCTGCGCCCGACCGCGCAGACCGGCGTGCCGCTGCTCGACGCGTACCTGTGGGTCAAGACCCCGGGGCAGTCCGACGGCCAGTGCGACGCCGCGGGCGGCGTGCGCGCCTGGGACTACTCCGCCTACACCCAGACCGGCTGGCCGACCGACACCGCGGACCAGAGCCTGTTCGACCCGCTGTGGGGCCTGACCGACCCGGCCGCGGGCGCCTGGTTCCCGCAGCAGGCGCTGCAGCTGGCGCAGGAGGCGAACCCGCCGCTGCTCGGACACTGACGCGCACACGACAGTGCCCTGCCGGACCGGTGGTCTGGCAGGGCACTGTCATTGTCGTGGTGCGGGAGCGGGCCGGGTGCTAGGTGGCGCAGGTCACGCCGTTGAGCGAGAACGCCGTGGGTACGGCGTCACTGTTCGTCCAGGTGCCCTGGAAGCCGAAGCTGGTATTGCCCCCTGGACTGATCGAGGCGTTGTAACTCTCGTTGGTCGCGGTTATCGCCTCGCCGCTCTGACTGGTCACCGCGTTCCAGGCATTGGTGATCTTCTGATCCCCGGGGAACGTGTACTTCAGTGTCCAGCCATTGATCGCGGACGAGCCGTTGTCGGTGATCACCACGTTCGCGGTGAAGCCGCCGGCCCACTGCGAGGTGGTGGAGTACTGCACGGTGCACGAGGCGCCGCTGGTCGCGCTGGCGCTCGCGCTCGCGGACGGCGAGGCCGAGGCCGACGCCGAGGCGGACGGGGACGCGGAGGCCGAGGCGGACGCGGACGGCGAAGCGGACGCCGAGGCGGAGGCCGACGCCGAGGCGCTGGAGCTGCCGCCGTTGCTGATCACGAAGGTCTCGAGCGAACGGGCCGGGACGCTGGCGGTGAAAGCGCCGCCGCTGACCGCGATCGAGGACTGCGTCGCCGCGTTGTTGGAGCCGTTGGTCAGCACCGGAACCGCGGTGCCGTTGGTGATCCCGGTGCCGCTGAGGGTGTAGCCGACGGTGTCGGCGGCGGTGCCGGTGTTGAGCGCGACCACGGCGATGGTGCCGTCCGGGTTCTTGAACGCGCTCAGGTCCAGCGCGCTGTTGCTGGTCGTGGTGGCGATGCGCACCGCGCCCGGCTTGATGTAGCGGCTGTAGTTGGCGAAGGCCCACAGCCGCCCGGCCGGGGTGACCGTGCTGCCGTTGATCTCCAGCAGGCCCTCGTTGTCACCGTTCTCCGACGGGGTCGTGCTGCCCCACCAGTAGAGGAAGGCGCTGAGGTTGGCCGAGGTCAGGCCCTTGTAGATGTTCGTCGCCCAGGTCAGTCCGGAGGCGTCGGTGTTGTCGTCCCAGGCCGGGTCCCAGGTCTCGAAGGTGGACCACTCGGTCTCCCACGCGGGCTTGCTCCAGCCGCTCAGGGCCGAGGCGGGCGCCTGGGTGTAGCCGTGGCTGGTGAACACCTTCGTGTACTGGTTCGCGGTCGAGTCGGCCTCGATCGCGGCGGCGTAGGTCTGCGCGTAGTCCCAGCCCTCGGTCGCGCAGCACTCGACCTGGGTGGACAGGCCGGAGTTCGCGATCGTCGGGCCGAGGGTGTCGAGCAGCTGGGCCGTCTGGGACGCGCTCAGCTGCATGCTGTCGTAGCTGGTGGAGAGGTTGGCCTCGTTCTCCGGGCCGATGTAGGTGAGCGGGTCCCCGGCGGCCGCGTAGTCCGCCGCGTACTGCTCGAGGTAGTTGGAGTACGCCTGCACCCAGTTGCCGCTGCTGCAGGTCGCGCCGGTCAGACCGCACACGGCGCCGCCGTTGTCGGCGGAGTCGTTGGTCTTCATGAACGCCGGGGCGCTCCACGCGTCGGCGAACACGTTGGTCACGCCGTAGTCCGCCTTGATCTGCTGGGCGAACCAGAGCTGGCCGGCGTCCTGGCTGATCGAGGCGAGCGAGGCGTAGGCGGGAGTCGCGGTCGGGCTGGACGGGGCGGTCGGCTCGATGGTGGCGCCCGAGTCGGCGCTGACCTCGTTGCGCAGCATGTTGAGGCCGGCGCCGGTGGTCGGGCTGTAGAGGTCAGCCAGCACCGCCTGCTGCACGGCGCTGGAGGAGTTCATCACCGTCTGGGCCTCACCGAAGGCCTCGGAGGCGCCGAACCCGGTGATGGTCTGGTATGTGGTGGCGCCGTTGATGGTGGCGGAGTCGGCCGCGAAGGCCTTGTGCGCGCCGCCGAACACGACCAAGCCGGCGATGACGGCCACCGCGGTGGTGGCGGCCGTGGCCCGGAAGGCGCGGGCCCGCTGCACCGCCGGTGCTCGGACCGGCCGTGGTTCGGCCAGGCTGCTGTCAAGCATGGGGTTCTCCTTTCGTTAGCCCGGGACGCTAGGGCGAACGCCCGCGAATGCCAACAAATCCTGACGAAACCCCGTGAAGTGCCTGATGAGCTCCTGGAAACTTTCACGCCCTGCCTCGGCCCGCCCCGGCCCGGCCGCACCGGGTGCGTCAGGGTACTTCCAGCGTGTAGCGGTCGAGGCGGCCGCACATCCCGAAGGCGCGCGCCTCGGGCGCGCCCGAGGCCTCGACGCCGAGCCCGGCGCCGAGCAGGTGCTCGATCCGGCCTTCGCGCAGCGCCGCGAGGTGCCCGGCGGTGCGCTGCGCGGCGGCCAGGGCGCCGTCGCGCCAGACCGCTTCCCAGGCCTCGAACCGGTCCGCGCGCAGGGCCGTCGCGGCCCGGTAGAACTCCTCGAGGACCGCGTGCTCGCCCGCGGCCACCGCCTCGGCCAGCCGAAGGTACCCGGTCACGGCCAGATCCCGCCGCCGCAGCGCCTGCGCCTCGTCCCGGGCCGTCGCCGCGTCCTGATACGCCTCGGGGTCGGCCAGGATCTCCGGCGGGAAGGTCAGCACGGCGTCGCCCGCCTCGGGCAGCCCGCTGTTGTCCATCAGCACGACGGCACGCAGCGCCCCGTCCCGGTTCACCGCGCGGTGGATGGTGCCGGGGCCGAACCAGGCCACCGTTCCGGCACGCAGCGGCGTGCGGAGGGCACCGGTGGCGGTGAGCGTGTGCAGCTCGCCCTCGCCGCCGACCACGAGGTAGGACTCGGTGCAGGCGAGGTGCACGTGCGGGGAGCCGCCGCACAGCCCGTCCGGCGCGGCCTGCCGGTAGACCGAGAGCCCTGATACCGCCGTGCCGCCGGGGAATCCGGGCCGCCGCGAGGCCGGCCCCGCCGCGTTCACCAGGGCCGCCCGGACAGGTGCGCCTCGATCGCGGCCCGGTCCCAGGCGCCGTCGGCCACGGTCAGCCGGTAGCGGCGGGCCAGCGTCTCGTCCGCGGGCAGCTCCAGCGCCTCGAAGAACGCGAGCGACGGGTTGACCGCGGCGAACGGCTCGGCCCGCACGAACCAGTGCGGGTCGCCGCCCGGGGTGTCGGGGGCGGCCCGGAACAGCAGCGTGGCCTGGCCGTCGCGGTCGTCGAAGCTGCCGGTGTAGCCGAGCCAGGGCGCGGTCCTGCCCATCACCGCGGGCCCCTCGAGCCCGCCCCCGGCCAGGATCCGCCCGCCGGCGAACGAGCGCGGGCCGCGCCAGAAGAACCCGGTGTAGCCGGCCAGTTCGCGCCCGGCCACGGTCGGGCTGCCGAACTCCAGCGTGCGCCCGCTGACGTTGCGCAGCGCGGTGTCGAACTCGAGCGTCCAGTGCCCCTCGTCCGGATCGACGTCGACCACGCGCACCCGGCGTTCCTCGCGCAGCACCCGCTCGCCGGCCGCGGTGACCCAGTCCACTGACTCGGTGAATCCGAGCCCTGTGCCATCCGGCTCGGCGAAGCCGTCGTGCTCGAGTCGGCCGACGTTCGGCAGCACCACGTAGCCGCCGTTCGGCGCGCCGTGCACGTAACTGACGCCGCCCCAGAAGTTCTGGCCGGACAGGTGCGAGGCCGTCATCGCCAGACCCTTGTGCCAGCGGTGGTCGTGCGGCCGGTGCGTGGTGACCACGCCGCCCGAGAGCGTGCGCAGCGGGTGGAAGTACGGCGCCGGGCACTCGAACGGGTCGATCGCGGGCCGGTAGTGGTAGCGCAGCAGCTCGGTTCCGGCCGCGTGCACGCAGATCCGGGCCGCCGCGGCGTCGTGGCTCAGCCGCGGGGCGTGCTTGGCGGCGCCGAGGTCGACGCCGGAACCGTCGCCGCCGCTCGCGCCGCCCCCGTCCAGCCGGTGGTAGAACGGGTCGTGCGGGCCCAGATCCGCGCGCCGCACCGGCAGCCCGGTGGCCGCGGACCGGTAGATCGCGGTGATCAGCTCCAGTGCCGCCCGGCCCTCGGCTCCGCTCAACGGCGGCCGCTCACCGCGTTCCCACGCGCCCACCAGATGCGCCAGCTGCGCCGTGTGCGAGCTCGGTATGTCCGTGCCCTGATCTGCCCAGGCCGCGGCGGCCCCGGTCGGCGCGGCGTCGGGCGCGGGGGTGAAGGTCCAGTCGGCGTCCCGGTAGCCGTAGAGGTGGCGCACCTCCACGCTGGCCCGGGTGAAGTCGAAGCGCAGGTAGCTCTCCTCGCGCGGCGAGAGCACGCTGTTGAGCACGGTCGCCACGGCCCCGGA
Organism: Actinospica durhamensis; assembly: GCF_018139695.1. Lineage (GTDB taxonomy): Bacteria > Actinomycetota > Actinomycetes > Streptomycetales > Catenulisporaceae > Actinospica > Actinospica durhamensis. Next base: position 50,887 of record NZ_JAGSOG010000017.1, on the reverse strand, counting down.
GGCGAAGCGCACGACCGCCGCCGAGACGTCCTCGGTCTCCACCGGCCGATCCAGCGTCGCGGTGACCGCCCGCACCTCGTCCCACTCGCCGAGCACGGCGAGCATCAAGTCCATCTGGTGGATGCCGTGTCCCATGGTGGGACCGCCGCCCTCGGTCTCCCAGCGGCCGCGCCACGGCACCTCGTAGTACGCCGGACCGCGGTACCAGGCCGTGACGCACTGCGCGACCAGCGCCCGGCCCAGGGTTCCGGCGCGGGCCAGCCGGGCCAGGCGCAGCCCGGCCGCGCCGAAGCGGTGCTGGAAGACCACGGAGGCGTAAGGGCCCGAAGGTCCCTCGGCCGCGGCGATCCGGTCGTACTCGGCCAGCGAACGCGCCGGGGGCTTCTCGATCAGCACCCAGGCACCGGCGGCGAGGCACCGCACGGCGTCCGGCGCGTGCGCGGCCGGCGGGGTGCACAGGTGGACCAGGTCGGGCCGGTCGAGCGCGAGCATCTCGTCCACCGAGGCACGCGCGGCCGGGATCGCGTGCCGCGCGGCGAAGTCGGCGAGCCGCCCGGCATCGGTGTCCACCACCGACACGAGGTCCACCCGCGGCCCCAGCGCGCGCAGCGCGGGCAGGTGCGCAAGTTCCGCGATCGAGCCGGTGCCCACGAGCGCCACCCGGGCCGCCGGCCGCGTCGGTGTGGCCAGGGCGGACAGCGGCGGGTCCGAGTCTTGCACCGAGACCTCCGAATGTTTCGGTACGAGTTTCGAGTCGGCCGCTTGGAAATTACGCCGCGCTCGGGCGAACGTCAACCGCGCGGCGCGGCGAATTCCCTGATCCCGTCGAGGGAATGCGGAGATCGGCGCGGCGAATGATCTCGGAAATGCGCAGGTGTGCGCCCGCAGCCCGTGGATAAAGCCCGCGCTGTGCGCACCCTGAGATTCTCGGCGGGTGCGCCCGGCGCGGGCCGGGCGGTGCGGGTCCTGCGGTGGGCGCGGGCGCGCTCAGGGCTTGCGCGGCGCGGCCGTGCTCGCGCGTTCGACCAGTTCGGTGGCCAGTTCGATGCGCAGCGCGGAGGGGCGCCGGCCGCGGGCGAGGTCGATCACGATCCGGGCGGCGGCCGCGGCCATCTCGGCCAGCGGCTGGCGCACCGTGGTCAGCGGCGGTCCGACCCAGCGGGCCGCGGGCAGGTCGTCGAACCCGACCACGCTCAGGTCCTGCGGGATGCGCAGGCCGAGCTCGCGGGCCGCCTCGTACAGGCCGAGGGCCTGCAGGTCGTTGCCCGCGAACACCGCGGTGGGCCGGTCCGGCAGCCGCAGCAGCTCGCGCCCGCAGGCGTATCCGGCCTCGTGGTGGAAGTCGCCGGCCCGCACCAGGCTCGGATCGAACCGGATCCCGGCGGTCTCGAGCCCGGCCCGGTACCCGTCCACCCGGGCCCGGCTGCACAGCATCGTCTCCGGCCCGGCCAGCACCCCGATCCGGCGGTGGCCGAGTTCGAGCAGGTGGCGGGTGGCGGCCAGGCCGCCCTGCCAGTTGGTCGCGCCCACGGCCGGCACCTCGGCCTCGAGGTCGCCCGCCGGGTCGATCACCGCGAACGGGATGTCCCGGGTGGCCAGCTGTTCGCGCTGGGCCGGATCCAGCTTCGCCAGCACCAGCAGCACGCCGGTGGGCCTGCGGGCGAGCACGCCGTCGAGCCAGGACTGGCCCGGGATCATCCGGCCCGCGGTCTGCGAGAGCACCAGGCTCAGGCCCTCGTCGTGCGCCACCTGCTCGGCGCCGCGGATCACCTCCATCGCCCAGGCGCTCTCGAGCTCGTGGAACACCAGGTCGAGCAGCGGCGCGGCCTGCACCGCGCGGCGCCGGTAGCCGTACTCCCGCAGCAGCTCCTCGACCCGTTCCCGGGTCGCCGGGGCGACGTCGGCCCGGCCGTTGAGCACCTTCGAAACAGTCGGGGCCGAGACACCGGCGGCCCGGGCGATGTCGGCCAGCGTGGCCGTCTCGCCCGGCGCGCCGTCGGCGGCGCCCGCTTGCGGCCGAATGGGAGTCACAGGTGAGGTCACAGCTTGGATCGTAGCTTGTGTTCCGCTCGTGTGCGCCCCGTCCGGAAGGATCGGTGCTGAGATCTAATCGTGTCTGATCCATCAGGGCCCTGCCCTTGACGTCGAAACCTCCCCTCGCTAATTTGCCAGCAACATTCGGGAATGAACTCGAAATTATCGGCGATTTGCGAGGTGCTTTGTGACAACGAAGTCGAAGCGCAACCCGATCCTCCGTAAGCGCGGGTTGCGCGCGGCCCTGGCGCTCGGCCTGGGTGCGGCACTGTCCCTCGGCGCGTCCGGCTGCAGTTCCTCCTCCACCGGCGCCGGGGGCGGCCAGATCGTCGTGTACACCTACGGCGACAACTCGACCAACATCCAGCAGGCGGCCGTCGACGCGTTCAACAAGACCTCGACGGTCAAGGTCAAGCTCGTCCAGGTGCCGGGCAACGACTACTCGCCCAAGCTGCGCACCGTGATGACCTCCTCCAGTGCGCCCGACGTGTTCTTCAACTGGGGCGGCGGCAGCATCGCGCCGTACGTGAAGGCGAACGAGCTCGTCGACCTCACCCCGTACTTCAACCAGGCTCCGCTCAAGGGCGCCTTCCTGCCCTCCGTGGTCGCGGCCGGCGCGGTCGACGGCAAGGACTACGGCGTGCCCATGCGCGGCATGCAGCCGGTGATCCTGTTCTACAACAAGACCCTGTTCGCCCAGTACAACCTGCAGCCCCCGAACACCTGGGCCGCCATGCAGGCCGCGATCACGACGTTCAAGGCACACGGCGTCATCCCCTTCGCCCTCGGCGGCGCCGACAACTGGCCCGACCTGATGTGGCTCGAGTACATGCTCGACCGCGTCGGCGGCTCGGGCGAGTTCACCAAGATCCAGAACGGCGACTCCTCCGGCTGGACCGACCAGGCCATGACCACCTCGCTCACCGACATCCAGCAGCTGATCCAGGAAGGCGCGTTCGGCACCAAGTTCACCTCCACCAGCTACACCAACAACGCGGCGCCCGCCCTGCTGGGCAGCGGCAAGGCCGCGATGCAGCTGATGGGCTCCTGGGACTACGCGAACCAGCTGAGCAACTACCCGAACTTCGCCAAGAGCGAAGAGGGCTTCACCACCTTCCCGGACGTGGCCGGCGGCACCGGCAACCCGGCGGACGTGGTCGGCAACCCGACCAACTTCTGGTCGATCAACGCCAAGACCAAGTACCTGAGCACCGCGGTCGCCTTCGTGCAGTACATGGCCTCCGACACCTACACCAAGGCGCTGCTCGCCGGCGGCTGGATCCCGACCGCCACCACCACCTCCAGCCTGCTCTCGAGCTACCCGAACCCCGCCTTCGGCCAGTTCCAGTACCAGATGGTGCAGCAGGCCCCGTCCTTCCAGCTCTCCTGGGACCAGGCGCTGCCCACCGCCGTCGGCACCCCGCTGGACACCGAGGTCGGCAAGTTCTTCGCCGGCCAGGTCTCGGTGAGCCAGTTCGAGTCCGACATGCAGACCACCCAGAAGAACGCAGGCTCATGACCCTCGCTGCCACCAGCGGCAAGCCGCGGCCCCAGCGCCACGGCGCGGGCGCACCCGCTCGAGTGGGTCGCCCGCGCCTGGCCTGGGCGCTGCCCGGCTTTCTGTTCTTCGCGCTCTTCGCCGTCGTGCCGATGCTCTACGCGGTCTACCTCTCCTTCTGCGGCAACTGGAGCGGCATCGGCTCCCCGCAGCTGAGCGGCGCCGGCAACTGGACCCGCCTGTTTCAGGACTCGAGCATCCGCCAGGCCACCCGGCTGACGGTCGAGCTGACCGTGCTCAGCTGGGTGTTCCAGACCCCGGTGGCCATGCTGATCGGGGTGTGGGCGGCCGGGAAGCAGCGCAACAGAGCCGTGCTCGCGGCCCTGTTCTTCATCCCCCTTGTACTGTCAAGCACGGCCATCTCGCTGCTGTTCAAGGCGCTGCTCGACCCGAACTTCGGCCTCGCGCCCTCGATCGGGCCGTGGATCGGCTTTCCCGACGGCAACATCCTCGGCTCCACGAACGGCGCGCTCATCGCCCTGGTGTTCGTCGGCGGCTGGCAGTTCATGCCCTTCCACACCCTGATCTACCAGGGCGGGGCGCGGGCGATCCCGAAGTCCTTCTACGACGCGGCCGCGATCGACGGGGCCGGGCGAGTGGCGCAGTTCGTGCACATCACCCTGCCGCAGCTGCGCAACACCATCACCACCTCCTCGGTGCTGATCGTGGTGGGCTCGCTGACCTCGTTCGAGACCGTCTTCCTGCTCACCCAGGGCGGCCCGGGCGCGGCCACCTCCACGCTCTCCTGGGTGATGTACCAGAACGCCTTCGACGACTTCAACTTCGGCTACGCCTGCGCCCTGGGCGCCGGCCTGGTCGTGGTCTCCACCGTGCTCTCGCTGCTGATGGTCCGGCTCTCCGGCTTCGGCTCCATGCGCAGTACCCGGGAAGGGGCGTGATCCGCTTGGCCGTCGAGACCACACCGCGCACCGGCGCGCGTGCCTCCTGCGCCGCCGGTCCCGGGCGGCGCAACCGCCCGGGCCTGGCCGACCGGCTGCGCCGCGACAACCCCGCGGCCGCACTGGCCGCCCTGCTCTGGCTGGCGATCGTGATCGTGCCGATCTACGTCATGATCAACGCCTCGTTCCAGTCGCAGAGCTCTGCCCTGGGCGGCGACCTGCTGGTGCCCACCACGCACCCGACGCTGCAGAACTACAAGCTGGCCTTCCAGAACGGCTTCATGCACCTGCTGTTCAACACGGTCGTGGTCACCGTGGCCACGATCGTGCTGGTGCTCGGGCTCAGCGTGCCGCTCGCCTTCGCCATCGTGCGCGCCCGCGGCCGGCACAGCTCCCTGCTGGTGTTCCGGATCTTCCTGCTGGGCCTGGCCATCCCGGCCCCGGTCATCCTGGTCCCGCTCTACGTCATGGTCTCGAAGATGGGCCTGTACGACACGCTGTGGGCGATCATCCTGCCCACCGTGGCGTTCGCGATGCCGGTGACGCTGCTGGTGCTGGTCGGCACGATGCGCGACATCTCGGAGGAGCTCTACGAGGCGATGGCGCTCGAGGGCGCCACCCCGGCCCGGATGCTGTTCAAGCTGGTGATCCCGCTCTCCCGGGGCGGGATCAGCACCGTGGCGGTCTTCAGCGGCCTGTCGGCCTGGAACGGGCTGCTGTTCCCGCTGATCCTGACCCAGTCGCCGCAGAACGAGGTGCTCACCACCGGCCTGTGGAGCCTGAGCAGCGAGTACGGGGTGGACATCCCGGCCATGCTCGCGGCGCTGACCCTGGCCGGGATCCCCATGCTCGTGCTCTACCTCGCCGCACGACGCGCCCTGATCAGCAGCGTCGTGGGCTTCGGCGGCAGATGACGCGGCGACCGGCCACCCCTACGTCCCCGCCCCGCACACTGAGAGGAACCGCGGCCCGATGACCACCGCGCCCGAATCCGCCCGCCCCGCCCGCGCCGCGTCCAGCCCGGACGCCGCGGGCGACGACCCGCAGGACCCGAGCACGCCACCGGACTGGCGCCGGGTCGAGCTCCCGGCCCGGCAACGGGTCGCCGACCTCGTCGCCCGGATGACGCTGGCGGAGAAGTGCGCCCAGCTCTACGGGGTCTGGGTCGGGGCCGACGCCGAGGGCGGCGAGGTCGCCCCGCACATGCACGAGAACCTGGCCGAGCAGGTGGACCTGGAGGAACAGGCCAAGCTGGGCCTCGGCCAGCTCACCCGGCCCTTCGGCACCGCCCCGGTGGACCCGGCGCTCGGCGCGCTCTCGCTCGCCCGGACGCAGCGTTCGATCATGGCGGCCGGCCGCTTCGCCATCCCCGCGCTCCCGCACGAGGAGTGCCTGGCCGGATTCGCGGCCTGGGGGGCCACGATCTACCCGGTGCCGCTGGCCTGGGGCGCCGCGTTCAGCCCGGAGCTGGTCGGCGAGATGGGCGCGCGCATCGGCGCGGACCTGCGCATGGTGGGCGTCTACCAGGGCCTCGCGCCGGTGGTCGACGTGGTGCGCGACCCGCGCTGGGGCCGGGTGGAGGAGACCATCGGCGAGGACCCGTGCCTGGTCGCCACCATCGGCGCCGCGTACGTCAGGGGCCTGCAGTCCGGCGGAGTGGTGGCCACGCTCAAGCACTTCGCCGGCTACTCCGGCTCGGTCGGCGCGCGCAACCACGCCCCGGTGCGGGCCGGCGGACGCGAGCTCGCCGACGTCATCCTGCCCCCGTTCGAGCACGCGGTGCGCGTGGCCGGCGCCCGTTCGGTGATGCAGTCCTACTGCGAGATCGACGGGCTGCCCGCGGCCGCGGACTCCGGACTGCTGACCGGGCTGCTGCGCGACGCCTGGGGCTTCGACGGCACGGTCGTGTCGGACTACTTCGGTATCGGCTTCCTGCACTCGGAGCACGGGGTGGCGGCCGACGACACCGACGCGGCGCGCCAGGCCCTGGCCGCCGGCGTGGACGTGGAACTGCCGACGGTGCGCGGCTACGGGGCGCGGCTGGTGGCGGCGGTGGAACAGGGCGAGATCGCGGAATCCTTCGTGGACCGGGCGTTGTGGAGAGTGCTGATGCAGAAGTGCGAACTCGGCCTGCTCGACCCGGACTGGTCGCCGGTGCCTCCGGCGCTCGGCGGGGCGGCGGCGGTGGCGGCGACGGCGCGGGCGGAGGCGTCCGGCGCGGGCGTGGACGGCCGGGCCGAGCCGGCCGAACTCGAGCTGCCGCAGGTCACCCCGGGCACCGTGGACCTCGACAGCGCGGCGAACCGGGCGCTGGCGCGCCGGGTGGCCGAGGAGTCGATCGTGCTGCTCGAGAACCGGGCCGGCCTGCTTCCACTGGACCCGGCCTCGCCGGGCCGGCCGGGCTCGCGCGGCATCGCCGTCGTGGGCCCGCTGGCCGATCAGGCCTCGGCGATGCTCGGCTGCTATTCGTTCCCGGCGCACGTCGGCCCGAACCACCCGGAGACCCCCGTCGGCGTGCGGATCCCCACCGTGCTCGAGTCGCTGCGCGGCCAGTGGCCCGGCGTCGAACTGCGCACGGCTGCCGGCTGCGAGGTCCTCGGCCCGCTCGATCCGGACGAGGTCCAGCGCGCGCTCACCGCCGCGCGCGAGGCGGACCTGTGTATCGCCGTGCTCGGTGACCGGGCCGGCCTGTTCGGCCGCGGCACCTCCGGCGAGGGCTGCGACGCCGCGGACCTCTCGCTGCCGGGGGAGCAGGGCGCGTTCCTCGACGCCCTGATCGAGACCGGCACCCCGATTGTGCTGGTGCTGATGACGGGTCGGCCCTACGCCCTCGGCCGCTACGCCGGCCGGCTCGCCGCGATCGTGCAGGCGTTCTTCCCCGGCGAGGAGGGCGGCCCCGCGGTCGCCTCCGTGCTCGGCGGCCGGGTCAACCCCTCGGGCCGGCTTCCGGTGAGCGTCCCGCGCGGCGAGGGCGGCCAGCCGTGGACGTACCTGCAGCCGCCGCTGGGCCTGGCGAGCACGATCAGCAGCGTCGACCCGACGCCGCTCTACCCGTTCGGGCACGGCCTGAGCTACACCGAGTTCGCCTGGGAGCAGTGCACGGTCTCGGCCGCGCAGGTCCCGGTGGACGGCGAATTCGAGGTCGAACTCACCGTGCGCAACACCGGCGGCCGGGACGGGAGCGACGTGGTCCAGCTCTACCTGCACGACCCGGTGGCGCAGACCACCAGGCCGCGGGCGCGCCTGATCGGCTTCGCCAAGGTGGCCGTCCCGGCGGGCGAGGCGCGCCGGGTGCGTTTCAGCTGCCACACCGACCTGACCTCGTTCACCGGCCGGGCCGGGCGGCGCATCGTCGAGCCCGGCGACATCGAACTGTGGGTCGCCGCCTCCAGCGCGGACGAGGCCGTGCGCCACCGGCTACCGGTCCGGCTCGTCGGCGAGGTCCGCGACGTCGATCCCCGTGCCCCGCACCGGATCGCCGGCGAGACGCGGATCTCGAACGCGGCCGTCGAATAGCCCTACTCGAGCGCCGCGGCGTGGGGCCGCGGCGCGCGACGGCGGGCCGACCTCGTGGGTCGGCCCGCCGTGTCGTGCCGTGACCCGGATCGTGCGGTGTGAGGAGGACACCGCTCACCGCGCGATCCGGGCCGACTCAGGTCCCGCGCCGGACCGAGACGGGGCCGGTGCGGGATGTCCTGCCGCGTCAGACGCGGCAGAGGATCTCCCCGTGCGGGATGCCCACCCAGCCGTCCTCGTCCGCGGCCCACTGCAGCCAGCCGTCGGCCAGCCGCTGCAGCTGCTCCGGGGTGGCCAGGCCGCCGTCCACCGCCATGCGGGCGAAGTCCGACTTGGTCACGCGCTCGGCCCACATCCCGCCCCACCACTCGCGCTCGGCCGGGGTGTTGTAGCACCACATCGAGGCGCTCGCGGTGATCTGCTCCTCGGCGAATCCGGCCTGCCGGGCCCAGGACTTCAGGTACCGGCCGGCGTCCGGCTCGCCGCCGTTGGCGCGGGCGACCGCGCAGTACAGCTCCAGCCACTCGTCCAGGACGGGCAGCCGCGGGTTCCAGAAGAAGGCGCTGTAGTCGCTGTCGCGCGCCGCCACCACCCCGCCCGGGCGGGTGACCCGGCGCATCTCGCGCAGCGCGCCGACCGGGTCGCCGACGTGCTGCAGCACCTGGTGCGCGTGCACCACGTCGAAGCTGTCGTCGGGGAAGTCCAGGGAGTGGACATCGCCGACCACGAACTGGGCACGGTCGGCGACGCCCTTCTCGCCGGCGTAGTACGTGGCCTGACTCAGTACGCTCTCGGCCCGCTCGAGGCCGACCACCCGGCCCGGCGCCACCAGCTGCGCGAGATCCGCCGTGATGGTGCCCGGACCGCAGCCCACGTCCAGCACCGTCAGGCCGGAGCGCAGGTGGGGGAGCAGGTAGCCGCAGGAGTTGGCGGCCGTGCGCCAGGTGTGCGAGCGCATCACCGAGGCGTGGTGGCCGTGCGTGTAGGTGGCCGTCTCGGACATCTCAGCTGTCTCCTTCGAGAGCTTGTCTGGGTATGGAGACACTAACAGGCGAGTCCACTATCCGGTCAACACTGTCTCAGATTCTGATCACTCTGCCGTCTTGGCGAGGTCCGCGCGGGCCTGAACGATCCGGGCGATCTCTGCTTTGACGGTCTCGCGTAGGCGGTCCCGGTCCGCGCCGAGCTCGGCCAGGATCCGCGCGGCCGGGTACGCCTCGTCGCGCTGGAGGGCGAGCAGCAGGTGCTCGGTGCCGATGTAGTTGTGGTTGAGGTCGAGCGCCTCGTCGAGGGCGCCGCGCAGTACAGCCTTCGTCTGCGCGGAGAACGGGATCGCCCCGTCGATCGTCTCGCCGGTCGGCGGCGCCGCGGCCACCACCCGGGCGCGCACATCCTCGTGGCGGACCTCGACCCGGGAGAGCGTGATCGCGGCGAGGCTGTCTGAGGGTTCGAACAAGGCCAGCAGGACGTGCTCGGTGCCCACCGACCCGTGCCCGAGCCCGCGCGCCCGCTCGATCGCGCCCTGCACGACCTGCTGTGCCTTGGGCGTGAGGCGCTGGAACGCGGGGGTGACCCCGGTGAAGCGCTTGTGCACGGCCTGCTTGCTCACTCCGAGCGAGGCGCTGAGCTCGGCCCACGACATCCCGGCCTGCCGGCACTGGAACACGTAGTGGTCGAGCAGCCGGTCGCCGAGCTGGTTGAGTCCGGCCGCCACCTCGGCGGCCCGGGCCAGCTGGGCGGCCGGATCCCCGTCGGGGACGGCGGCGCGGACGGTCTCGATGAGGTCCGGGAGCGCGGGTTGAGGAGTCATGAGTCAACCATAAGTTGACGATTGAGGGCCGTCAACCCGAAGTTGACTCCCGATTCGCCCGGGCGCCCTCCCGTAGAGTGGAGCGCGTGTCGAGCCGGGACTTCTTCGCCAGAACTTCACTGGAGGTGGCGCCCGACCTGCTCGGATGCCTGCTGACCACGCGCTCGCCGCGCGGCGCGGTGACGGTGCGGATCACCGAGGTCGAGGCCTACGCGGGCTCGCTCGATCCCGCCTCGCACGCCTACCGCGGCCGCACGGCGCGCAACGCGGTGATGTTCGGCCCGCCGGGATACGCCTACATCTACTTCATCTACGGCATGCACTTCGCGATGAACGTGGTCTGCGCGCAGGACGGCGTGGCCGAGGCGGTGCTCGTGCGCGCGGGAGAGGTCGTCGACGGACTCGCGCTCGCCCGCGCCCGGCGCACCTCCAGCCGCGGGGACGTGGACCTCGCCCGCGGACCCGGGCGGCTGGCCTCGGCGCTGGCGCTCGACCGCACGCTCGACGGCGCCGACCTGTGCGAGGCGGGCGGAGCGCTCACCCTGGAACGCGGCAAGCCGCTCAAGCCGGAGCTCATCCGCACCGGGCCGCGCACCGGGATCAGCCGCGCCGCCGACCTGCCCTGGCGCTTCCACGTCCACGGCGACCCGACCGTCAGCCCCTACCGCCGGGCCAAATCCGCCGCGGCCGGGCCGGCCGGGCCGGTCACGGGGGCCGACGACGCCGCGTGAGGCGGACGGGAGCCGAACGGGAGCGGCGCCGCGCAGAATGTGATCCGGCGCGACGGACGCGCACGGTCACGAGCGGCGTTCTGTCGGCACACAGGGGAGCCGGCAGTGCGCGGACACCGATCGAGGGAGAGTTCGTCGGGGCGCGCAGGCGCCCGGTGGTCGGGACCCCCGTCCCCTACCACCGGGCGCGTGCGTATCGGTGCGTCCGCCCGAGCGGACCCGGTCGGCCTCAGCCCTTGACGCAGACGAGCTGGCGCAGTTCCGCCACCACCTCGACGAGGTCGGTCTGAGCCGCCATGACCTTCTCGATCGGCTTGTAGGCGCCCGGGATCTCGTCGATCACCCCGGCGTCCTTGCGGCACTCCACTCCGGCCGTCTGCCGCTCCAGATCAGTCCTCGTATACGTGCGCTTGGCCTGGCTCCGGCTCATCCGCCGCCCCGCCCCGTGCGAGGCGGAGTTGAACGCGGCGGTGTTGCCCAGGCCCTTGACGATGTAGGAACGGGTGCCCATCGAGCCCGGGATGATCCCGAACTCCCCGGCCCCGGCCCGGATCGCGCCCTTGCGGGTGACCAGGAGCTCCTCGCCCCCGTAGGTCTCCTCCGCCACGTAGTTGTGGTGGCAGGAGATGGTCTGCTCGAAGGCCGGGCGCGCGCCCTTGAACTCGCGCCCGACCACGCTCTGGAACAGCGCCATCATCACGGCGCGGTTGTAGCGCGCGTACTCCTGGGCCCAGAACAGGTCGGCCCGGTAGTCCGCCATCTGCGGGGTGTGCGCGAGGAAGACCGCGAGATCCCGGTCCACCAGGCCCTGGTTGTGCGCGAGGCCGCGGGCCACCCCGATGTGGTGGTCCGCCAGCTCCTTGCCGATGTTGCGGGAACCGGAGTGCAGCATCAGCCAGACCCGGTCCTCGCCGTCCAGGCAGAACTCGATGAAGTGGTTGCCTGAGCCGAGCGTGCCCATCTGGCCCAGGGCCCGGCCCCGACGGGCCTTGACCGCGGGGGCCAGGTCGTCGAACTCGCGCCAGAAGGCCTTCCAACGGTGCTGGTCGAAGCCGTGCAGCTTCGCCGGGTCCACCGGGTTCTCGTGCGCGCCGCGGCCGACCGGGATGGCCCGCTCGATCCGGTGGCGCAGGTGGGAGAGGTCGTCCGGCAGGTCCTTGGCCGTGAGCGAGGTGCGCACGGCGGTCATTCCGCAGCCGATGTCGACGCCGACCGCGGCCGGGCACACGGCCCCGCGCAGCGCGATCACGCTGCCGACGGTGGCGCCGATGCCGAGGTGCACGTCCGGCATCACGGCCACGCCCGCGACCTGCGGAATCGTGGTGACGTTGTAGAGCTGCTGCAGTGCCTGCGGCTCGACCGTGTCCGGATCCGCCCACAGGCGGATGGGTACGTGACGGCCCGGCAGCTCATGCATGGGCATGACAAGTCCTAGCTATGTGTGTGGGTTCAAGACTAGATCGCTCCCGCTCGCACCGCGCGTCGAGTGACGGCGGTCGGGCGGGGCGAGACGGGCGCGGCGAGGTCCGACCGGGGACTACTCACCCACCCTGATCAGGAGCCTGCGACAGTGGAGCGAGGATCGTCGCTGCAGCACTGGAGTCCTCCTTCTCAGGTCGATGTGTGGGCCGGTCCGCACCGATCGGACTCTCAGCCGCGCCGCAGTCCATTGAGCCACACCCCGCCCACCGGGGCAACGCAATTAACGCGGCCCCGCGCCCGCGGTCCGGGGCCCTCCGCTCCCCGCGCGGCCCGGCCTGTCGAGACCTCGGAGGTCTGTGATAGAAACGGCCGCATGCGAATCGCGCTGCACACCAGGGTCAGGGCCGACCGGATCGAGGAGTACGAGGCCGCGCACCGGGAGGTGCCGCCGGAGCTGACGGCGGCCATCCGCGCGGCCGGGGCGAGCAGCTGGTCGATCTGGCGCAGCGGCTGCGAGCTGTTCCACCTGATCGAGTGCGAGGACTACGGGCGGCTGCTGGCCGAGTTGGAGCAGCTGCCGGTCAACGTGACCTGGCAGGCGCGGATGGCCGAGTTGCTCGACGTGGCGCACGACTACTCGACCGACGGCGCCGAGGCCGGGCTGCCCGAGGTCTGGCGGCTGCCGTAGGTGGGCGCGGCGGCGACGCGTCCGCCGATGCGGTCAGGACCGGGCGGCCAGCGAGAGGTCGGTGCCGAACAGCACGACCGCGAGCAGCGTGCTGAACCGCTCGGTGATCCGACCATCCGGGAACAGTTCGGTGAGGATGGCGCGCTCCCGGTCCAGGAACGCCGGCATCGCGTCGCCGAGCTCTGCGATGTACGATTTCGAGGCCAGATTCGACAGGTGCGTCTCGAGCGGGATCGTGCGCTCCCATTCGAACTCGAACGCGTGCCTGGGCAGCTCCGGCTCGAGCTCGAGGTGCTCCCAGATGTAGTCCGTCGAGTGCTTGTGCCACTGCATGTTGGCCGCGGTGATCCGCTCGCCCTGCTCCCACTCCCAGCCGCTCCCGCGCGAGGTCTGGTTCCACCACAGCGCCAGCACGCCGCCCGGCCGCAGCACCCGCCGGGCCTCGGCCAGGGCGCGCGGGGCGTCCATCCAGTGCCAGGCCTGGGCATAGGTGATCAGGTCGGCGCAGGAGTCCGCGAGCGGCAGCGCGTTCCCGCTGCCCTGCACCGCCCGGACGCCGGGGCTCGCCGCGACCAGCTCGCCGAGCATCGCCCCGGACAACTCGACCGCGGTCACCCGCGCACCGCGTCCGGCCAGCGCGCGGGTGGCGATGCCGGTGCCCGCCGCGACGTCGACCACCTCCGCCCCGGCCAGCCGGCCGGCCAGTAGCTCGTCGAGCGCGTCGAAGAGCGCGTCGGGGTAGGAGGGCCGGGCCGCCGCGTAGTGCCGGGCCGTGGACTCGGAGTCGAACTTGGACTGTTCCGCCATGGCGGCAGGCTACTGGATCACCGTCGCGCTGGGCCGGTCAGCGGGCCGCTCAGCAGGCCACCGGATCGACGCGGGCCGCGTCCGGGCCGGGGACCGGCCGGTAGTGGTACGCGTGGCCGGTGGTGAAGCCCATCGAGGCGTACAGCGCGAGCGCGGGTGCGTTGTCCGAGGTCACTTCCAGCAGCGCGTCGGTGGCGCCGTGCTCCGCCGCCCAGTCCAGCAGGGTCTTGATGATGAGCCGGGCCAGTCCGCGCCGGCGGGCCTGCGGGGCGGTCTCGATCGCGGCCAGGCCCACCCAGGAGTGGTCCGGGCCGGCCAGCACGCCGCGGCCGATGGCCAGCGGGCGACCCGAGGCCTCGTCGTACACGGTGGCGTAGCAGAAGCGATCGCCTGCGCCCATGATCTGCTTGGCCTGCGGGGGGATCGTGCCCGCGCGGTAGAGCAGGGCCCAGCGCTCCTGCGGCCGATCCGCGGTGGAGATCGGGACGTTGGGGTACTCGAGCCCGGCCAGGAACGCGCGCGCCTCGGGCACCGACGCGGTCTGGCGCAGTGCCGCGGCCACGCCGTCCTCGCAGCCGTGCGCGGTCAGCATGTCGTCGAGCTCGCTGCCGATCACGGCCTGTACCAGTGCGGGCAGCTCGCGCCCGGCGTACCAGGTGCTGATGGAGACCAGGGCCGCGGGCAGTTCGCGGGTCAGCGAGCCGACCGGCCAGACCGAGTTGGCGCGGTGGGTGAAACCCGCCCCGGCGCGCAGTTCCCAGCCGTCGATGCGTTCGGTCTCGAGGTATCCCCAGCAGTCCGCGGCGACCGCGAACAGCTCATCAGCACTCGTCCTTGGTACAGGCATGAGCTAGATCATACCCAGCGCCCCGGGAGGCCACGCGGCGCAGCAGGGATCGAAGAAGCTCCTGCTCAGCCGGGGAGAGATCGGAGAGAAGCTCGGCCTCGACGGTGGCGGTGCGCTCCTGTAGGGCGCGCAGCCGCTCGTGTCCGGCCTCGGTCGCGCGGATCAGCTTGCTGCGTCGGTCGCGCGGATCGGCCAGGCGCTCGACCAGGCCGGCCCGTTCCAGGTCGTCGACCAGGTAGACCATCACCGTGCGGTCCACGCCCAGCTGCTTGGCCAGCTCCGCCTGGTTGCGCGCGCTCCCGTGGGCGGCGCCGCACAGCGCCTCGAAGCCGCGTGAACCGTGCGGCAGATCGCCGAGGACCTCGCGCATGGCCGCCAGGTGCGCGCGGAAGGACCCGGCGAGGAGCCAGGACAGGCTCTCTTCGAGTCCGGCGGGCAGGGCGGGTGCGGGGTCTTCCGGCATGTCCCCAGGGTAGCGCATTTGGCGGGGTTGACAAATAATCTGTGAGACAGACATTCTTGTTTCAAGACGAGATGCCCCACAGACAATCTTCGGAGACACTCATGGCCCACCTGCTGCACATCGACTCCTCGCTGTTCTCGGAGGCGTCGGTGTCCAAGGAGATCGCCCGCACCTTCCGCCAGACCTGGGCCGCCGAGCACCCGGACGGCGTCGTCACCTACCGCGACCTCGGCGCCGAGCCGGTCCCGCCGCTGACCGAGGCCGCGCTCTTCGCCGTCCAGGTGCCCGAGGACGAGCGCACCCCGGAGCAGGTCGCCGCGCTGCGCACCCGCACCGAGCTGGTCGACGAGGTGCTGGCCGCGGACGCCTACCTGATCGCGGTACCGATGTACAACTGGGGCGTGGTCGGCAGCTTCAAGGTCTGGCTGGACCAGATCGTGCTCGTCGGCAAGACGGCCGGCGGCGACCAGCCCCCGCTGGCCGGCCGCCCGGCCACCGTCGTGCTCAGCTACGGCGGCGGCTACTTCCCCGGCACCCCGCGCGAGGGCTGGGACTTCGTCCAGCCCTACCTCGAGACCGTGCTGGGCAAGGCCATGGGCCTGGACCTGACCTTCGTCACCGCCCAGCTCACCCTGGCCGAGCGCAACCCGGCCATGGCCGACCTCATCCCGCAGGCCAAGGAGCAGCGCGCCCAGGCCCACCAGGCGGCCGAGGCCTCCGCCCGCGAACTCGCCGCCCGCTTCGCCGCAGCCTGATCCACTCCGGCAAGAAGCAGCGCCCGAGCACGAGCCCGGGTGCGAGCCTGTACGGGTGCGAGCACCAGAGGTCTGATCCGTTCAACGGCGCACGGTCAGGCCGAGCTCGCGGCGAGGTCCTCGTCCCCCGCGGGCAACGGCGGTGCCGGTACTGCCGCAGTCGGTACCGCCTCTGCCTCCGCTGCCGCACCGGCGCGGCTTGGCAGGGCCACCAGCGCGATGCCCGCGAGCACGAGGGCGCAGGCGCCGACCGTCGCCAGGGTGAGTGGCTCGCCGATCAGCATCCTGCTGGAGAGCAGCGCCACCACCGGGATGCCCAGTGCGTACGGGGTGACGCGGTCGGCGGGGTGTTTCGCCAACAGGCTGGACCAGGCGCTCATGCCCAGAATGGTGCCGAGTACGACCATGTAGGCCAGGGCGAGCCAGGCGCGGGGGCCGGCGGCCGCCATGGCGGCGAGTTCGGCGTGGACGCCGCGGCCGCGGCCCGGCACGTTCTGGGTCAGGGAGAGCGCGAGCAGGGGGAGCGGGGGGATCAGGGCCGACCACGCCACGAGGCGGAAGGCGTTGTCCGGCCTGCGTTCGGTGAACGGCGCCATGCGGGTGCAGACGTTGCCGATCGCCCAGCTCGTTCCGGCGCCCAGCACCAGTAGCAGGGCGGACCAGGGCACGGACTGGCCGCGGGTGAGCCCGACCAGGACCAGTCCCAGGGTGCTGATCAGCACGCCTCCGACGCGGCGCGGGGTGGGGCGTTCGCGCAGGACCAGGGCCGCGACCACGATCGTGATCGGCGCCTGCGCGTTGACCACCAGGGCGGTCAGCCCCGAGGGCATGCCGTGCGCCATGCCGAGGTAGAGCAGGCCGTACTGGCCGGTGCTGCTGAACAGGCCGATCAGTACGATCCAGCGCCAGGCCAGCGCCGGGCGCGGGACGAACAGGCAGCACAGGGCGACGCAGCAGAAGCGCAGGCCGCCGACCAGGAACGGGGGCAGGGCGCTGAGGGCGCCCTCGGTCACCGGGAAGCTCAGTCCCCAGCAGAGCACGATGTAAGTGGCCGACAATCGGTCGCGAAGAGGCATAACGGTGCGTACGGGCATGGCCTCAAGCCAACAGGTCAGGTAACCTGCTCGTCTATCGAAAAGATCTGCACGTAATCATGAAGGTGATCTGCATGATCGACCCCGTGCACCTGCGCACCCTGCGCGCCCTCGCTGATCACGGCACCGTCGTGGCCGCCGCCGAGACACTGCACCTGAGCCCGTCGGCGGTCTCCCAACAGCTCACCTCGCTGGCCCGCACCACCGGCTGCACCCTGCTCGAGAAGCGCGGGCGCGGCGTGGTGCTGACGCAGCCCGCGAAGATCCTGCTCGAACACGCCGACGCCATCCTCGAACGCTTCGAACAGGCGGAGAGCGACATGCGAGGTTACCAGCAGGGCGACGCCGCGGTCCTGCGGATCGGCGGCTTCTCCACCTCGCTGCAGAACTTCGTCGCCGAGGCGGTCTCCAGCGCGCTGCTGCGCAACCCGGGCTGGAGCATCCAGATCGACGAGGTCGAGTCCGAGGAGGCCATGGCGCTGCTGCTGGACCGGGAGCTCGACCTCGCCGTCGTGATGATCGCGCCGAACCGGCCGCTGCTGGCCGACCGGCGCATCAGCCTCGAACCGCTGATCGCCGACACCTACCGCGCGGTGGTCCCGCGCGCCCACCCGCTCGGCGCGCTGGACGAGCTCGACCAGCTCAGCCGGCTCGCCTACGAGCCCTGGGTGCTCTCCCGGCACTGGACCTCGTGCCACGAGATCGTCATGGCCGCGTGCGCGGTCTCCGGGTTCCAGCCGCACGCCGCGCACAACACCACCGACTTCGCCGCCGCGGTCTCGATGGTCGGCCACGGCCTCGGCGTGACCGTGATCCCGATGCTCGGCCTGCCCCCGCACCTGCCGGAGAGTGTGCGGGTCCTGCCGATCCGGTCGAACCCGCCGACCCGCCACATCGCCGTCGCGGTGCGCAGCGGCTCGGCTCAGCCGGCCTCGCCGCTCGCCCAGTTCCGCAGGCTGCTCAAGGAGGTCGTGAACCCGCTCGCGGCGGCCGCGGCGAGCTGACGGCAGCGCGCGGCGCACGGCGTGATGCGCGCCGCGGCCGCGGGCGGGGAGCCGGCGATGCCCCCGCCGCGGCCGCCCCGACGAGGCGTCAGTCGCGGGCGTGCGCGAGCAGGCGCTCGAGCGGGGCGAACTCGAACGGGGCGTCGCCGCCGAGGATGATGTGGGTGGCGCCGGCGTCCAGGTAGGACTGGAAGTCGTCGACCTCCTCGTTGCGGATCATCACGGTGCGGTCGATGGAGTGCGGGTCGCGCCCGAGCTTCTCGCACCACTCGTTGAGCACGTCGTTCTTGTGCCGGAAGTTGTCCACCGGGCCGAACGCGTTCCACAGGTCGGCGAACTCGGCGACCAGACGCAGCGTCACCTTCTCGCCGGAGCCGCCGATCATGATCGGCAGGTCGGGCGCGGCCGGGTTGAGCTTGCCGAGGCGCTCCTTGATCCGCGGCAGCGCGGTGCCGAGCGCGCGCAGCCGCTCGGGCGCGGTGCCGAACTCGTAGCCGTACTCGGTGTAGTCCCGCTCGAACCAGCCGGAGCCGATGCCCAGGATCGCCCGGCCGCCGCTGATCTCGTCGGTGGTGCGGGCCATGTCCGCGAGCAGCTCGGGGTTGCGGTACGAGTTGCAGGTGACCAGCGCGCCGATCTTCGCGTTGCGGGTGATCGCGGCCGCGGCGCCGAGCACGGTCCAGCACTCGTAGTGCGGGCCGTCGGCCTCGCCGGACAGCGGGTAGAAGTGGTCCCAGGTCCAGATGGTGTCCGCGCCGAGTTCGTCGGCGGTGCGCCAGGCCTGGAGCAGCTGGTCCATGGTGCAGTGCTGCGGGCGCAGCTGGATGCCTACCTTGAAACGTGCCACGGTGGTTCAAGTCCTCCCAATGAGCTCGGCCAGGGTCTGCGGCCGGGGGGCGGTCGATGACGGTCGCGCGAGCTGCCGGTACTGCGTCGCGCAGGAGAATCCGTCGATCATCAGCCTACAGTCATCATCGTGCGCGTCCGTGCGCGCCACGATCCCGGCCAGCCAGTGTTCGGTGCCGATCGTGCGCGAGAGTTCCTCGTGCCCTGCGTCGAACCCGAACGAGCCGGCCAGCCCGCAGCAGCCCGCGTCGAGGATCTCCACGCGGTAGCCGAGCCGTTCCAGCAGCAGCCTGTCGGCGTCGGTGGCGCCCACCGCCCGCGCGTGGCAGTGCGGGTGTAGCAGAACCTGCGGCCGAACCGCCGCACCGCTGCGTGCCGCGAGCGCGTCGAGCGCGTCGGGGGCGAGCGTGAGCAGGTGCTCGGCGGGGGAGCGGGCGAGCTCGGCCAGGATCTTTGCGCGCGGGTCGTCGGCGAGCAGGCCCGGCAGCTCGTCCCGGAACGCCGCGAGGCAGCTCGGTTCAGGTACGACGACGGGAATGCGCTGATCGATGAACGGCTGCAGCACGTCCAGCAGCCCGCGCAGCGTGCGCCGGGCGAGGGTGAGCATGCCCGCGTCGTAGAGCGGCCGCCCGCAGCACGCCCAGTCGGTGGGGACGGCGACGCGCTCGCCCACGGACTCGAAGATGTGCTGCCAGGCCTCGCCGAGTTCCGGCCGGTAGGCGTCGGTGAACGTGTCGGGCCAGAGCACGACGGTCGGCGCGGCGGTGGCCGCACCCGAGCGTCGCCGCCGCCACGTCCGGGCGGCGATCACCGGTGCCTCGCGCCGCGTGGTGACTCCCACCGCCCTGCGCCCCAGTACGCCGAGGGGCCCGCCCCCGGTCGCTGCGTTCGCCAGCCGGGGCACGCGCGCGCCGAGCCGGAGCAGCCACGGGGTGAGTGCGAGGACGTACATGGCGCGCGGTCGCAGGCGTCTGCGGTAGAAGTGCGCCAGGAACTCGGCCTTGTACGTCGCCATGTCCACGTGCGTGGGGCAGTCGACGGCGCAGCCCTTGCAGGCCAGGCACAGGTCCAGCGCCTCGCGCACGTCCTGGTTGCGCCACGTCGCGGACGTCGCCTCGCCCTGGAAGAGCTCGACCAGCAGCTTCGCCCGGCCGCGGGTGGAGTGGCGTTCGTCCCTGGTGGCGCGGTACGAGGGGCACATGACGCCGGTGTCGTCCCGGCGGCAGCGCCCGACGCCGACGCAGCGTTCCGCCGCGTGCTGGAGCGAGCCCCCGTCCTCGGCGAGGGCGAACAGGCTCTCGCCCAGCCGCGACGGCCGGTAGCCGGGGCCGTAGCGCAGGTTCCGGTCCAGCCGGTACGGGTCCACCACCTTGCCCGGGTTCATCCGGCCGCGCGGGTCGAACACCGCCTTGACCTGTCGGAACGCGTCGACGAGTTCGGGTCCGTACATACGCTCGAGCAGCTCGCCGCGGGCCTGGCCGTCGCCGTGTTCGCCGGAGAGCGAGCCGCCGAGCGAGACCACGAGGTCGGCCGCCCGTTCCACGTACGCCCGGTACGCGCGCAGGCCCTCGGGCGTGTGCAGGTCGAAGTTGTTGCGCGTGTGCACGCAGCCCTGGCCGAAGTGTCCGTACCAGGCGCCGGAATAGCCGTACTCGTGCCAGAGCTCGGTGATCGCGCGCAGGTACGCGCCGAGGCGCTCGGGGGGAACGGCCCCGTCCTCCCAGCCCTCCACGTTGTGCCCGCCGTCCTCGCGCAACGCGGTGGCGCCGAGCCCGGATTCGCGGATCGCCCAGGCCCCGCGCTGCTCTTCGGGGGCGGTGAGCAGCCGACGTCCGACCTCCGGCGGCAGCGCGTCGATCAGCGCGTGCGCCGCCGCGTCCGCCTCGCCCTCGTCCGCGCCGCCGACCTCGGCCAGCAGCCAGCCGCCGGAATCCGCCTCCAGCGCCTGCTCGAGACCCGGCAGCAGCGGCAGGTGCGCCGCGTTCAGCTCGCGCGCCCGCATCTGGCGCACCAGCGTGACATCGAACCCTTCCAAGCCGAGCAGCGGATGCGGCAGCTCGGTCGCGAGGATCGAGGGCACCGCGTCGGCGGCATCGAACACGCTCGGGTAGGCCAGCAGCACGAGCCGGCGCGCGGCCGGACTCGGCGCGAGGACGAGCACGGCCTCGGTCACCAGCGCGCACGTCGACTCGGTGCCCACGAGCAGCCGGGCGACGTGCGTCGGCTGCTCCGGCAGCAGTTGGTCGAGGTTGTAGCCGGACACGCGGCGCGGGATGTCCGGGTAGCGCTCCCGGATGAGGTCGGCGTGGCGGCGCCCGATCTCCCGCAGCGAGCCGAGCGGCCCGGCCTCCGGCGCACCCGAGCGCACCAGCGCGGCGTACGCGGCCTCGTCGTACGCGCCGAACTCGAACTCCGCGCCGCCGTAGCACGCCACCCGCAGCCGCAGCACGTTGTCCACGGTCTTGCCGGCGTAGAGCGCGTGCGTGCCGCAGGAGTTGTTGCCGATCATGCCGCCGAGCGTGCACCAGGCGTGCGTGGCCGGGTCGGGGCCGAAGGTCAGCCCGTACTGTCCGGCGGCCGCCCGCAGGTCGTCGAGCACGACGCCCGGCTGCACCCGGGCGGTGCGGGCCAGCGGGTCGATCTCCAGGATGCGGTTCATGTGCCGGCTGAAGTCGAAGACCACCGCCTCGTTGCAGGTCTGCCCGGCCAGCGAGGTGCCCGCGCCGCGGCCGAGCACCGGCACGTCGTGGCGCGCGCAGACCCGCAGCGCCGCCGCCACGTCCTCGGCGGACGCGGGGAACACGACCCCGATCGGAATCTGGCGATAGTTGGACGAATCGGTCGCATACGCCGCGCGCGTGCCCGAGTCGAACTCCACGTCCCCGCGCACCGCGGCGCGCAGGTCGGGTTCCAGACCGGCCACGTCCCTGACCCTGGACATACCGGCGATCTTAGGGCAGCGGCGCCGGACGGGGCGGACGGCGGGACGGACCGGGCGCGCAGTCGGCCGGACGGGGCGGACAGGTCGGGCAGGTAGGATCATCATCCGTGATTCCACCTCCGGACAAGGGCGTACGCCCGCCCAACCTCACCCGGCGCTCGCTGGTCGCCCTCGGCCTCGGCGCCGGGGTGACCGCGCTCACGGCCTGGGGCGGCGGTTCCGGCCGGAACTTGGGCGGCGCGGGCACCGGTGCGAGCGGACTGACCCAGGTCAGCCTCGCCCTGGACTGGACGCCCAACACCAACCACACCGGGATCTACGTCGCCCAGCAGCTCGGCTACTTCGCCCAGCGCGGGCTCGACCTGCGGATCGTGCCCTACGGCTCGACCGCGCCCGAGGTGCTGGTCTCCACGCACAAGGCCGACTTCGGCATCTCCTACCAGGACGGGCTCACCGAGGCCGCGGTCTCCGGCGGGGACATCGTCTCGGTCTTCGCGATCACGCAGAAGACCGACGTGTGCATCGGCGTGCGGGCGGACTCCTCCATCACCAGCCCGGCGCAGCTGGACGGGAAGACCTACGCCGGATACGGCGGTCCGATGGAGGTCCCGATGCTGCAGTACGTGATCAAGGCCGCGGGCGGCACCGGGCAGTTCAAGAACGTCACCCTCAACACCGACGCCTACCAGGCGCTCTACGCCGGCCAGGCCGACTTCGCGATGCCCGAGCCGACCTGGGAGGTGATCCAGGCCGCGATGGTGGGCAAGCCGCTGCGCACCTTCGACGTCACCGCGTACGGCTTCCCGGCCATCTACTCGGCGATCATCGCCTCGTCCAACCGCTACCTGGTGGGCAACGGCGACCTCGCCCGGCGCTTCCTGGCCGCGATCGAGGAGGGCTACGCCTACGCGACCGCCCATCCGACCGAGGCCGCGAACCTGCTCATCCAGGCCAACGAGTCGGTGCTCGGCACCCAGCGCGCGCTCGTGCTCAAGAGCGCGCAGCTCGAGGCGAGCGAGTACTACAAGGACACGGCCGGCCAGATCGGGTACCAGAGCCAGGACCGCTGGCAGGCGCTGACCGACTTCATGTTCCGCAACGGCATCCTCACCGACGCGTCGGGCAAGCCGATCACCACCGAACCGAAGGTGTCCACGCTGTTCACCAACGCATACCTCCCGGCGAGCGTGACCGCATGAGCCCGAGCCGCGTCCTGCGCCTGCTGTGGCCCCCGGTCCTGCTCGCGCTCGTGCTGCTGGTCGGCTGGCAGCTGCTGGCCGACCACGGCATCCGCAACCCGCAGGTGCTGCCCTCGCTCAGCCAGGTCGTCTCGGCCGGCTGGCACGAGCGCGCCACCATCTGGCACAACGCCGTGCCCACGCTGCGCGAGACGGAGCTCGGCTTCGCCCTGTCCTTCGCGCTGTCCTGGATCCTGGCCACCGCCATGGACTTCACCCCGCCGGTGCGCCGCGCGGTCTATCCGATACTGGTGGCTTCGCAGACCCTTCCGATCGTGGCCATCGCGCCGCTGTTCGTGGTGATGTTCGGGTTCGGCATCATGCCGAAGGTGCTGCTGGTCGCGCTGGCCACGTTCTTCCCGCTGACCGTGTCGCTGGCCTCCGGCTTCGCCACCGCCGACGGGGACGCCGACCGGCTGCTGCGCTCGATGGGCGCGAGCCGGTGGCGGATCTTCTGGACGGTCCGGGTGCCCGGCGCGCTGCCGTTCTTCTTCTCCGGCCTGCGGGTGGCCATCACCTACGCCATCGGCGGCGCGGTCTTCGCCGAGTATCAGGGCGCGGAGAGCGGCCTCGGCATCTACCTGCAGCAGATGCAGCAGGTCTTCCGCACGGACCTGGTCTTCGCCACGGTCGCGGTGATCGCGCTGTTCAGCGTGATCCTGTTCGCGCTGACGTACGTGCTCCAGGCCTGGCTCACCCCGTGGCGCAAGCACGAGCGCGCACAGGAGGCGCAGCGATGACGCCGATCGAACCCGCCGAGCCCGCCGAACCCGCCGAGCCCACCGAGCCCGCCGAGCCGAGCGGGCCGACCGGGCCGAACGCCCAGTCCGATTACCTGCTCGACGCCACCGACCTGAGCCACTCCTTCGCCCGGCACGGCCAGGAGCCGCTTCAGGTGCTCGACGGGCTGTCCCTGCAGGTGCGCGCCGGCGAGATCGCCGCGGTGATCGGGCCCAGCGGCAGCGGCAAGTCCACCCTGCTCAACATCCTGGCCGGGCTCGACCGGCCGACCGGCGGGCGCGTGCACGTCGGCGGCGGGGGCGGGGTCGGCTACATGCCGCAGAAGGACCTGCTCTTCCCCTGGCGCACCGTCGAGGACAACACGATCCTCGGGCTCGAGGTCGGCGGGCTGAAGAAGAAGCAGGCCCGCGAGCGGGTCGCGCCGCTGTTCGCCGAGTTCGGCCTGTCCGGGTTCGAATACGCCTACCCGGCGCAGCTGTCCGGCGGCATGCGCCAGCGCGCGGCCCTGCTGCGCACGGTCGCGATGGAGCGGCCGGTGCTGCTGCTCGACGAGCCCTTCGGCGCCCTCGACTCGCTCACCCGTACCCAGATGCAGCTGTGGCTGGCCGAGACCTGGCAGCGGCACGGCTGGACGATCGTGCTGGTCACGCACGACATCCGGGAGGCGGTGTTCCTCGCCGACAGCGTCCACGTGCTCACCTCGCGGCCCGCGCGGGTGGCCCGCCGGGTCGAGGTGGACCTGCCGCGGCCGCGTACCGCGGACACCTTCGGCCTGCCGGCCTTCGCCCGGCTCGAGCGCGACCTGCTCGGCGCGCTCACGGCCGGCGGCGGGCCGGGCGGGTTAGCCTCCTGATATGAGCACGCCGCACCTGGTGCACGGCATGGGCTCGGAGCCGGCCGAGACGGACTGGCCGCCGCTCAACCCGGTCGAACTCGATCTGCTGCTGCGGGGTTATCCCGAGGCCGCCGGCGCGAGCCGGGTGGAGTGGCACTCACCGCGTCCGCTCTCGGCGGCCGCGCTCGTGCGTACCGGCCTCGGCACGCAGGTGTTCGTCAAGCGGCACCACATCAGCGTGCGGACTCCCGCGAGCCTGGGAGAGGAGCACCGGTTCCTGGAGCACCTCGTCGCGAACGGCGCCCCGGTCGTGCGCGTGCTCGCGGACGTGCACGGCCGGACGGTGGGGGTCGGCGGCGACCGCGGCGAGTGGATCTACGAGGTGCACTCGGTCGGCGACGGCGAAGATCTCTACCGCGACGCGATCTCGTGGTCCCCGTTCCTGTCCCTGGCCCACGCCCGTTCGGCCGGCCGCACACTCGCGACGCTGCACGAAGCCGCCGCCGGATACGACGCGCCGGAACGCCGCCCGGCCCCACTGGTCGGCGGCCTCTCGATCTTCGGCGGCCGTACCGACCCGATCGCCGCGGCCCGCCGGTATGTCGCGTGCCGCCCGGCCCTCGAAGCGGAGATGCGTCGCTGGCCGGACTGGACCGAGCAGCTCGAGCGTCTGCACCTGCCCTACTGGCAGCGTCTGCGTCCGCAGCTCGACGTACTCGAACCGCTGTGGACGCACAACGATCTGCACGCCTCGAACCTGCTCTGGCACGGCGACGAAGCCGCGACCGTGATCGACTTCAACCTGGCGGACCGCGCGTTCGCCGTGCACGATCTCGCCCTCGCCATCGAGCGCAACGCGATCGAGTGGGTGCGGCTGAGCGAGACCGGCGAGGCGGCCGTGCACGCGGACGCGGCCCAGGCGCTGATCGAGGGCTACGAGGAGATCAGGAAGCTGACCGACGCCGAGCGTGCCGCGCTGCCCGAACTGCTGCCGCTGTGCCACGTCGACTTCGCGCTCAGCGAGCTGGACTACTTCGCCGGCGTCACCCGCTCCGCGCCGAACGCGGAACTCGCCTACCGCTACCTGGTGGATCATACGGCCTGGTTCGCCACCGACGCGGGAACCGGCTTACTCCAGCACATCCGGAGTACACTCGGGCACTGAGAAGCAGGTCGGGGGACGGGGGAGGGCTGTCGTGGGCACCTGGGTGCGTTCCAAGCCGCTGTGGGCGGGCATAGCCGTGGCGGTCGTGCTCGCGGTGGCGGCGGGTACGACGCTGTTCAACCGGGTCGAGTACGGCGGCGTCAATCCGTGGAGCGCGCCGGAACGGTTCGAATACTGCGGCGCGCACTTCTACCGCGATCACAGCACACCGAACGCGGGGACGTACGGAGACGGCGTGGTGGTCACCAAGGCCCAGGCCCTGGCCATCTCCGGCAGCACGTCGCTGGTCGCGCGCGGCGGCACGGGCCTGTTCGGCCAGTGGCAGATGTTCGTGCCGAGCGGGTTCCAGTGCCCGCAGGACACCCAGGACGAGCACTTCACCTGGATCTTCCTCAGCCTCGGCCCCGACCGCTACCTGGACCTGACCGACGCGCAGTAGGAACCCGCGCGGCGGATCACTCCTCGTGCCGCACGGCCCACAGCGCGGCCTGGGTCCGGTCCGCGACGCCCAGCTTCATCAGGATGTTGGACACGTGCGTCTTGACCGTCTTCTCGGCCAGGGTCAGCGCCCGCGCGATCTCCCGGTTCGAGCGCCCCGCCGCGATCAGGTCGAGCACCTCGTGCTCGCGCGCGGTCAGCTGCGGAGCCATCCGGTCCCGGCCCGCCGACGCGCCGGGACCCGACCCGGCCGCACCGGCCTGCGCCAGCAGCTGCTGGGCGACCTGCGGACCGAGCAGCACGTGCCCGGCCGCCACCGCCCGCACCGCCGTGGCCAGCGCCGCCGGGTCCACCTCCTTCGAGATGTAGCCGCGCGCCCCGGCCCGCAGCGCCGGTAGGGCGCTGCGATACTCGCCGAAGCTGGTGACCATCAGCACCCGTTCGGCCAGCCCCCGCTCGGCCAGCTGCTCGAGCGCTGCGAGGCCGTCGAGCACCGGCATGACCAGGTCCAGCAGCACCACGTCCGGGTCCAGCTCCCCGGCCAGGCGCACCGCCTGCGCGCCGTCCGCCGCCTCGCCGACCACCTCGATGTCCGGTTCCAGTTCCAGGAAGACGCGCAGGCCCTGACGCACCATCGGGTGGTCGTCCGCGATCAGCACACGGATACGCCTGCCCACGCCGTCATCCCCGGCCACCCGGCACCTCCAACTCGATCACGGTGCCCTCGCCCGGCTTCGCGCGCACCGTCAGCCGTCCGCCCACCGAATCCGCCCGTTCGCGCATCGACACCAGGCCCAGACCCCGGCCGCTCGTGCCCGCGTCGAAGCCGACCCCGTCGTCGCGCACGACCAGCCGCGCGCCGCCCGGGAAGTGCTCGGCCTCGGCATCCTGCTCGGAGATCGCGCACAACGACAGGTCGATCCGCTGTGCGTGGGCGTGCCGCAGCGCGTTGTGCAGTGCCTCTTGCGCTACCCGCAGCACGACCTGATCATGCGTCGGCGGCAGGTGCGGCGGCGGACAGCAGCGAAACGCCACCCTCGGGCCACCGTGCGCGGCGTGCGCCCGGTCGACGACCGCGACCTGCTTGCGCAGCGTCTCGGCCAGCCCGTCCCCGGCCAGATCCGGCGCGCGCAGCTCGCCCACCGCCGTGGACAGCTCGGTCGCGGCCTCGGTGGCCAGCGCGCCCACCTGCGCCAGCTGCTCGCGCGCCCGGGTCGGCTCGGTCTCGATCAGCGACTGCGCCGCCTGCACCGTCAGCCGCAGCGCGAACAGCTTCTGCGCCACCGCGTCGTGCAGCTCCCGGGCCAGCCTGGCCCGCTCGGTGGTGATCGCCAGCTCGCGTTCGCGTTCGTAGAGGCGGGCGTGGGTGAGCGCGATCGCGGCGTGCGCGGCCAGGATCTCGAGGACGGCCTCGTCCTCCTGCGTGAAGCACTCGCCCTCGCCCACGCCGTCCGGGTCGGTGTTGCCGAGGAACAGCGCGCCGAGGATCTCCTGGCCGTCCCGGATCGGCACGCCGAGGAATCCGCGCAGCTGCGGATGCGCGGCCGGCCACCAGTTGAACCGGGGATCCGCGGTGATGTCCGCGAGCCGCTGCGGATGAGGGTCCTGCATCATCACGCCGAGCATGCCGTGCTGGCGCGGCAGCGGCCCGATCCGGCGCCACTGCTCGTCCGAGACGCCCTCCACCAGGAACCGGGCGAAGGACCCGGCGCCGTCCGGCACGCCGAGCGCCGCGTACTCGGCCCCGACGAGCTCCCGGGCGCTGCGCAGGATGGTGCGCAGCACCGTCGAGGTGTCCAGGTGCCTGGCCACCGCGAGCACGGCCTCGCTCAGTTCGCTCATCGCGGCCAGCCCGGCTGCTCGACCTTGGTTGGGAGGCATGTGTTCACCGTACCGCCCGGGCAGGTAGGAGGGCATCGGACCGTATACGGGCGTTGGTCCTAGGTCCAAGGTCCCTGGCCGTACCCGCCCCCGGCCCGATCACCGCCCGCCCGGCGCGGCGGGAGTCTCGGGGCATGACGAACCAGAGCCTTCACCGCGTCAACCCGCCCGCCACGACCAAGCCGGTGGCCGTGATCACCGGCGCCTCGGCCGGACTCGGCCTCGAACTCTCCCGCGAACTCGCCCGGCGCGGCTGGCGGCTGGTGCTGACCGCACGCGGCCCGGACCGGCTGGCCCGCGCCGCCGCCGAGCTCGGCGAACTGACCGAGGTCGCCTCCCGGCCCGGGAGTGTCGTGGACGACGACCACCGGGCCGAACTCGCCCACGCCGCGGCCGAGTTCGGCGGCGCCGACCTGCTGGTCAACAACGCCTCCACGCTGGCCGGCTTCGACCTCGAGGGCGCGCCGATGCCGAGCCTGGCGCAGTTCCCGCTGGTCGGGCTGCTCGAGACCTTCGAGGTCAACGTGCTCGGGCCGCTCGCGCTGACCCAGCTGGTGCTGCCTCAGCTGCGGCGCAAGCGCGGGCGGATCATCAACGTCTCCTCCGACGCCGCCGTCGAGGCGTACCCGGGCTGGGGCGGGTACGGCGCGAGCAAGGCGGCGCTGGACCACGCCTCGGCGATCCTGGCCCAGGAGGAGCCGAACGTCACCGTATGGGCCGTGGACCCGGGCGACATGAACACCCGGATGCACGCCGAGGCCGAGCCGGGGGTGGATCTCAGCTCCCTGCGCCGTCCCGCCGCGGTCGTGCCCGCCTTCACCCGCCTGCTCGACGAATCGCCCGCGTCCGGCCGCTACCGCGCCGCGGACCTGCTCAAGGAGGAGGACTGAGATGACCATCGTTCTGGAGACCGGCTTCGACTTCGACGTCCCGCAGGAACTCGCCGCGCACGCGCCGGCCGAGGCCCGCGGGCTGGCCAGGGACGGGGTGCGGATGGTGGTCGGCTATCGCGGCCGGATGGCCACCGAGCACCACGCCTTCACCGACCTGCCCTCGCTTCTGACGCCGCGTGACCTGCTCGTGGCCAACAACTCCGGCACCCTGCCGGCCGCGCTGACCGGCCGGCTCGCCGACGGCCGCAGGGTCGCGCTGCACATCTCCTCGGCCGAGCCGGACGAGCGCGGCGCGTACCTGGTCGAGTTGCGCGAACCCGCCCCCGACGGCGGCGCCGCGCGGTACTACGCACCGGCCGACTCGCCCGCCGCGCCCGGCCTGACGGTCACTCTGCCCGGCCACGCCCACGCCCGGCTGACCGCGTCGTTCACCGCACGGCTCTGGTTCGCCCGGCTGACCCTGCCGCGCGGGCTCTCGCTGGTGGCGTACCTGGCCTGGCACGGCACGGCGATCCGCTACGGCTACGTGGACCGGCAGTGGCCGATCGAGGCGTATCAGACCGTGTTCGCCACCGAGCCGGGCAGCAGCGAGATGCCCAGCGCGGCCCGGCCGTTCACCGCCGAGGTGGTGGCCGCGATCGAGCGGCGCGGCACCGCGATCGCGCCGATCACGCTGCACACCGGCGTCGCCTCCCCGGAGGCGCACGAGGCCCCGTACGCCGAGCGGTTCACCGTGCCCGAGGCGACCGCGCGCCTGGTCGAGCGCACCCGCGCGGCGGGCGGCCGGGTCGTGGCCGTGGGCACCACCGTGGTGCGCGCGCTGGAGTCCGCGGTCGGGCGCGACGGCCGGATGCGGGCCGCGGACGGCTGGACCGACCTGGTCATCACCCCGGAGCGCGGCGTGCGCGTGGTGGACGGACTGCTCACCGGGTGGCACGAACCGCGTGCCTCGCACCTGCTCATGCTCCAGGCTGTGGCCGGGCGCCCGCTGCTCGACCTGTGCTACGCCGAAGCGATCTCCGGACGCTATCTGTGGCACGAATTCGGTGACGTCAATCTTCTGCTTCTCTGAGATCCACGCATATTCCTGCGTATTCGGTACCTCCACCCCCGCGAATGCTGGCTCGCCTCGGGACCGGTGCACTAGGCTCGGTTTCCACCGACCAAGGGGGTATCGGCATGGGAATGTTCGGGGATATCGGACAGGGCGTGGAACAGGGATTCGACGATGTCGTACACGCCGGGGAATCGGCGCTGGACGAGATCACCGCGATGTTGGGCACGCTGCGCGAGGCGATCACCGGCGCGGGCCTGGGCTCGGCCGTGCAGGAACTGGCGCAGCTCGCCGAGGAGGCGAACGCGCTGCGCGGGCGGTTGGCCGCCGCGGCGGACTCGACCCACTGGGCCGGGGCCGCCGCGGACGCCTTCACCCAGCGGGCGCGCCAGCGCGCCGGGCAGATCAGTGCCCTGGTCGGCGCGATCGACACGGCGCACGCGACCGTCGAGGCCGCGTACGCCGTCGCCGGGATCGCCTAGGCGGGGTGCGACGATGCCCAGCGACCAGTACCGGGTCGACCTCGATTCCGTCAGCGCCCTGACGAAGACCTGGGAGTCCGCGGCGCAGAGCGTGACCGCGATCAGCCGGCAGCTCGCCACCGTGCACGAGCGGCTCGAGCAGGCCATACCCGGCAGCCTGATCGACGGCCTGCTCGGCGAGGTGCCGCTGCTCGCCGCGTTCGCCGCCCTGGCCGCCGCGACCAAGGACGCGAGCGCGCTCGCCCAGGGCCTGGCCCAGGACGTCGCC
Source organism: Actinospica durhamensis (assembly GCF_018139695.1). Lineage (GTDB taxonomy): Bacteria > Actinomycetota > Actinomycetes > Streptomycetales > Catenulisporaceae > Actinospica > Actinospica durhamensis. The sequence continues at coordinate 20,477 of NZ_JAGSOG010000017.1, read as the reverse complement.
TCGCTCGCGCAGAACCGGGCCAACTACGAGAAGGCCGAGGCCGAGGTCACGGCCAGGCTCAAGGCCGAGCAGGAGCAGCAGGCGAAGGCCAAGAAGGCGCACAGCCCGCACGGCGGCTCCACCGCCACCTCCGGCGGCAGGGGTCGGCACGCGGGCTCGGGCGGCGGTTCGGGTAGTTCGGGGAGTTCGGGCAGCTCCGGCGGCGGTCACTCCGGCTCCGGCGGGTCCGGGGGTTCCGGCGGCGGCTCGGTCCAGCCGCCCGGGCCGGCGCACTACGCCAACCAGGAGCAGGTGGGCCAGTGGATCGATCAGGCCTTCGCGCTGCTCGAGGCGAACGGGGTGCCGGCGAGCGAGCTCGACAAGGCCGGGGTACTGCTCATCATCGAACATGAATCCAGCGGAAATCCCAACGCCGTCAACAACTGGGACAGCAACGCACAGGCCGGAGATCCCTCCCGCGGGCTCATGCAGACGATCGGAACCACCTTCGACGCCTACAAACTCCCGGGACACGACGACATCTACAATCCGGTCGACAACATCATCGCAGGAGTCAGATACGCGCTCAGCCGCTACGGCTCGATTCAGAACGTGCCGGGAGTCAAGAGCGTCGATCACGGAGGATCGTACATTGGGTACTGAGCACGTCGGCCGTTCCCTGTTCCTCGGCGCGGTCGCGGCGATGGCGCTCGCCGTCGCGGGCTGCTCCGGCGGTAGCGGCCACCCGTCCTCGCTGCTGAGTTTCGGGCCGACCGAGGCCGGCGGCGCGGGCGCCACCACCACCCCGTCCACACCATCCACCGCGTCCGCCACGGGATCCGGCGCGGATGCCGGCGCCTCGGCCGCGTCGGTCGAGGCGAGTCCGACCGCACTCGCCTCGAGCACGGCGGCCGGGCGCACCACGAGCGTCTCGGTGGGCGGCGGCTACGCCTCCTCGGCGTTGCCCGCGTCGGTCTGGACGAACCCCTCCGCGATCCCGCTCGACGCCGCCTACCACTGGCGTTCCCCGGCCGCCGTGGACAAGAAGGCGAGCGCGCCGATCCTCACCGCGGTACAGGACTGCCAACTCGCCCTCAGCACCGGCGACCGGTCCGAACTCGCCGCATTCCCGGCCGCGCAGGCCGACCTGACCCCGACCTCCGGCGGCACCGGTGGACGGGACGACTGGAGCGCACAGGAGACGGTCCTGGCCACCGGCGACACCAGCAGCGGCGATATCCAGGGCATTTACATGCTCTACGGCGATCTGGTCGCCTCGGTGGGCAAGTGCGCGGCGTCCGCCTCCGGCGCGAAGCTGACGAACGTCTCGTCCTCCTCGGCCGGGTACGCCGCGACCCTCACCATCCCGACCTCCACCGGCACGACGCTGACCGTGCACGAATACCTCGCCGCGCCCTACGGCTATCTGGTGGAGCTGTCGGTCTGGGTCGCGCCCTACGCCGGGGACAAGCCCAGCGCGGCGTGGAACGGGGCCTCGTCCGGCACGGTGCTCGCGGCGCTCTCCGCCGGCCCGTGCGCGCTGTCAAAGGCCTGCTGAACGCTGTCCCGCGTGCCAGGCCTGGCGCCAACCCGGCCCGCTACGGCTGCGCCAGGAGCGGTGCCAGTCTGCGGATTCCCTCGTCCACGTCCGCGGTCGAGGGCGCCGCGACGTAGGTGATCCGCACGTGCAGCGCGCTCGTCTCGGCGGCGTGGTAGTACGCGCCGGGCGTGAGCGAGACGTCGTGGGCGAGTGCGACGGCGACGAAACCGGCGTCGTCGAGGTGTGCGGGCAGCGATACCCACAGGTGGTAGCCGCCGCGGGGGCGCAGGGCCAGTGCGTGCGCGCCGAAGGTCGAGTCCACCGCCGCCACGGCCACCTCGCGGCGGCGCAGCAGGGCGGTGGCGAGCGTGCGCAGGCCCCGCTTCCAGCTCGCAGCCGTCACCACCTCGAGCGCGGTCAGCTGCAGCGGAGCCGGGACGAACATCGAGTCGATCACCAGCGCCGCGCGCAGCCGCGCGAGCACCGGGCCGCGCGCCGCGAGCGCGCCGACGCGCAGGTTCGGCGAGGTCACCTTCGTCAGGGATCTCATGTGGATCACGGTGCCGTGCGGGTCGTCCGCGATCATCGGCGGCGGAACGGGGCCGGCGTCGGCGTGGGTCATGTATCGGGCGAAGTCGTCCTCGATCACGAACGCCCCGTGGCTGCGCGCGATCTCCAGGATCCGCCGCGCCCGGTCCGCCGTCAGGCTCGTGCCGGTCGGGTTCTGGAACAGCGGCTGGAGCACGACGAGGCGGGCTCGGGTACGGCCGAGCGCCTGCTCGAGCTCGTCCGGGCGCATGCCCTCGTGGTCGAGTGGGACCGGCACCGTGCGCAGGCCCGCCGCGTGCGCGGCCGCGATCGTGCCCGGATACGTCGGCGACTCGATGGCCACCGCGTCCCCGGGCTGGCACAGCGCGCGCAGTGCGGTCGACAGGGCGCTCTGCCCGGCGCCGCACACCAGGATGTCCTGGCGGCCGAGTCCGCCGCCGATGTCCGCGGCGAACCAGTCGCGCAGCTCCGGGATTCCGCTCACCGGCGGCCGGTCCCAGGCCCCTGACCGCTTCGCCGCCCGCGCCGACGCGGCGGTCAGGGCGGCCAGCGGCTGCAGATCCGGATGGAGGTAGCCGCCGTTGAGATCCACGATGTCAGGACCCGAGGTCGCGAGAGTGCCGAGCAGCGCGGGTGCCCGGAAGCTGCGGGGCAGCAGCCCGCCCGCGAGGTCCTGATCCGCCCGGTCGAGTACCGACTCCTGCCAGGAGGTGTCCCCGGCCGGCGCCACGGACCGCGCCTCGGTACGGAACGTGCCCGCGCCCGGCCGGGACGCGATGAGCCCACGTTGCGTCAGCACGGATAGCGCTTGCGAGATCGTAGTACCGCTCGCCGTGAAGCGGCGGACCAGCTCACGGTGCGTCGCGATTCGCGATCCCGCTGCCAGCGGCTCGATCTCGCGCGCGAGCGTGTCCGCGATCTCGACCCGACTGCTATCCTTGTTCATGGAGATACAGGATAGCGCTATTGTCATCCGGCGAGTATCGCCACTGCCGAACGGGACGCTGTTCGCCGCGCTCGGGGTACTGGCCTTCTCGCTGAGCTTCCCGGCCACGCAGTGGGCGCTCGAGGGCTTCGGCCCCTGGCTCGTCGCCGGGGCACGCGGGAGTCTGGCCGCGATACTCGCGCTTGTCGCCCTGCTCCGGATTCCCACACCGGGGCCGCATCCGGCGGACGCGCGCACGGCCGTGTACTCGCGTCTGACGTTTCCCGCCCGCCGCGACGTGGGCGCGCTCCTCGTCGTCGCAGCGGGCTGCGCGATCGGGTTCCCGCTGCTCACGACCTTCGCGTTGCAGACGGCCTCCACCGCGCACTCGGCGGTGGTCATCGGCGCGCTTCCCATGGCCACGGCCGCGATCGCCGCGCTGCGCACCGGACGCCATCCGTCCCGGGTCTTCTGGGCGGCGGCCGGGACCGGCGCGGCCGCCGTCATCGCGTTCACCCTCGCCCAGAACCGCGGTCGGCCGACGGTCGCGGACCTCTACCTGTTCCTGGCCCTGCTGCTGTGCGCCGCCGGATACGCCGAGGGCGGCCGGCTCTCCGCCCGCATGCCCGGCTGGCGCGTGATCGCCTGGGGCGTCGTGTTCGCCGCACCGGTCAACCTGGCCGTGACCGCCGTGGCGCTGGCCGTCGAACCGGTGCACGTCACTGCGAAGGCCGTGGCCGGACTGGCCTATCTGGCCGCGGTCTCCCAGTTCGGCGGATTCGTGCTCTGGTATCGCGGTATGGGCGAGATCGGGGTGGCTCGGGCCAGCCAACTGCAACTCGCGCAGCCGTTGCTGACCCTGGCATGGGCGGTGCTCCTGCTCGGCGAACACGTCGGCGCCACCGTGCCGCTGACCGCGCTCGTCGTGCTGGGCTGCATCGTGGTGACGCAGCGGGCGCGGGCGGACTGAGCGACCGGCGCCCGCGACCTATAGCCCGCTGCCGTGCTTGGCCGCGTTCGCCGCGACCAGGCCGGTGGCCAGGCTGCCCGCGACGAGCAGGTATCCGGTCGAGAGCCAGTAGACCCGGCCCCGGCGCACCAGGGCGGCGGCCACCGCGAAGAGCGCGGCGAGCACGGGGGAGATCACGAGCGGCAGCAGGTACGTCAGGATCGGCGCGTGGCCGGTACCGCCGACCACCAGCCCGTCGGCGAAACAGGCCGCGGCTGCGCCCACCGCGAGCAGGGGCAGCAGTATCGCCGCCCAACTGGCCGATCGTCTCGCTTCTACCTGCTGCTGCATCCGGACCGCTTTCCCACTCGACTGAAAGCAGTATCGTACGCGGCCCGACGGTTGTGTGCGGCGGCCGTCCGGGGCGCCCGGCGCCGGAGCCCCCGCGCGGGCGCCGAATCTGTCCGATCCCTGCGATACTCCGCTCACCGCCGCACTCTTCGCGCTGGTCGCATACGGGGCCTAAACCGGTGCCGGAGAGGGAAAGACCAACCCCGTGAACACACTTTCGCCTCGCTCTCGGCGTCCGTTGATAGGCCTGACCGCCTACCGCGAGCACGCTTCCTGGGGCGTGTGGCACACACAGGCGGCGCTGCTGCCCCACAACTACGTGGACTTACTCACCCAGGCCGGCGGCCTGCCGGTGCTGCTGCCGCTCAGCTCCGACGACGCGGCCCCGCAGGTGATGGACACGCTCGACGGGCTGATCCTGACCGGCGGCCCGGACATCGAGCCGGTGCGCTACGGCGCCGCGCCCGACCCGTACGCAGAGCGCTTCCAGTCCGACCGCGACACCTGGGAGTCCGCGCTGCTGACCGCGGCGCTGGACCGGGACCGGCCGGTGTTCGGGATCTGCCGCGGCATGCAGCTGATCAACGTGCACTGCGGCGGCACGCTCGTGCAGCACCTGCCGGAACTCGCCGGCGGCCAGCGCCACCGGCCCGCCCCCGGCGTGTTCGGCACGGTCCGGGTGCGCCTGGACACCGCGGCCATGCCCGGATCCCTGCTCGGGCCCACCATCGACGTGCCCTGCTACCACCATCAGGCCGTGGACGCGCTCGGCGAGGGGCTCAAGGCCACCGGCTGGGCGCTGGACGAGACGGTGGAGGCGGTGTGGAACCCGGACCGCCGGTTTCTGCTCGGCGTGCAGTGGCACCCCGAGATCCGCGACGACCCGGCCCTGTTCGCCGCGCTGGTGCGCGCCGCGAGCTGACGCGGCCCCGTCCGCGCCCACGCACCGCCGACGCCGCGGCGGAATCCGGCCCGCCCTCAGGGCCGGGACAGGAGGATCCCGGCCTCCGCGACCGTGTCCACCAGGTGCAGCCCCGACTCCATCGGCCGTCCCTCGGCCAGCTTGCGCAGCAGCGGCCAGGCCGGGATCACCTTGGTCCAGTAGGACACGCCGACCAGGATCATCCGGCGGGCGAGCGCGCTGCCGTAGTACGCGGGCGTCGCGGCCTGGAAGACCTCCTGCACCGTCCCGGCCGCCCCGGGCAGGTAGACCAGCGCCGAGTCCGCGTGCGCCAGCAGCACGTCCTCGCGCAGCGCGTTGGAGAAGTACTTCGCGACGGCCGTGGCGAACGGGTTCGGCGGTTCGTGGCCGTAGAACCAGGTCGGGACCGAGAGCGAGACGCCGGAGTCGGCCACCGGAAAGCGCTCGCGCACGGTGAAGGCGGCCCGGGCCCACGCGGTCACGTCCGCGTACCCGGGGACGGCGGCGAGCAGGTCGAGCGCCTCGGCCAGGGCCGCGTCCGGATGCGGCGCCAGGTACGCGCCCAGGTTCGCCGCCTCCATCGCGCCGGGGCCGCCGCCGGTGGCGACGGTGAATCCGTTGCGCGACAGGCTCCGGCCGAGCAGCGCCGCCTGCCGGTAGCCGTCCGTGCCGCGCTCGAGCGAGTGCCCGCCCATCACCCCGACGATCCGGTGGCCCGCGGCCCACTCGTCCAGCGCGTCCGAGATCGAGTCGTCGTGCAGCGAGCGCAGGACCAGGCCGAGCACGTCCTCGCGCCCGAGCGGCAGCTGGTCCCAGTGGTAGGCGAGCGCGTCGGTGGTCTGCTCGTAGGGCTTGTCCGCGATCCCGTCGTAGAGCTCCTCGGCCGTGTAGAGCGCTATCCGGTACGGGTCGAACGGCAGGTGCGGGCTGGGCGGGAAGACCAGCGCGCCGCGCAGGCGCAGGTCGCCGGCCACCGAGTCGCTCAGCAGGCAGCCGAGGAAGGCCGAGTCCGCGACGTCGCCCGCCCGCAGCTCCCAACCACGATCTCTGAGATCCACGCCCTGGATCCGGCAGCCGGCCAGGCTTCCGGAGTGTGCCGCGACGTACGCGTCGAACTGGCCCAGCGACTCGATCTCCACGAAGGCCGAGTCTATCGCCTGATCGTTGATCAGGGTTTCACTTCGCACAAGCCGGTCTTGACCTTCTCTTAGGCTTCGGGGTCTTGACGAGTGCATTGGTCTAGTCCAATCATTCTCCCCACGGATCCCTCGGCGCGCTGGGCGGCGGGGGGCCGACAGCGTGAAGGGACCCACCCGTACCCATGGCACCACAGCACGCTTCCCACCCCCGGCGCATGCGCATCGCCATCGCCGCCACCACGGCCGCGGCACTCGCCGTCGGCGGTGCGATCTTCGCCGCGCAAGCACAAGCGGCGAGCACCAACCTCCTGGCGAACCCCAGTTTCGGTACCGGCACCCTGTCCGGCTGGACCTGTGACGCGGGCACCGGCTCGGTGGTCACCAGTCCGGTCTATACCGGTGACACCTACGCGCTGGCGGGCGCCGCGAACAACTCGGACGACGCCCAGTGCACCCAGACCGTCTCGGTCCAGCCGAACACCGCCTACACCCTGTCCGGCGAGTTCGAGGGCAACTACGTCTACCTCGGCATCACCGGCGGCGCCGACACCTGGACCCCGTCCGCCTCCACCTGGACCGCGCTGTCCACCAGCTTCACCACCGGCGCGTCCCAGACCTCTGTCACGGTCTACACCCACGGCTGGTACGCGCAGGGCACGTACTACGCCGACAACCTCGCGCTCACCGGCCCGGCCGGCGCCGGCTCGAGCGCCTCGGCCTCGCCCACCACGGCCTCGGCCAGCCCCTCGGCCTCGGCCAGCGCGTCCGCGTCCGCCTCGGCCAGCCCGTCGGCCTCCGCGTCCAAGTCGGCCAGCCCCTCGGCCTCGCCCACCTCCACCTCCACCGGCACCTCCAGCTCCGGCCTGCCCAAGCACGTGCTGGCCGGGTACTGGCAGGACTTCACCAACGGCGCCGAGGCCCTGACGCTCGCTCAGGTGCCGCAGGGCTACAACCTGGTCGACGTGGCCTTCGCCAGCGCCGACTCGGCCAACGACGGCGGCGTCACCTTCTCCATCGACTCCGGCCTGTCCACCGCCCTCGGCGGCTACACGGCGGCCCAGTTCACCTCCGACGTGGCCACGCTGCACTCGCGCGGCCAGAAGGTGATCCTCTCGGTCGGCGGGCAGAACGGCACCATCACCATCGGCTCCTCCACCGCGGCGACCAACTTCGCCAACAGTGTCTATGCCCTGATGAAGCAGTACGGCTTCGACGGCGTGGACATCGACCTGGAGAACGGCGTCAACGTGACGTACACGGCCCAGGCGCTGCAAGACCTCTCCGCGCTGGCCGGCTCCTCGCTGATCATCACCCTGGCGCCGCAGACCATCGACGTCTACACGACCTCCGGGGACTACTTCCAGCTGGCCCTGGACATCAAGTCGATCCTGACGATCTCCTACACCCAGTACTACAACAGCGGTTCGATGAACGGCTGTGACGGCAACGTCTACAGCGAGTCCACCGAGAACTTCATGACCGCGCTGGCCTGCACCGAACTGCAGGGCGGGCTGAACCCGTCCCAGGTGGGCCTCGGCCTGCCGGCCTCGAGCTCCGCGGCGGGCAGCGGCTACGTGGCGCCGAGCGTGGTGGACAACGCGCTCGACTGCCTGGCCTCGGGCACCAACTGCGGCAGCTTCGTCCCGACGGCCAAGTGGCCCGGCATCGGCGGAGCGATGGACTGGTCGATCAACTGGGACGCGTCCAACGGCTACGCCTTCCTGAACACCGTCGGCGCCCACCTGGCCGCGATGTCCTGACCGGCGCCGCAGGGTGACCGCGAGGCTACTCAATACTTTGGTAAAGAGTAGACCGGCTGCCTTGTCCGGCAGGTGGGTGCGTGCCAGGCTCACCGGCCATGGCACGCACCTACCTGTCCACGCTCTCCCCGCGCCGCCGCTGGGGCATCGCCTCGGCGGCGGCCGGAACCGCCCTCGCGCTCACCGCCGGGCTCGGCAACCCGTGGAGCTACTCCACGATCAGTGCACTGCCGAAGGACGCCGGGGCGAACAAGGTACCGCTGCTGGCCGGCACCCTGCAGGTGTTCCACTGGACCACCGGCGCGAACGCGCTGGGAGGCTCGTCCGCCTGGACGGCCGCCCTCGTGCTCGACGCCGTCTGGCCCCTGCTCATCCTGGCCGGCGCCCGCGCCCTGGCCGGCGGACTCGCGCTGCGTCGCGCCAAGCTCTCCCTGATCGTCGGGGTCTGGGCCGTGGCGACGCTCACCGGGGCGTTCGCCGGACTGATCGCGGGCCTCGTCGACCACCACGTCGGCGCGGGAGCCCAACTGCGCGAGGCCTTCGTCACGGTCACCGCGCAGACCCGCCCCGGCGACATCCTCACCCTCCAGGCCGCCACCATGGCCCTGGTCGGCGCGCTGATCGGCTGGCTGCCGGGCTGCGCGGCGGCCATCGCCTACGCGGTCAAGCGCGCCGAGCCGGCCGAGGCCGAGCGCGGCGGGCGCAGCGGCGAGGAGCGCACGCTCACCGAGGTCTCCACCGAGCCCGGCAGTACGCTGAGTCTCGAGAACCTCGAGGAGCTGCGCCGGGTCCGGCGCGAGGGCGGGCCGATGAAGGACGCGCGCACCAGCGAGTTCTTCAAGGTCTGAGTCTCCCGCTGCACCCGCACCGTCACGGCGACCGCCGCCGGCTCCGGCCGGCGGCAGTCGCCGTGTGTGCGCCGCGCGCGTTGGGGTTGCGCGGCTCGTACCCGAGCATCCGGTAGGCCAGGAACACCTGCCGCTCCACCAGGTCGTCGAGCGAGTCGGGGCCGTCCGGGCGGTACCACTGCGCCACCGCGTTGGACGCGGCGATGATGGTGCGCCGCACGTCGTCGGGGTAGGGCGTGGTGAAGATGCCGGCGGCCACCCCGGCGTCGATCGGTTCGCGGAACCGGTTGCTCGCCTCACGCTGCCGGGTCCGGTAGCGCTCGCGCTCGGCCGGTTCCAGCGCCCTGGCCTCGTTCATCAGCAGCAGGCTGGCCTCCGAGCGCTCGGCCCGGTACCGCACCGTCGCGCCCACCACGGCCGCGAGCCGCCGGGCCGGGTCGTGCCCGGCCTCGGCCACCGCCTCGTCGCAGCGGGCCTGGTAGTCGTCCATCCCCTCGTGCAGCAACGCCGCGAGCAGCGCGTGCTTGCCCGGGTAATAGTGGTACAGAGCGGACAGGCTCACCCCGGCGGCGGCCGCGATCTCCCGAATGGAGACCGCGTGGAAGCCCCGCTCGGCGAACTGCGCCGAGGCGGCGGCGAGCAGGGACTGGTGGCCTGCGGGACGTGCGGCCACGGGGACCTCCGGTCTGGACAGCATGGGCTACTCACGAGTAGCTTAACGAGCGTTCGATGAGTAGGCGAGACACAGGATAGGGGTACGAAGGTGCTTCGGAGCATCTACGACGAGGACCACGAGGCCTTCCGTGCCATGATCAGGGACTTCATCGAGTCCGAGGTCGTGCCGGTGTACTCGGAGTGGGAGAAGGCGGGCCACCCGCCGCGCGAGTTCTACCTCCGGCTCGGCGAGCTCGGAGTGCACGGCATACACGTGCCCGAGGAATACGGCGGCGCGGGGGAGACCTCGTACAAGTTCGAGGCCGTCATCATGGAGGAGACCGCCCGCGCGGGCGTCACCTTCGGCGCCGAGGGCATCCACGTGAACCTGGTGCGCCCCTACCTGCTCGCCTTCGCCACCGAGGAGCAGAAGCAGCGCTGGATGCCCCCGTTCGTCTCCGGCGAGATGATGGGCGCCCTGGCCATGACCGAGCCGGGCACCGGCTCCGACCTGGCCGGCATTGCCACCACGGCCAAGCTCTCCGAGGACGGCACGCACTACGTCCTCAACGGAGCCAAGACCTTCATCTCCGGCGGCGTGCTGGCCGACCGCGTGCTCGTGGTCGCGCGCACCTCCCCGGCCACCCCGGAGGACCGCCGCGGCGGCCTTTCCATCCTGTTCGTGGACACCAAGTCCCCGGGCTACTCGGTCGGCAAGAAGCTCGACAAGATCGGCCTGAAGACCTCGGACACCGCCGAGCTCGCGTTCCAGGACGTGCGGGTCCCGGTGGAGGACCTGCTCGGCGAGGAGGGCCAGGCCTTCAAGTACCTGACGCACAACCTGGTCGAGGAGCGGCTGGCCATCGTGGTCGGCTCCACCGCCCAGGCCGCGGCTGCGATCGGCTTCGCGACCGCGTACGTCAAGGAGCGCAAGGCCTTCGGCCAGCCGGTCGCCGCGTTCCAGAACACGAAGTTCGTGCTCGCCGACTGCGAGGCGGAGTACCAGGCCGCGCAGGCGATGACCGACCGCGCGGTGGAGCTGTTCGACCAGGGCAAGCTCACCGCGGCCGACGCCGCGGCCTGCAAGCTGTTCACCACCGAGGCGGCCGGGCGCATCATCGACAAGTGCCTGCAGCTGCACGGCGGCTACGGCTACATCAACGAGTACCCGATCGCCCGCCTGTACGCCGACACCCGGGTCTCCCGGCTCTACGGCGGCACCAGCGAGATCATGCGCACGATCATCGCGAAGTCGCTCGGACTGTAGTCTCCGCGGCCCGCGCCGCCCGAACCCCGTGCCCCGGCCGTCTCGCCTGGTGGGCACGGGGTTCTCGCGCTGCGCGCGATGTGCTGGGATGGCGGCATGGACAAGATCGCGATCCGTCCGGCCGAGTCCGGACAGGCGGCCGAGGTGCTCGAGTTCTGGCGTGACGCGGCCGAGGGCACGTCCATCACGGACGACGTGGACGGTGTACGCATCCTGATCGAGCGCGACCCCGGCGCGCTGCTGCTCGCCCTCGACGACACCCGCATCGTCGGCAGCGTGATCGCCGGATTCGACGGCTGGCGCTGCCATCTCTACCGGCTGGCCGTCTCCCCGGACCGCCGCCGCGAGGGCATCGGCTCCGCGCTGCTGGAAGCCGCCCACGACCGTTTCGCCGCCCTCGGTGGGCGCCGCACCGACGCCATGGTGCTCGAGCGCAACGAGACCGGACAGCTGGCCTGGGCCGCGGCCGGGTACGCCCGCGAGGACCAGTGGCGCCGCTGGGTGCGCCCGCTCGGCGAGCTGCGTTCCGTCGAGCACTGACACCGGGTCTCTGACACCGGGCCCTGAACACCGGGCCCTGACACCGGGCGACGCAGCACCCTGCGGTTCCGCGCGGGCACGCGCCACGCCCGCGCAGTACGTTGGAATCATGTTCGAGCGTTTCACGCATAGCGCCCGCAGAGTCCTGGTACTCGCGCAGGAGGAGGCACGGCTGCTGCGGCATCCGGTGATCGACTCCGCTCACCTGCTGCTCGGGTTGCTCGCCGAGTCGGAGGGGATCGCAGCGCTCGCACTCGGCCGGTGCGGGGTGACGAGGGACGCGGTGCGCCGGCAGGTCCTCGAGATCGACGGGCCGGGCTCCACGGATCCGACCGGGCACATACCCTTCACCGTCGGCGCCAAGACCGTCCTCACCTACGCGTTCGAGGACTCACTCACCCGCGGCGTCGCCTACATCTCCACCGAGTCGCTGCTGCTCGGCCTGCTGCGGGAGGACTGCGCCGGCTCGCGCATCCTCGACGCGACGGTGCCCGGCGGCGTCGACCAGGTGCGCGGCGAGACCATGGCCCTGATCAGGCAGCGCGCCGGCACCCCCGAGGAGGCGCAGGAGGCGATGAGCACCTCGATGACGCACGCCCGCTCCGGCGGCGCCCCACTCCCGCCCCGCTCCTCCGCACGGCTGCGCGGATTCCTCCGGCGCCGGGACGGCGAGTCCGTCCCCGAGGAGCTCAGGGGCCTGATCCGAACGCCGCGCCGGCCGGACGACCCGGTCGTGCCGAGGCCCGAACTGACCGGGCCGCTGCTGGCCGCGCTCGGCCGCCGCGAGCGCAACAACGCCCTGGTGATCGGTCCGAGCGGGGCCGGCAAATCCGCCCTCGTGCGCTGGGCGCGCCAGACGGTGGAGGTCCGCGGCCTGCGGCCCGGCACCGCCGGCCACGCCACGCTGATCGAACTGCGCCCGTCCGCGCTGCGGCTCGGCCCGGGCCGGCTGATCCAGCCGCACCGGCACCTGGTGGTGGTGGTCGAGGATCTGGACGCGCTGTTCGCCGCGTTCGCGGCCGTCGGTGTGGCCGGACTGGCCGCGACACTGAGCGAACTGGCCGACTCCGACACCCCGCTGATCCTCACCGGCACCGCGGACGCTAACGCCCGGCTGGCCGAGGAAGCCCCCGCTCTCGCCGAACGTTTCACGCTCATCCCGGTGCCCGCCGCGGACGCCGTGCTGAGCGCCGAGATCCTGCGCGTGCTGCGGCCGGAGCTCGACCGGCACCACGGCGTCGCGATCGCGGACGAGACCCTGGCCGCCGCGATCGAGCTCGGCGGGCTCCGCGCCGCGGCCGACGGCGCCCGGGTGCTGCCCGGCGCGGCCGTGGACCTGCTCGACGAAGCGGCCGCCCGCGTCGCGCTCACCGCCACCGTCCCGCCCGCGCCCGCGGTGCGCCCCGAGGATCTGCGCGCGGAACCGGAAGTGTCCTGACGGGGCCGCCGGACGTCCGACGCCGCACGTCCGACGGCCTGGGCCGCGAGTGGACACCCGGTCGGGCTTCGCCTACTGTGTGCGCTCAGGCTCCGCACGGCACGATCAACGCCGGAGCTCGGCTTTCGGGAGCCTCGGCGAAGGGGGCACGAATCATGGCGGTCACCGACGAGGCGATCGAGAAGATCAAGGAGATGATCGTCTCCGGGGCGCTGCGGCCCGGCCAGCGCCTGCCCAAGGAGGCCGATCTGGCCACCGATCTCGGCCTGTCGCGCAACTCGCTGCGCGAGGCCGTCAAGGCTCTGAGCCTGATGAACATCCTGGACGTGCGCCAGGGCGACGGCACCTACGTCACCAGCCTCGAATCCCCGCTGCTGCTCGAGGCGCTGAACTTCATCGTGGACTTCCACCGGGACGACCAGGTGCTCGAGTTCCTGGCCGTGCGCCGCATCCTCGAGCCCGCCGCCACCGCGCTGGCCGCGCACCGCATCGGTGCCGAGGAGGTCGCCGCGCTGCGCGAACTGCTCGGCTCGGCCGGCCCCGCCGAGGGCATCGACAAGCTCATCGCGGCCGACCTCGAGTTCCACCGCAGGATCGCCGCCACCACCGGCAACCAGGTGCTGTGCTCGCTGCTCGAGACCCTCTCCACCCCGACCATGCGCGCCCGCATCTGGCGCGGCCTGACCGAGCCCTCGGCGATGGAGCGCACCCTGGCCGAGCACGCCGCGATCCTCGACGCGCTCGAGGCCGGCGACGCCGAGGCCGCGCGCTCCTGGTCCACCGTGCACATCGCGAACGTCGAACGCTGGCTCGCCTCGGTCCTGTGACCCCCGCGGCCCGCGCGCTCGCCGCCGGCCTGCCCGACTTCGGCGGCGAGCGCGCGGGACCGCCGCGGGTCTCAGAGCTCGGCCAGCACCTTCTGCAGCGGGTCGAGGCCGAGTGAGCCGAGGGCCAGAGCCTGGTCGTGGAACTCCTTGAGGCTGAACGCGGCGCCCTTGCGCGCCTTCGCCTGGTCCCTGGCCTCCAGCCAGATCTTCTCGCCCAGCTTGTACGACGGCGCCTGGCCCGGCCAGCCGAGGTAGCGGTTGAGCTCGAAGCGCAGGTTGGGCTCCTCCATCCGCGAGTGCGCGCGCAGGAACTCCCAGGCCAGCTCGGGGTTCCACACCTCGCCCTCGCGCCAGCCGGTGCCCGCCGGGATCGGCAGCCGCAGGTGCACGCCGAGGTCGACCACGACGCGCGCGGCCCGCAGCATCTGCATGTCCAGCATGCCCAGGTGCGCGCCCGGATCCTGGAGGTATCCGAGCTCTTCCATCAGCCGCTCCGAGTACAGGGCCCAGCCCTCGCCGTGCCCGGAGACCCAGCACAGCAGCCGCTGCCAGCGGTTGAGCTTCTCCTGCTGGTACACCGCCGCGGAGACCTGCAGGTGGTGGCCCGGCACGCCCTCGTGGTAGACGGTGGTGACCTCCTGCCAGGTGGAGAACTCCTCCACGCCGTCCGGCACCGACCACCACATCCGGCCGGGCCGGCTCCAGTCCTCGCTCGGCCCGGTGTAGTAGACCCCGCCGTCACCGGTCGGGGCGAGGCAGGCCTCGATCCGCCGGGCCGGCTCGGGGATGTCGAAGTGCACCCCGTGCAGCTCGTCGATGGTGCGGGTGGCCAGATCCTGCATCCAGGCCCGGAAGTTCTCCCGGCCGGCGATCCGGCGGGCCGGGTCGGCGTCGAGCAGCTCCATGGCCTCGAGCGCGGTGGCGTCCGCCTTGATCAGCCCGGCCACCCGGCGCTGCTCGGCCTCCAGCCGGGCCACCTCGGCCCAACCCCACTCGTACGCCTCGTCCAGGTCCACCGTCGCGCCGAGGAACTCCCGCGACGCGCGCGCGTAACGCTCGCGGCCCACCGCGTCCTCGCGCACCGCGAGGGGGAGCAGTTCGGACTTGAGGAACGCGCCGAGTTCCGCGGTGGCCTGCGACGCCTCCTCGGCGGCCCGCTCGAGGTCGGTGCGCAGGCCGCCCGCGGCCTCGAGGCCCGCGATCAGCGACTGGTAGAAGCCGCCCTCCGGCTTCGCCCAGTTCTCACACTGCTTCGCCACCTCGAGCACCTGGCGCTCGGCCGGGGCGCGTCCGTCCCGGGCCGAGGCCAGCAGCGTCTGCCCGAGCTGCCGGTAGGCCGTGGGCACCGCGGCCATCCGCTTGGCGATGTTCACCACCGCCGCCTCGCCCTCGGTCGGCATGAGGTCGAAAGCCTGGCGTACGCCCTGGACCTGACTGGCGATCACGTCGAGCTGGCGGGTGTCGTCACCCGCGTCGTGCGCCTCCACGGCCAGACCGAGCCGCTCGATCATGGCGAGCCTGGCCACCTTCTCGTCCGCCGATCCGGCGGCGTACGCGGTGACCGCGGCCAGGGTCGCCCGGTCGAGCTCGGCCCGTTCGTCGTAGCCCTCGACGGTCAGGTCGGGCAGACGGTCATCGTGCCCGGCGATACCCGTGTAGGTGGCGAGGATCGGTTCGAGGACGGCAACACGCTCGACGTAGTCGTCGGCGATTTCGTTGAGGGTGTTCATAGAGTGAGACCCTAGCCGTTCACCCTCGCTGGCGGCGGCAGGATTATTCCGTGGCGGGCGCCTCGTCGGCCGACACCGGGTCGGTGCCCTCGGGCAGGTCGATCACCGGCACCGGGTCGAGGCCGAGCTTCGCCGCTATCTTCGTCAGCAGCTGGTCCTGGGCCGCGAGGTGCGCCTGGAGCTGGGCGTTCTCGTGCAGCACGGCGGTGACGTCGTGATAGGTCGCCTCGGCCCGCTTGTCCGCCGCGTCCGCCTGCACGTTCTGGCCCACCATGATGATCGAGAGCAGGACCAGCTGCAGGAAGGTCTGCGCGATCCAGGCGATGAGCGTGCCGGAGCCGCCGCGGATGGCGGAGGGCAGGCTGAACAGGTCCATCAGGGCGAAGACGTAGGCGCACCACATGCTGCCGACGACCGTGGTGATCCAGATGGCCAGCTTGGTGTTGAACCGCGCGGCTGCGTTTCCGGTCTTGTGCTGCTCGGCCACCTTCACCGGGCCGGCCGCCTTGCGAGCCGAGACATGGGGGTGGGCGATGTGCTCGTAAAGGCTGCTCATACCGGCTGTCCTCCGCGATGGATGTTTTCCCGTCGGCGGCGCAGTCTAGTGGCGCCGACGGGTGTGCGGCTGGGGCAAGATGATGAATCGTGACCTCTGCATCCCGAATCCCCACGCCGTCCGCGCCGATCCTGGTGCTCAACGGCCCCAACCTCAACCTGCTCGGCGTGCGCGAACCGGAGATCTACGGCCGCGACACCCTCGCCGACGTCGAGGCGCTGTGCGTGAAGACGGCCCACGGGTACGGCCGCGCGGTCGACTTCCGCCAGTCCAACCACGAGGGCGTGCTGATCGACTGGATCCAGGAGGCCCGCGAAGCGCACGTGGGCATCGTGATCAACCCGGCCGGCTACAGCCACACCTCGGTCGCCCTGCACGACGCGCTCGCCGCCCTGGACGGCAAACCGGTGGTCGAGGTGCACATCTCGAACATCCACAAGCGCGAGGCCTACCGCCACCACTCCTACGTCTCCTCGGTCGCGGACGGCGTGATCGCGGGCTGCGGGGTGCAGGGCTACGCCTTCGCCATCGCGCGGGTGTGCGCGCTGCTGAATTGAGCACCCGTCGGCTGTGGCTGGGCTGAACGAGGGAACGACGGGGTGCGCGAGTCCCACGCGCACACCCGTTCGGCCCAGCGTTCGTTGACAGGGTGTCAGGGAGCCGTGTCAGACTCGTGAAAACGACAACCATATTCAATCATGGTGTGGATTCAGGAGGCTGAGGACCGTGCGGATCGCGTTCGTGGGCAAGGGCGGCAGCGGCAAGACGACGTTCTCCGCGCTCTTCATCCGGGAGCTGGCCCGGCTCGGGCGGCCGGTGGTGGCCGTCGACGCCGACATCAACCAGCACCTCGGCAACGCCCTCGGCCTGACCGCGCATCAGCTCGACGACCTCGCCCCGATGAGCGCCGTGCTGCCGGAGATCAAGGAGTACCTGCGCGGGGAGAACCCGCGCATCGCCTCGGCCGCGCAGATGGTCAAGACGACCCCGCCCGGCGCCGGATCGCGGCTGATCCGCTTCGCCGAAGCCTCGCCGCTCGAGGACTGGTGCACCCTCGCCCTGCACGGCGAACTCGCCGGCGTGCGGCTGATGGTCACCGGGGCCTTCGCCGAGCAGGACCTGGGCGTCGCCTGCTACCACTCCAAGGTCGGCGCGGCCGAGCTCTACCTCAACCACCTGCTCGACGGCCGCGGCGAGTATGTCGTGCTCGACATGACCGCGGGCGCGGACGCCTTCGCCTCCGGCCTGTTCACCCGGTTCGACGTCACCTTCCTGGTGGTCGAGCCGACCTGCAAGTCCGTCGCCGTCTACCGGCAGTACACCGAATACGCCTCCGAATACGGCATCCCGGTGCGTGTGGTGGGCAACAAGGTCGCGGACGCCGACGACGAGGCGTTCCTGCGCGCCGAGATCGGGGACGCGCTGGTCGGCTGGATGGGCGACTCGCGCTATATCAGGGCCCTGGACCGCGGCCGCCGCCCCGGCTTCGAGGGCTTCGAACCGGCCGGCCGGGCCCTGCTCGGCCGGATGCTGGCCGAGGTCGACGCCACCGTGCGCGACGACGCCCGGATGACCTCGCTGGCCCACCTCTTCCACACCAAGAACGCGCTGGCCTGGGCCAACCGCGCCGCGGGCACCGACGTCACGGCGCAGATCGACCCCGAGTTCGCCACCCCCGCCCGCTGAGCCCTCGGCCGTGGCCGCGGCCCAGGTCCGTCGCGACCGGCGGCCTGGTCCCGCCGGGTCCGGGGACGGTGCGAGGATAGGGGCCATGGATCTTCGAATTTTCACCGAACCGCAGCAGGGCGCCGACTACGAGACGCTGCTCGCGGTGGCCAAGGCGGCCGAGGACCTGGGCTTCGACGGGTTCTTCCGCTCGGACCACTACCTGAAGATGGGTGAGGTCGACGGCCTGCCCGGTCCGAGCGACGCGTGGATCACCCTGGCCGGCCTGGCCCGCGAGACCAAGCGGATCCGCCTGGGCACGCTGGTGTCCCCGGTCACCTTCCGGCTGCCCGGGGTGCTGGCCATCCAGGTCGCGCAGGTGGACGCGATGTCGGGTGGCCGGGTCGAGCTGGGCCTGGGCGCCGGCTGGTTCGAGGCCGAGCACACCGCCTACGGCATCCCGTTCCCGGCCGACCGGATGTCGCACCTCGAGGAGCAGCTGCAGATCGTCACCGGCCTGTGGTCGACCGAGCTCGGCGACACCTTCTCCTTCACCGGCAAGCACTACACGCTCACCGACAGCCCGGCGCTGCCCAAGCCGGCCCAGGGCGGCGCGCTGCCGATCGTCGTCGGCGGCGGCGGCCTCAAGCGCACCCCGCGCCTGGCCGCCACCTACGCCGCGGACTTCAACGTCGGCTTCACCCACGTGAAGGAGACCGGGGAGAAGTTCGCGATCGTCGACGCCGCCTGCGCCAAGATCGGCCGCGATCCCAAGACCCTGACGCACTCGATCGCCCAGCCGGTGTGCTGCGGCCGCACCGACGCCGAGGTGGCCCGCCGGGCCGAGGCGATGGGCCGCGGGCTCGAGGACCTGCGCGAGAACGGCCTGACCGGCAGCCCGGCCGAGATCGTGGACCAGCTCGGCCGCTTCGCCGAGGTCGGCGCCGAGCGCGCCTACCTGCAGGTGCTCGACTTGACCGACCTCGAGCACATGGCTCTGGTGGCCGAAGAGGTCATGCCGCAGGTCTAGATATTAGGACCGCGCGGCCAAGCCGTCGCCGCTGCCGCTGCTGCCGTCGATTTGGCTGTCGGCGGTGGCGGCTCGGCGGCGGCGCAGCGTCTGCCCGGCCCAGACCAGCACCGTGCAGGCGCCGAATCCGGCGCCGAGCAGGCTGGAGCCGGCCCAGCCGTGCTCGGCGTAGATCACGCTGGCCAGTGCCGAGCCGACCACGCCGCCGATGAAGTAGCAGGTCATGTACGCCGAGGTCAGCCTGCTGCGGGCATCCGGCCGCAGCCGGTAGACCTCGGACTGGTTGGTGATGTGCAGCGACTGGCAGGCGAAGTCGAACACGACGATGCCGAGCACCAGCAGCGGCACCGAGCTGCGGCCGAACGCGGTCGGCAGCCAGGAGAGCGTGAGCAGCACGGCCGCCAGCAGCGTGGTGCGCGCGGCGCCGCCGCGGTCCGCGATCCGCCCGGCCAGCGGCGCGCCGAGTGCCCCGGCCAGACCGGCCAGTCCGAACAGGCCGATCAGCCCGGTGGACAGGTAGTGCGGCGGCCCGGCGAGCATCAGCCCGAGCGGCGCCCACAGCGCGCTGAAGCCGGCGAACGCGAGCGCGCCGTACAGGGCCCTGATGCGCAGCACCGGCTCCTCGGCCATCAGCGCGAGCGTCGAACGCAGCAGTGCGCCGTAACGCAGCTCGGTCATCCGCGGCGCCTGAGGCAGTCTCAGCCGGAGCGCGAGGGCGAACAGCAGCATCAGGCCGGCCGCGCACGCATACACCGTGCGCCATCCGCCCGCCTGCGCGAGATATCCGGCGACGGTGCGAGCGGCCAGGATGCCGAGCAGCAGCCCGCTCATCACGGTGCCCACGACCCGGCCGCGTTCCTGCGGCGCCGCCAGGTTCGCCGAGAACGCCACCAGGATCTGCGCGGTCGCCGCGAACACCCCGATCAGCGCGCTGGAGACGAAGAAGACCGCGGCGTCCGGACTCGCGCCGCACAGTGCCAGCGCGGCCGCGTTGACGCAGCACATGACCATGACCAGCCGCCGCCGCTCGAGCAGGTCGCCGAGCGGCACCGCCAACATCAGCCCGAGCGCGTAGCCGAGCTGGGTGACCGTCACCGTCAGCCCCGCCGCGGCGGATCCGAGCGAGAGGTCGTGCCGGATCGAGGCGAGCAGCGGTTGGGCGTAGTACAGGCTCGCCGCACTCGACCCGACGGCGGCGGCCAGCAACAGCACCGTCGGCCGCCCGAGCGGCGGCGTCTCGGCGGAGGCGGCGGTCGGGTCAGAGACGCGGCGGAGTTCCGATGCCAGGTCCGAATCGGCGTTGCCGGGCTTACCCGTGGGCATGGGCCGAGCCTGGCACGGGCGCGCACGTCGGCGCCAACGCGGGCGCCGTGGATCTCACATGCAGAGATCGCGCGGATGCGGGCCGAGGTCCTGTTCCGGCGGTCGCCGTCCCGACCGGCTTGGCTAGGGCACCGGTGGCCGCGGCGCCGGTGGGCGGGCGGCCTCGGCCCTGGCCCGCCGCCGCACCCGCAGCGCCCGCCACATCGCGAGCAGTTCGGTGTCCTCCGGCGTCGCCTCCTCGGGGCACACGGCCCGGTGCCAGATCCGGCTCCAGCCGCCGGGGTCGCGCCCGGGCCACAGCCGCCCGCGCACGATGTGCCTGGCCGCGTCCTCCGGCACCCGTGCGGTCGGGTACTCGCCCGGCACGACCGCGTCGAAGCCGGAGCCGAGGGCCAGCGGGAAGACCTCCACCGGCTGCTCGCACAGCGGGCACCGGTCGAGCCCGCGCCGACGGTAGCCGTGGGCCGGGGCCGGGCGTGTGGAGG
>NZ_JAGSOG010000179.1 GCF_018139695.1 Actinospica durhamensis | reverse complement strand
GTGGGCGGGGGGTCGCTTCGCGGGTAGCTTCCCGGCCGCCAGGACCGGCCGCCCGGCCGGCCCCTGTTCGATCGGAGTCTTTCCGTATGACCACCACTGGCGGGACTTCGCGTAGCCGGGCCCGCCCGGCCGCGCTGTGTTCGCTCGCCGTCACCGCCGTCCTGGCGCTGCTCGGCACGCTGTTCATCGTCACCATGCCCGCGGCCTCGGCCGCCACGCCCGCGGCCAGCGGGGTGGGCGCCGGGTTCTGGCACACCTCGGGCAACCAGATCCTGGACTCGAACGGGAACCCGGTGCGCATCGCCGGGATCAACTGGTACGGCTTCGAGACCCCGGACGAGATCGCCCACGGGCTGTGGGCGCAGGATTACCACACCATCGTCAATGACATAAAGAGTCTGGGATACAACACCATCCGTATCCCGTTCTCGAACCAGATGGTGGAGGACCCGATCGTTCCGCAGAACCTGTCCTTCTACAACACCGGACCGATCAACCTGGACCTCAAGGGCCTCAACGCCCTGCAGGACCTGCAGAAGATCGTGACCTACGCGGGCCAGGTCGGTCTGAAGGTCATCCTGGACGACCACCGCTCCGAGGCCGGCGAGTCGGCCGAGGACAACGGTCTGTGGTACACGAGCACGTATACCAACCAGGACTGGATCAATGACTGGACGACGATCGCGACGATGTTCGCGAACGACCCCACGGTGATCGGATTCGACCTGCGCAACGAGCCGCACACGCCCACCGGTGTGGCGTACGCGAACGGGGCCACCTGGGGGACGGGCGACACCAGCACCGACATCCGGCTGGCCTACGAGGCGGCGGGCAACGCGGTCCTGAAGGTGGATCCGAACGCGCTGGTCTTCTGCGAGGGCATCAGCGAGTACCCGGACAGCTCGGCCTCGGGCGGCTACGACTCCACCTGGTGGGGCGGTGAGCTCAAGGGCGTCGCGCAGTACCCGGTGACGCTCAGCTCCGCCGGGCACGTCGTCTACTCGGCGCACGACTACGGGCCCAGTCTGTTCCAGCAGACCTGGTTCAACTCCTCCACCACCTCGGCCAGCCTGGACGCGGTCTGGAACGCGAACTTCGGCTACATCTACACCCAGAACATCGCGCCGCTGTGGATCGGTGAGTTCGGCACCGACAACACCGCGAGCGACGTCTCGAGCACGACCGCGGGTTCGCAGGGGCAGTGGTTCTCCTCGCTGGTGGGCTATCTCGCCGCCAATCCCTGGATGAACTGGACGTACTGGGCGCTCAACGGCGAGGACTCCTTCGCCCTGCTGGACGGGAGTTACGACGCGACGCCGGTGAGTGCGGCGAAACAATCGCTGCTCGCCACGATCGAGTTCCCGCTGCCGGGGGCACAGAACGGCACGCCGTCGGCCAGCGCGTCGGCATCGGCGAGTGCGTCCGCGTCGGCGAGTGCGTCGGCATCGGCCAGCGCCTCGGCGTCCGCATCGGCCAGCGCGTCAGCCTCCGCCTCAGCCTCGCCGTCCGCTTCGGCGACCGGTAAGGCCTCGGCCACCTGCACCTACTCGGTGACCAACTCCTGGTCGGGCGGGTTCCAGGCGCAGGTGGTGGTGGCCGACACCGGCACGGCGGCGATCGGCAGCTGGACGCTCGGCTGGACCTTCCCGGGCGACCAGCAGATCAACAACATGTGGAACGCCACCTACTCGCAGAGCGGTGAGGCGGTCACCGTGACGCCGGCCGCGTACGACGCCTCCATCGCCGCGGGCTCGTCCGCGACGGTGGGCTTCACCGGGACCTTCACCTCCAACGACGCCGCGCCGACCTCGTTCACCCTGAACGGGGTGGCCTGCTCCGCGTGAGCACGGTCCGCGGACGGTCGGTTTCTCCCTCAAACGGCTGAGACCGATCGTCCGCGGACGATTCGGCCGCCCAAGATGGAGCTATGCCCCCGTGCCCGCACCCACGCCGCCAGGCCCGCGACAGGCGGGCGGGCCGCGGTGGCTGAGCCGGCACATACGCTTCCGAACGGCGGCGGTCCGTCCGTGCGCCGGTCGGGCTCGAGCCTGATCCGGACGGGCTACGCGCTCGCCATCGCGGTGTTCACGGCGGCCGGGGCGCTGTGCTCCGGGGGCGCCCCGCGGTCCGTGCTGTGGTCGCTGGCCGGGTTCACCGCGGTCGCCGCGATCTGGTACGGGCCCGCGGTCAACGCCGTGCACGAGCAGCGCGCCTGGCGCCTGCTCGCCTTCGCCGGACTGCTGCTCCTGCTCAGCAGCTACGACCTGCTGCTGGACGCGATCTCGGGGAATTACTCCTCGGGCGTGCCGAACGCGGTGGACTTCCTGATCTGCGTGGCCTATCCGCTGGCCGCGTTCGCCGTGCTCGTCATCGCGATGCGCGGCAGTCCGCTGACCATGTGGGCGCGGCTGCTCGACGCCATGATCGTGCTGGCCAGCGTGAGCCTGCTGACCTGGTCGCTGCTGGTGGTGCCGCTGGCCGGCGCCGCGCTGCCGTCCACCGCGGTCAGGCTGATCGCGATCATCTACGCCCTGGGCGACGCGTTCATCCTGGTGGTGGTGAGCCGACTGCTCTACCCCAGGCCGTTCCAGCGTCCGGCGGCGGTGTGGATGCTGGTGGGCGGCACCGCACTGATGCTGTGCGCGGACGTCGTCTACAGCCTGGTGCAGCTCGGCGCGCTGCACGTCTCGACCGGCTCCGTCGCCGAGACGCTGCAGGGCGCGGTGTGGCTGCTCGGCCTCGGCGGCTGGGGCGCGGCGGCGCTGAGCCCCTCCGCGGGCGAGCTCTCCCGTCCGGTGAGCACCCCGGACGTGGTGCCGCCGGTGCGCAACGCCCTGATCCTGAGCGCGGCCGCGCTCACCGCCCCGGTGGTGGTGCTGGTGGACCAGTTCACCGGCCGCCGGGGCGACCGGCTGCTGCTGGTGATCTTCGGCGCGGTGATCGCGCTGCTGCTGGTCGCCCGGCTCACCCTCACCCTCGCGCTGGTCAACTCCCGGATGCGCAGTGCGCGGAACCTGAGCCAGGCCGCAGACCGGCTGGTGGCCTCGGCCGAGCCGGCGCAGATCGTGAGCACCGTGCTGGACACCGCGGGGCAGATCTCGGGCGCCGCGATCGGGGACATCGTGGTGGCCGCCACCGACGGTCCGCACGTGCTCGCGGCGGTGAACCGGGTCAGCGCGCTGCCCCCGCACCCGGTCGGCGCGCATTCGCCGTCCGCGTGGATCACCGGGCACTTCGGGACCCGGCGGCACGCGCTGATCGACGCCCCGGAGGCCGACGAGCCGGGACCGGCGCCGCTCGCGCTCGGGGTGGCCGACGACCGGCTGCGGCTCGGCGAGAACGTCAGCGCGCTGCGGGTGTTGGTCGCGCAGGCCTCGCTCGCGCTCAGCCGGCTGGGGCTGACCCGGGAGATCAGCCGGCGGGACAACGAGGCGTACTTCCGCGCACTGGTGGACAACGCCTCAGACGCGATCTTGATCGTGGAGCAGTCCGGCCGGGTGCGCTACGCCAGCCCCTCGGCCGCGGACCTGTTCGGCACCGCCGATCCGGCCTCAGCGACTCCGGCCGACCTGTTCGGCGCGGACAACGCGGCGTGGGTGGCGCGCGAGCTGGCCGAGCCGGCCGGGCGCGGCGAGGTCGCGGTGCGCACCGACTGGGCGCTGGACCGGCCCGGCATCGGACGGCTGGAACTCGAGGCGGTGTGCTCGGACCTGCGCGAGAACCCGACCGTGCGCGGGCTGGTGCTCACGGTCCGGGACGTCACCACGCAGCGGCGGCTGGAGCGCGACCTGAAGTACCACGCGTACTACGACACGCTCACGGGTCTGGGCAACCGGCTGAAGTTCTACCGCCGGGTGGAGCTCGAGCTGGCCCGGGTCACCGCACACGGGCCGGTGCCGACGGTGTTGCTGCTGGACGTCGACGACTTCCGCGAGCTCAACGAGGTGCACGGGCGCGACATCGGCGACGTCATCCTGATCACGCTGGCCCGGCGTCTGTCCGAGTATCCCGGCCACATCGAGGCGGCCCGCTTCGACTCGGACACCTTCGGGGTGCTGCGCCACACCGCGGACGGTTCGGCCGAGGCGTGCGAGCAGGCCGCCGTGGAGCTCACCCGGCTGGTGTCCGAGCCCTTGGACCTGCCGACCGGGCCGCTGGTGGTGACGGTCAGTGTGGGGATCGCCACGGCCCGGGACGACCGCCGGTCCGAGGACCTGATCAGGGACACCCGCCTCGCGCTGGAGGCGGCGCGGCTGCCCGGGCACAACTCCTGGGAGCGGTTCGTGCCCGCGATGCTCGAGGAGCGGCTCGAGCACGCGCGGCTGCACCGGGACCTGGAGACCGCGATCGAGCAGAACGCGTTCGTGCTCTACTACCAGCCGGTGGTGGACCTGACCACGCGCGGCATCGTCTACTTCGAGGCGCTGGTGCGCTGGCCGCAGCAGGACGGCGGGGTGGTGGCGCCGGACCGGTTCATCCCGCTGGCCGAGGAGACCGGCCTGATCGTGCCGCTGGGCCGGTGGATCCTGCGCCAGGCCGCCCACGACGCGGCGCTGCTGCGCCGGGAGCCGGGGTCGCAGGACGTGCGGGTGGCGGTGAACGTCTCGGCCCGCCAGTTCGCCGTGCCGGGGCTGGCCGCGGACGTGACCGGCGCGCTCGAGAGCGCCGGGCTGCCCGCGGACGCGCTGGTGATCGAGCTGACCGAGAGCGCGGTGCTCGGCCGCGAGGACGGGGGCGCGGCGCTCGAGGAG
Organism: Actinospica durhamensis; assembly: GCF_018139695.1. Taxonomy (GTDB): domain Bacteria; phylum Actinomycetota; class Actinomycetes; order Streptomycetales; family Catenulisporaceae; genus Actinospica; species Actinospica durhamensis. The sequence continues at coordinate 13,450 of NZ_JAGSOG010000179.1, read as the reverse complement.
ATCCACGCGCTCGGCATCCGGCTGGCCATCGACGACTTCGGGACCGGATACTCCTCACTGAGCTATCTGCACCAGCTTCCCTTCCACACCTTGAAGATCGACCGTTCCTTCGTGGAGGAGGTGGAGACCTCGCGGCTGCGAACCGAGCTGATCCACGGCATCGTCGGCATTGCCGACACCCTGGGGCTGCACGTGGTGGCCGAGGGGGTGGAGACCGAGCGGCAACGCTCGCTGCTGCAGGAGGCCGGCTGCCAGTACGGGCAGGGGTTCCTCTTCTCGCACGCGCTGCCGTTGGATCAGGCGCTGCGCTACCTGCGCGAGAGCGGCAGCGCGGCCTGCGCGGACGCCTGACGCGTGAGGCCTGACGCCCCGACAGCCGACAGCCGACAGCCCGGCAGCCCGGCAGCTGACACCCCGACACCAGCGCGGCCCGACGCCGCAAACCTCCGACGCCGCAGCCCCGCCCGGCCTCAGCCCCGCACGCGCAGGATCAGCAGCGCCGCGTCGTCGGTGGTGATGTCCGCGGGGGCGGCCTCGGCCACGATCCGCTCGCACTGCGCGTCCAGCTCGCCCTCCGGGGAGTGCTCGAGGATGCGTTGGGCGACGGCGGCGAGGCGGGCGAGGCCGGTGTCGATGTCCTCGCCGCGCCGCTCGATCAGGCCGTCGGTGTAGAACAGCAGGATCGAGCCGGGCGGCAGGTCGATGCTCAGGGCGTGGGCCTCGCCGGTGAGGCCGAGCAGGCCCAGCGGCGCGCCGAGGGCTTCTTCGTGCACGTATACCGGGCCCTGCGGGCCGAGCAGCAGCGGCGGCGGGTGCCCGGCGCCGGCGAGCACGCAGCGGCCGGTGGCGCGGGCGATCTCGGCCACGCACACGGTCGAGGACTCGCCGAGGCCGGTGGCCACGCACCAGTGGTCGAGCAGGTCAACGATCTCGAGCGGTCCGGGCGGGACGTTGCCCTCGGCCGGCAGGGTGTAGGCGCGCACGGCCGAGCTCATCTGGCCCATCGTGCCCACGGCCTCGATGCCGTGGCCGACCACGTCGCCGATCACGATGCTGAGCCGGCCGTCGCTGAGCACGGACACCTGGTACCAGTCCCCGCCCGCGTACATGCCGGTGGATCCGGCCCGGTAGCAGGCGGCGAGTTCGAGTCCGGGCACGTGCGGCAGCCGCGCCTGCATCATGCTGCGCTGCAGCGCGGAGGCCACGTCCCGGTCCCGGGCGCGGATACGGGCGTTGACGATCAGCTGGGCGATGATGCGGCCGCAGGTCTCGATCAGCTGCAGGGTGTGCGGGCTGGGCATGCGCACCCGGCGGAAGAGCGAGACCACCGAGCCGAGCACGCCGCCGTCGGCCGAGCGCAGCGGCAGGCTGTGCAGCGAGACGGCGCCGAGGGCGAGGGCGACCTCGCGGTACTGCTCCGGCAGCCCGGGCTCGCCGCTGACGTCGACGATGTTGGTGGGCAGGCCGAGCATCGCGCGCTGCGAGGTGTAGAGGAACTGCGGGTCGAGCGCGTGCACCCGTTCCACGTGCTCCTCGAGCAGCCCGTGCGAGGCGACCATCTTCAGCTCGCCGGAGTCGGAGTCGGCCAGGAAGATCAGCACCGCGTCGGCGCCGTCGAGCTCGGCGACCACGTCCACGGTCTCGGCCAGCAGCGAGGAGAGGTCGGAGCGGCTGGAGAGCCGTTCGATCAGTCCGTGTACCCGGCTGAGTTCACTGACATGGGTGTCTAATTCCTGTTGGATCTCGCCGAGCTGATCGAGGAACGCACGGGTCTGAGTCAGGTCGATGACGGTGGAGACATAGGCGAGCGCGGCGCCGTTCTCCCCGCGCACGGCGAAGGCGTCCACCGAGATGGTCTTCTCGCCGCGTACGCCGTGGTAGACGTACTCCTCCGACGCCACCACCCGGCCGTCGCGCATGCAGCGCTCGAGCGGAAGGGTGCCGGGGCGTACGGAGCGGCCGTCCGGGTGCGCGACCCGGGTCCAGTCCATCCGCATCACGCCGGTGTCCTCGTCCACGTCGAACGGGTCGAAGAAGTCGATCAGCCACTGGTTGACGAGCGCGGTCAGGCCGTCTGGCCGGACCGCGACCACCCCGACCGGCATCTGGTCGAACACCGGGCCGAGCAGGTCTTCGGCGCGGGGAGGGGACGCGGCGGCGGGGTCCGCCGGCCGCGCGGGCCGGGTCGAGGGGAAATCGGTGGAGTCCATCACCAGTTCCGGGCGGGGGCGGGGCGTTGGCGTGCTGCGGATTCTGACGGCTCCAGCCTAGGCCGCCGGGTGCCGCTTCGCCGCGCCGAGCGGGCCGACGCCACGCTCCGATGAGCCGTCCGGCGGATCGGTCGGGTCTTTGCAGGGAACGCGCATCTCTTGCTCGATCGATCCCCATCCATCTTACGTTCGCCAGCAATGATTTCACAAAGTTTCGTGGAGATATTGCACATCGATGTCAGTCGCGTTACCTTCTCCCGTGCTCGAACCGGTCGGAACCCACCGCGTCGGACGGGCAAGGCCCCAGAGAGGAACACACACCGAAGTGTCGATACAAGGACTCAGGCGCCGCACTACCGCCTGGGCGGGAGCCGGCGCGTTGCTGGCCTCCGGTCTCGCGGTGGTAGCGGGCGCCGGCGTCGCTGCCGCCGCGTCCACCGCCACCGGCGGCAGCGGAGCCACGCTGCCGTACGTGGAGGTACAGGCGGAGAGTTCGCCCACGAACGGTACGGTGATCGGCCCCAGCTACACCCAGGGGCAACTCGCCGACGAAGCCTCCGGCCGCAAGGCCGTGACCCTGCAGGGCTCCGGGGAGTACGTCACCTTCACCACCCCGGTGGCCACCGACTCGATCGACTTCCGCTACAGCATTCCGGACTCCTCGGACGGCTCGGTCTACACCGCGCCGCTGTCGCTGTACGTCAACGGGGCCAAGCAGACCGACTTCACCCTGACCAACGCGTACAGCTGGTACTACGGCAGCTATCCGTTCACGAACACGCCGAGCTCCGGCAACCCGCACCACTTCTACGACGAGGTGCACCGGCTCTTCTCCACCACGTATCCGGCCGGGACCACCTTCAAGCTGCAGGTCGACTCGGAGGACACCGCGTCCTCGTACACGGTCGACGAGGCCGACTTCGAGAACGTCGGCGCGCCGCTGACCCAGCCGGCCGGCTCCGTCTCGGTCACCGGCGAGGGCGCCGACGCGACCGGTGTGGCCGACTCGACCGCCGCGTTCAACGCGGCCATCACGGCCGCCGGCTCCGGCGGCACGGTGTGGATCCCGGCGGGCACCTACAACATCCCCGGCCACATCAGCGTCAACAACGTGACGATCGCGGGCGCCGGCATGTGGTACTCCACGGTCACCGGCACCGCGCCCGGGTTCTACGGCAACTCCGCGCCGAGTCCGAGCACGAACGTGCACCTGCAGAACTTCGCGATCTTCGGCAACGTGCAAGAACGCGACGACAGCGCGCAGGTGAACGGCATCGGCGGGGCGATGAGCAACTCGACGGTCTCGAACATCTGGATCGAGCACATGAAGGTCGGGGCCTGGATGGACGGTCCGATGACCGGCCTGACCTTCAGCGGCATGCGGATCCGCGACACCACCGCCGACGGGATCAACCTGCACGGCGGGGTGACCGGTTCGACCATCACGAACAGCGACATCCGCAACACCGGTGACGACGGCATCGCGCTGTGGGCCGACTCCACCGAGGGAGCCGACGCGCAGGACGTGATCTCGAACAACACCGTGCAGCTGCAGCAGTTGGCCAACGGCATCGCCGGCTACGGCGGCAACAACAACACCATCTCCGGGAACCTGGTGGTGGACACCGGCATCACCCAGGGCGGCGGCATCACCGTGGCCCAGCGCTTCACCTCGACGCCGGTCGGGCTCTACACCATCTCCAACAACACCCTGATCCGGGACGGCAACCTCGACCCGAACTGGCAGTTCGGCGTCGGCGCGCTCTGGTTCGACGGCAGTCAAGGCAACGTCACGGGGCCGATCAACGTGACCAACGCCCTGATCGAACAGAGCCCTTATGAAGCGATCCAATGGGTCGAGGGCACGGTCAGCGGCGTGAACCTGAACAACGTCAGCATCGTCGGCACCGGCACCTTCGCGCTGCAGGAGCAGACCGGCGGCACGGCGACGTTCCAGAACGTCACCGCCACCGGCGTGGCCCAGGCCAACGCGGGCAACGCGCCCAGCTACAACTGCGAGGGCACCAGCTTCGCCATCACGGACAACGGCGGCAACTCCGGGATCAGCCCCACCCAGTGCGTCAGCGACAACCCGACCCCGGTCTACCCGCCGTACCCGCCGTCCTCGGTCACCACCAGCCCGTCCGCGCTCAGCTTCGGCTCCCAGGCCACCGGGACCACCAGCTCCGCGCAGTCGGTGACGGTGTCCAACCCGACCGGCTCCGCGGCCTCGGTCTCCTCGATCGCGGTCTCCGGGCCGTTCGCGCAGACCAACACCTGCGGCTCGTCGATCGCGGCGGGCGGCTCGTGCACGGTGAACGTCACCTTCTCCCCCACCGCCTCGGGTGCCGCCACCGGCAGCCTGACGGTGAACGCGGGCGGGGTGACCGACACCGTGGCCCTGAGCGGAAGCGGCGTGGCACCGGGACCGGTGCTCGCGGCCAACCCGGCGAGCCTGGCGTTCCCGGCCACGATCCAGGGCTCGACCGCCTCGTCCCAGGCGGTGACCATCACCAACTCGGGCACCTCGGCGGCCACCGTCTCGGGCGTGTCGGTCTCCGGGGCGTTCGCGCAGACGAACAACTGCTCGTCCATCGCGGTGGGCGGCTCCTGCACCGTCAACGTGACCTTCACGCCGACCGCGGCCGGCACGAACTCGGGCACGCTGACCGTGGCCTCCAACGCCAACAACAGCCCCCTGACGGTCGCGCTGTCCGGCAGCGGGATCGGCGCCACCACCAACATCGCGCTCCAGGCCACCATGACCGGCAGCTCCAGCGCCTCCGGCTACCCGGCCACGAACACGAACGACAACAACACCAGCACCTACTGGGAGTCGCTGGACGGCTCGGCATACCCGCAGACGCTCACGGCCCAGTGGACCTCGGCCATGCCGCTCGCCAGCGTGACGCTGACCCTGCCGCCGTCCTCGGCGTGGGCGACGCGCACCGAGACCCTCAGCGTGCTGGGGTCGAACAACGGCAGCAGCTGGACCACGCTGGTGGGCTCGGCGGGCTACACCTTCAACCCGTCCACCGGCAACACCGCCTCGATCACCCTGCCGGCGAACTCGAAGTACCAGTACCTGCAGCTGAGCTTCACCGGCAACACCGGCTGGAGCGCGGCCCAGCTCAGCGAGTTCCAGGTCTACCCGGCGGTCGGCGGCGGCGGGACCACCACCAGCGCCACGCTCAGCGCGTCGCCGAGCCCGGTCAGCTTCGGCAGCGTCAACACCGGTTCGACCTCGGCCCAGACGGTGACGATCACCAACACCGGCTCGGCCGCCGCGTCGATCTCCTCGGTCGCGGCCACCTCGCCGTTCACCGAGTCCAACACCTGCGCCACGTCCCTGGCCGCCGGTGCGAGCTGCACCGCGACCGTGACCTTCGCGCCCGCCGCGGCCGGCGCGGCCTCCGGCAGCCTGACCGTGTCCAGCAACGCGACCGACAGCACCCTGACGGTCGCGCTGTCCGGGACGGGGGTGAGCACGAACACGAACCTGGCGCTCAACCGCCCGGTGACCGACTCGAACTACACCCAGACGTACGTGCCCGCGAACGCCGTGGACGGCAACACCAGCACCTACTGGGAGTCCGTCGACGCCAGCTGGCCGGCGTGGCTGGCGGTGGACCTCGGCTCGACCACGACCGTCGGCAGCGTCGTGATCGACCTGCCGCCGTCCTCCGCCTGGTCCACGCGCACTCAGACGCTGTCCGTGCTGGGGTCGACCAACGACTCCACCTGGACGACGCTGGTCGCCTCGGCCACCTACACCTGGAACCCGTCCACCGGTAACACCGTCACCATCACCCTGCCCGCGGGCTCCTCGGCCCGGTACGTCGAGGTGAACTTCACCGCGAACAGCGTGCAGAACGGAGCCCAGGTCTCCGAGCTGCAGATCTTCGGCTGACGCCGAGGGCAGGCAGCGGTACGCACAGCACGCAGGGGCGCTCCCCACCCGCTCGGGTGGGGAGCGCCCCGTTTTCCGGCTGAGCGGCTAGAACGAGAACACCGAACCGATCAGGTGGCCCGTCGCGTGCACCGCCGAGCTGATCTGCCCGGCGAAGATGGTCGTGGACAGTTCGAAGCCGAGCACCATCGCGACCAGCGCGTGGAAGAACTTCATGCCGTCCTTGTGGATGAACAGATAGAGCGTGCCGCTGAGCAGGATGATGATCGGCAGGGTGAGCGCCATGAGTGTTTCGCTTCCTCGACTGCGTCCGCGCGGACGCGGGGCCGCAGCCGTGGTGGTACGTACGCTGATGTCAGAGGCAGAGTGAACCGTGGATGGGAAGCTGGGAGCGATCCGGGAGCCGCGGCGGCGACGGTCAGGGCGAGTTGTAGGCGGCGAACCGCGGCAGCGCGCACCGGTCGCTGCGCTTGCCGGTGGCCAGGTCGGTCAGCCACATGGCGGCGAGCGAGCCGTCCACGGCGTCGGCGTGCAGGAGTTCGACGAGGTCGTGGCCGAACTCGACGTTGCCGCCGATGCCCGCGACCAGGACGCGTTCGCGCCCGTAGCCGTTGTCCACGACCAGCGCGTAGTGCGCCCGGTCGACCTCGCCCACCTGGAGCGCACCGTCGACCCGGAGTTCGGCCGTAGGTCGCACCGGGCTGAGCCGGAAGCCCTCCCAGCTGCCCGAGGCGGTGGCCGCGTCGAGCGCGAGGGACCAATCTCCCGAGATCTGGTTGTACGTTCCCATGCGGACCATCGTCCGGCCACGCCGGGGTCGGCTGCCAGTTATGACTGACCCGAATGGCCGTGCGCCCGATCAGCCGCGCGGTATTGGATCTTGGTGCGGCTACGAAAGCGGCATCAGTTTCGGCGTCTGGGTGTCCGCGAGGAAATCCAGGATCAGTCTGTTTATCAGGTCGGGCTTCTCCAGCGGCGCGGCGTGGGTGGTGCCGGGGAGCACCGCGAGCTGGGCGTCGGGGATGGCGCGTGCGGCGGCGGCGCTGTGTTCGACGGTGACCGCGTCGTCGTCGCCCTGCATGATCAGCGTGGGTGCCGAGATCTGCGCCAGGGTCTCCAGGGCGATGTTCGGTTCGGTCTCGAGCATGTGCAGCATCTTGGCGAAGACGAGGCCGAAGTGGTCCGGGCCGTCGGGAGAGAGGGTGGCGTAGAGGTCCTTGAGCATGGCGGGCGGGTTGCGCGCGAAGCTCTCCTGGAGAACCCTGGCCTCGGGCCGCTGCCCGTCGGGATTGAAGTACTGGCCGATCAGCACGAGCTTGCGGACCCGGTCCGGATGCGCGAGCGCGACGAGTGCCGCGATCAGCGCGCCGTCGCTCCAGCCGACGAGGTCGACCCGGGCCAACTCCATCCGGTCGAGATAGGCGACGGTGTCCGCGGCCATCAGCTCGTAGGTGATCGGTCCCGGCACGTCAGGGGTCCGCCCGTGTCCGCGCCGCTCGGGCAGATAGACGCGGTAGTGCGGGCTCAAGGCGGCGGTCTGGGCCTGCCAGAGGTCGATGCTCGCCATGCCGCCGTGCAGCAGGACCACCGGCTCGCCGCTGCCGTGTACCTCGTGGTAGATGCGGATGGCGCCTGTTTCGATGAGCTCCCCCATACCGGGAGGATAACGTCTATCAGACCTCTGTGCGGATGGTTCGTGCGAGCATCCGGTGGAGATTCTCAGGGCCCGGCCATCAGGGCTGGGGGTCGAGGCCGTGCTCGGGGAAGACGGCCTTGCGGGTCGCCATGATCGCGCGGTCGACCTCGTTCGCCGGGTCGTAGCCCTCGACCCAGCGGCGGAAGTCGGCCGCGGCGCCGTCGCCGATGAGTTCGGGGGCCGCCGCGCCGGTGCGCCGGGCCACCTGGGCGCGCCACGCCTCGGGGGTGGGCGTGTCGGCGGGCAGCGGGCGGTGCGCGGCTTCGGCCAGGGCCGAGGTCCAGATCCGGGGTACGACCTCGACCAGCGCGTAGCCGCCTCCGCCGAGCAGCAGCCATCTGCCGTCGGCGTGTTCGTGGGCGAGGCGGTGCAGCGCGGTCACGGCGGCGCGCTGGGCATCGAGGGAGAGCTCGAGGTGGGCGAGCGGGTCGAGCCGGTGGCTGTCGCAGCCGAGTTGGGTGACGAGCACCTGCGGGGCGAAGGCCTTGACCAGCGGCGGGACCACCGCGTCGAAGGCGCGCAGCCAGGCGGCGTCCTCGGTGTAGGCGGGCAGCGGGAGGTTGACGCTCATGCCCACCGCGTCGGGGCCGCCGCTCTCCTCGGGGCGACCGGTGCCGGGGAACAGGCTGCGCGGGCTCTCGTGCACGCTGATGGTCAGCACGCGCGGGTCGTTGTAGAAGGCGGCCTGCACGCCGTCGCCGTGGTGGACGTCCACGTCCACGTACGCGACCCGCTCGGCGCCGAGGCGCAGCAGGTGCGCGATGGCGTAGGCCGGGTCGTTGTAGACGCAGAAGCCGGAGGCCTGGTCGTGCATGGCGTGGTGCAGGCCGCCGGCCATGTTCGCGGCGTGCTCGGCCTCGCCGGTCCACACGGCCTCGGCGGCACGGGCACTGGCCCCGGCGATCAGGGCGGCGGCCTCGTGCATCCGGGCGAAGACCGGGTTGTCGGGCGTGCCGAGGCCGAACCGGGTCAGCCGCACCGGGTCGACCTGCAGGACGTCGCGCACCGCGGCGATGTACTCGCGATCGTGGACGAGTTCGAGGTCTTCGTCACTCGCCGACGGGACCGGGACCAGGCGCACCCCTGCGGCGTCGAGGACGCCGAGTTCGCGGGCGAGCGCCATGGTCAGCTCGACCCGGACGGGGGCGAGCGGGTGTTCGGACCCGAAGTCGTAGCGCAGCATCGACTCGTCCCAGGGGACGAGCAGTTGCGCGCGGTCCGGCGTCGTCATGGCGTTCCCCGTTCGGTCGACTGCGATCTGCTTCGTGTGATCATTCCACCGGCGCGCGCCGCAGCCTGCGCAGGTACGGGTTTCCGGCCTCCAGCGGCGCCAGCGCCATCCGTACCTCGCGCACGTGGGCGTCCTCGGCGGTGAGCCGGACCGCGGCGGCCTCCGGGCAGCGGTCGACCAAGGCGGCGATCCGGTGCACGAGGTCGGCCAGGGGCGGGCTCGGGCGCCCGGCGATGCGCTCGGCCACCTCGGCCACCTCGCGGGCGCCGGCCGGGACCAGCAGGGTCCTGCCGTTGTGGTCGCGGGCGCCGGCCAGGGTGAGCACGGGCCCGAAGACCGGGTCCTGCCACGCGGTGAGCCGGGTGGCCTGGCCGAGATCGGCGGCGTGGGCGGCGTCCGGCGCGTGCGTACCGGCCCGGCCCACGCCCAGCGCCGCGAGCACCGCCGCGCTCTCGTCCTCGGTCAGGTCCACGCCCTCGGGGTCGAGCGCGAGCCGCTGCTCGATCAGGGCTCTGGCCCGGGCCAGGTCCATCCCCTGCGGTACGGCGGCGTACTCCTCCTGGCGGCCGGAGGCCTCGGCCGCGCGCACCAGGGCGGCCAGGGCGTGCGCGGCGGTGGCGGCGTCGTTGTAGCTCGGGACCGGCCTGGTCGTCTCGGCGCTGCTCCCGGTGTGCTCGACCGCGACCGACTCGGGCTGGTCGACGTGCACCGCGAGCAGGACCGTCTCGAGCGGCAACAGGTCGGCGACCTCGGTCAGCGAGACGCCCTCCGGGGTGGTGGGCGCGAGCGAGACCAGGACCGCGTGCGGGGGCGGTGCGAGCGCCGCCACGGCCGCGGCCAGCATCGCGCCGTCGGCCCGCGGGGTCAGGTCGCGCGCCTCGACGACGTCGAGCCCTGCTTTGAGGCAGGCCTGCGCGGCCAGGCTCACCATGCCCTGGGTGTTGCCGAACACCGCCACCCGGCGCCCCACCGGCCGCGGCTGCTGCGCGGCCAGCGCCGCGGCGCACACCAGCGCGCCGAGCGAGGGCACCGCGATGATCCCGGCCTGGGCGTAGAGCGCGGTGCGGGCCTGGCTGGCGGACTGCTCCGGGTCCACCGCGAGCAGCGGTACGCGCCGGGACAGCCGGCGGGCGGTGCGGGCGAACTTGCGCGGGTTGCCGAAGGACTCCACGTGCAGCAGCCCGAACCGGGTCTGCGGGTCCTGCTCCCAGAGCAGCAGCAGGTCGTTCGCGCTCACGTCGTACTTCTCCCCCACCGCTGCGAAGCAGCTCACGCCGATGCCGAGCCGGTCGAGGTGGCTCAGCAGCGCGAGGCCGACCCCGCCGGACTGCACTGCCACCCCGGCCGGGCCCGGGCGCGGCGGGTCAGCCGAGAGCAGGGCGCTGAGGCGCCGGGCGCCGCGCGGGTTGGCCACGCCCAGGCTGCCCGGCCCGACCAGGCGCATCCCGGCCTCGTGGCAGACCTCGAGCAGTTCCCGCCCGACCTCGGGCGCGAAGCCGACCGCCGTCACGATCAGGGCCTTGACGCCCCAGGCGGCGCAGCGGCGGGCCGCGGCCACCGCCTGCCCGGGCGGGGTGGTCACCACGGCGAGTTCGGGCGGGGCGGCGACCAGCGCCGGGTGCGGGGCGTTGCGGGCCAGCGGCTCGCCCGCCTCGTCCGGCTGCGCGTGGTAGACCGGGCCGGGGAAGGGTTCGAGGTCGCGCAGCAGCCGCCGGGTGGGCGGGTCCCGCAGGTCTCCGACCACGACGACGGCGCGCGGTTCGAGCAGGGCCCTGAGGCTGGCCTCGTCCGCGACCCGCTCGCGTCCGGCGGCGGCGTCGGCGAGGTAGGCGCGGGCGGCGGAGTCCAGATCGAGGTCGATGGTCAGCACGCAGTCGCCGCCGTCCCACTCCCGGGTCACCGGCACGCCGAGGGCGACGAAGACCCCGAGCATGGTCCGGTTGTCGCCCTGGGTGATCGCGGTCAGCCGGCGCAGGCCCGCGCGTTCGGCGGTCAGCATGAGGTGCTCGGCCAGCAGCGTGGCCACGCCCCGGCCGTGCAGCCGGTCCGAGACGGCGAAGGCGATCTCCGCCTCCTGCGAGCGCCCGACCCGGTACCAGTCGGCCAGCCCGACCACCTCGCCCTCGAGCACCGCGAGCAGTGCGCCGTGGGTGGGGCCGGCGCCCTCGTCGGTGACCGGGGCGCAGACCGCGTCGGCCAGGCGCCGGCCCGGGTCGCTCGGCGCGCCGAAGAAGCGGCGGTAGAGGCTGTCCGGGCCGAGGGTGGCGACGAAGTCGTGCACCAGGTTCCAGTCCTCGGGCGCGGCGGCCCGCAGCCGGACGGCGCGGCCGTCGGACAGCAGCGCGTACGCGTCCGCCCGGGGCCGCTCGCCGCCCGCGCGGGCCGGGCGCTGGTCTGTTCGCACTCGTCCACTCTGTCAGAATCAGGCTCGTTCCATGCGGACCGGCGGACTGGCGGCGCGCGCGTCGGCGCCGGTGCGCCGAGCCGCCCGACCAGGAATCGAGGACCCGTCAGATGCCTTTGCCTCCCCCCGATGTCGCCCGCCTGTTCACGCTCGGCAGCCGCTTCGCGCTGGATCGGAACGGGGCGAGCACGATCGTCGAACTGCCGGTGGAGCGGCTGGCCCTGCCGACCGGCCGGGTGTGCGTCGGAGACCCCTTCATCACCTCGGGGGCGGCGCTGGCCACGGTGGCGCCCGGCACGTACCCGGTGCAGGTCGCGGTGGCCGAGATAACCCTGCCGGAGCAGCCCGAGCCGCAGCGGCGGCACCTGCGCGTCGCCGCGGCGCGGCTGCGGGTGGCCGAGCACCCGGCGGTGGCGTGGGAGATGGCCCTGCTCGAGCACCAGGACCCGGCGACGCTGACCGAGCCGGACGCGTACTTCGGCTACGCGGTGGACGCGGGCACCTCGTGCTTCGTGGACGTCGACTCGCTCGAGCCGGTCCTCGACCACGAGGACGAGACCGGGGCGCTGATCGAGGCCTTCGAGGGCGAGGACGGCGAGCGGGTGCACGTGGTGCACGTGGCCGAGCCGGAGGACGGCCACGAGATCGTGGCCTTCTCCTCGGGCTGGGGCGACGGGCGCTACCCCACCTGGATCGGCCGGGACGCCGACGGCGCGGTGGTCGAGCTCGTCACCGAGTTCCTGCTCGCCCTCGACGACCGGCTGGAGGTCGGCTGACGCTGACGGCTAGGTGTACTGCCCAGGGACGTTGTTGACGGTGATGCGGCTGGTTGGTGGTTGGCCTCCGAGTGCGGTGTGGCATCGATGGTAGTTGTAGGCGTGGAGGAACGCGTCGAAGGCGTCGGTGCGCTCGTGGTTTGACGTGTAGGGGCGGATGTAGGCCCATTCCTCGAGCAGGGTGCGGTTGAAGCGTTCGACCTTGCCGTTGGTCTGGGGCCGGTAGGCGCGGGTGAGTTTGCCGGCAGCGCCGAGCTCGGCCAGGGCCTGGCGCCATAGGAGGCTTTTGCGGTAGGCCCAGGCGTTGTCGGTCAGCACGCGCTCGATCCGGTCGATGCCGTGGTCGGTGAAGAACGCCGCGGCCCGAAGAAGGAATCCGGCGCAGGTCGGGGCCTTCTCGTCGGGGTGGATCTCGCTGTAGGCCAGGCGGGTGTGGTCGTCGATGGCGGTGTGGATGTAGTCGAAGCCGGTGCTCCGGCGGCCGGGCGCATGGGCGGCGCGCGCTTGGGCACGCCCGAGGACGCGGTGCCCGCCGCCGTCCGGGATGCGCCCGAGCTTTTTCACATCGACGTGCACCAGCTCCCCGGGCCGCTCGCGTTCGTAGCGGCGGATCACGACGCCGGTGGGCCGGTCGATCCAGGCCAGCCGGTTCAGGCCGTGGCGGGCCAGGACGCGGTGGGCGGTGGAGGCGGGCACGCCCAGGATCGGGCCGATGCGGGCCGGACCGAGCTTGCGTGCGGTACGCAGCCGGCAGATCTCCGCCTCGAGCCCGGCCGGGGTGCGCCGCGGGCTGGATGCGGGCCGACTCGAGCGGTCATACAGCCCCGCCTCGCCCTCGGCCCGGTACCGCGCGAGCCACTTGTACCCGGTCGCCCGCGAGACCCCCATCTCCGCCGCGACATGAGCAACCGGACGACCGGCGAGAACCCGCTCAACGAGCAGCCGCCTGCCATGCACAGTCAAACGGGCATTACGGTGGGACACGAAGACCTCCGTGTTGTGGTGTGGAGCCTAGACACCTCCACCACACCGGAGGTCTTCGCCATCAAACAACCCACCCACCGTCAACAACGTCCATGGGCACTACAGCTAGGCCCAATACCACTGATTTAGCTGTGCTTGCGGCTGGTGGGTCGGGTTCTGGTTGGTGCGACGAGGTCGGGGGTCGGTGGTTTGGTCCTGGGCGGATCACGGTGCTCGGGGCGTTTCAGGGCCCAGTTGCT
>NZ_JAGSOG010000178.1 GCF_018139695.1 Actinospica durhamensis | reverse complement strand
ACAGGAGCCGGTTGAGCGCGGCCGTGCACAGCGGCGTGGGCAGCAGCCAGTCCACGGCCAGGCCCTGCGTGATGCCGTGGGTGTACAGCAGGGTTTCGGCGACGCCCATTGCCGCAAATCCCTCAGGATCACATGGGCCCCAGTGCCAGGCTCGCAGGACAGGACCGACTGCCGCGAGTACACAGCTCAGAAGTCGGCCGCAGGCGGTGACTGCCTGGAGTACCTCGGTAGGGGTCGCCACGCTCGGGACCAAGGCGCGTCGGCAGGGGGACCGTCTCGGGGCAGCCGGCGCGGCGACCTCCCGGTTCAGCCGGTCACTCGCGCGATCGGATCGGCGGAATCCTGCACGAATACCATATCGCGGCTTGACCAGCATGGATGGAATTCTCGACATCTCAACCAAGATCAGGTGCGAGCTGATCCAGATCCTCCTGTTCGTCGAGAACACGAGCGGAGATCTTTTCCATTTCTTGGCAGGTTGCGCCGTAGGCGCGACCCAGGTAAATCTGTACTCTCGTATCTGAGTCCTGCGTTGTCGCGCACCCACCAAAGCGAAGCCCCGCAGGACGCTGAGGCGTGCCGGTCGGCGCCCACCCAAGCCCAGGGTTCGTCACGGCGCAACCGGCAAATACCCACCACTCCGAAGGAAGCTTCACCATGACAAAGTCGACCAGGTACATCAAACCCCTGTTCCTCGCACTCGCGGCGGCACTTGCGGGGCTCTTCGTCATAGCAGGGCCTGCACAGGCCAGTGCCGGCAGCTCGAGCCCGGCCGCGGCCACCGCGCACATATCCATCCACCCCATGACGATGACGTCGGAGGTCTGCGGCGCCAACGGAGACCCCGACCCCTGGGGGGTGATGCTCCAAGACCCCTCGTACAACTGCTTCGCGTACGGCGGGACGGGCACCCACAATTTCCCGTCGGATTACTACGTAGTATCCATCCAAACGAACAACAACTACGGCTGCATTAAGTTCAACAAGGACCTGTATCAGTACGGCTGCGTGCCGTTCGGCCCGTGCACATACTTCGAATTCAGCACCGGCTCGCACAACACGGCGGAGCTGCAAGAGATCCAGATCACCTCATGGAATTCGAATCCGACGTGCTCGGGTGTAGCATGGAATTACATCACATGGCCCGTGGCGTTGTCTGGGTACCCTACGGTTTCTTAGTACTCCCCATATAGTGCGTCGTTGCAGAGTCGTCGACCGGCAGATGATGGCGCAGCCGAGGGTGACGAACGCTTCGTGGATGTTGTCGTGGATGTTGTCGCGGATCTCTCAGCGGATGCGCAGACAGCAAAACCAGTGCGGCAGCGCGAGCGCACCTTCCACCACCCAGCGGCACACCCCCGGGCCTGAGCCACGGTCGGTGCCACTCTGAGTGATGTGCCGGGTGATCTGATACCGGCGGACCCGGTCCCGGCAGACCTCATGGTCGTAGCCTCGGTCGGCGAACAGGTGGCGCGGTCGGCACAGCGGCCGACCGCGCTTGCCACCGGGCGGGCAGTGCGGCCTGGATCAGAGAGATCAGCTCATCGCCGCGCACGTCGCGCAGGACCCGGACGCGGAGCGCGGTGACACCGAGATCGCCATCAGCTCTTGCCGCGCAACCACAGGGGGTATCGAGTAGCCGTGTTTGACGAGGTAGCCCTGGAACGCCGTGAGCTGTCGGGGACGGTGCTCGGGTGACTCGTGGGCATCGAGGCGTTCGAGGTTGATGGCGATCGCGGTGGGCACCTGCTGGACGTGGGTTTTCGCTTGTCCGCGGTAGCGGCAGTGGCGCCCGGCGTGCCCGTTGACGATCTCGCTCATCGTCCCCTCGACGCCGGCGCGGGGGCCGTAGGTGCACAGCCACTGTGGGTCTTGTTGCCGGGCGCGGTTGGTCTGCTGGCGTTCGTGCAGGTGGCGGGACAGGAAGTTGATGGAGCGGCCTTCACCCGAGCGGGTGCAGCGCTCTCGGTCCGGGCACGCGTCGCAGTAGAGCTTGTCGAACCTGACCAGCGTGTGCGGGGCCTGGGAGGGGAGTTCGAGACGGTTTCCGCTGGTCTTGCCGGGCGGGCAGGTCACCTGCCGCTTGTCGAAGTCGATGTCGAAGTCCTCACGTGCGAAGCCGTCACCGCACCGCTGCTGCCAGGAGCCGCCGTCCTTGACCGGGCCGGTCAAGGTGATGCCGCGACCTGGAAGTCGATGCGGCAGCGCACCGCCTCGGCCGCGGCGCGATGCGAAGAACCCTGATCATCGAAAGCTGAAACCAGAGTTCATGCCACATGCCAAGCTAATGCCGCCGCGCGGCCCGTCGCCTCAAGATTCCCGACAGAGTCCTTCAATGGCAACCACGGTACGGTCTATGTCCTCGCTCAGGGCACCGGCACCGGTCCGTTGACGGGTGTCGGCCCCAAGTGCCCCGATACGGCCAGCGACCGCAAGACCACCGGCGACATCACCTACTGCGCGACGACGACGTACTCCGGCGAGGCGGACACTGGCCGCGGCCGACCGCTGCGCAACTGCTCGGCGACGTCACACTGTTCGACAAAGACGAGTCGTCGTGGAGCCCTGATCTGCTCGTCCGGTAGCGGTCGAAGGCCAATCGTGTCCGCCTGCCAGGCACCCGGATGCCGGGCAGGTGACCGGTGACCGCGGCGCACCGGCGCCTGGCCGGCTCGGCCGGGCGCTGAATAAATTCTTCAGGAAATCATCAACAGCGTGCCGGTGCCGGTGCATCATCTTCCTCAGAGGAATTGGCCTTGGGGTGAGGGAGAACGGCGATGTTCAAGCAAGGCGCATTGGTCAAGACTTCGGTTCCGTGGCTGGTCTGGGCGGGGGCCGTGCTGAGCGCGTCCGGCTGCGTGGCGCCGTCGTCGACCTCGGCATCGGGCGGCGGCGCGAGCGGCACAACCAAGGCGTCGACGGCTGCGCCCGGCGGTGCGGGAGTCGCCGGGGCCGGCCAGACGACGCAGTCGACGCAGACGAGCGGTGGGCAGGCGGCCGGGGCATCCGGGTGCTTGACCGCCGACATCCGGCTGACTGTGGGGGGAGGTTCGCCGGCTGGCGCCGCGGGTTCCTACACCGTGCCGATCATTCTGGAGAACACGGGCACTGACGCATGCACCGTGCACGGCTGGCCCGGCGTCGCCGCCCTGAACAGCGGTGGTACCCAGGTCTACCAGGCCATGCGGGTCGGACCGGAGACCGCCCAGATCACCCTGCAACCGGGGGGCACCGCGGCCGCCGTGCTCTACGCGGTCACCACGTTCTGGCCGCCGAGCTCGGGTAACCCGACGTGCTCCCAGGTCCCCAACCTGCTGGTGACTCCGCCGAACGAAACCCATTCCGCCCACCTGCAGATCAACACGAGCATGTGCGTGGCCCCGGCGCTCTCCGCGCTCAGCCCCGGCTCCACTGCCGGTGATTCCGCGCTGAGCGCGGGCGCGTTCGCCGAGGCCCAGCAGCTGTGGAAGGCCGGGGCGGGTGCCATCTCGGCAGTACAGGGAGCTTACTGGACCGAAGCGGCGGCAGTGCTGAGCTATCCAGCCGGTACCAACGCTCCGGGCTCCACCGGATTCAGCGCCGCCGCGCAGAAACTGACGCAGCTGGCCGGTCTGCCGGACGCGATGCAGAATCCGACCCAGCAGTCCGAATCGCACGCTGATACCGCGGCACTCAACTCGTTCTTCGACACGCCGAGTCTGTACAGCTGACAGTAGGTCTGTGTGGCTGCTGCCCGGTGCGGTTCGTCTGCAGGCTGGGGTCAGGTCTGTTGCTCGGCACAAGACAGCGTGGTCATTTCACTGGCTTTGAAGCGCACCGGGATCGGTCCACGCCGCTCGATTGCGCCGCAATTTAGACGGCTCGTGCCTACGCGGCGTCAAGCTAGAAAGCGTCGAGGGAACCCAGTGCACGCTACTTCTTCGGAGAGCCCGAAGAGGTCAAGCTACTCCCAAGGATGGAGAGCACTGCGGCCGCCGACCTGGTTTGAGCTCCACCGTTCACAGAGTTCGCGCAGACCAGACTTCCGCTGGCAGCAGGGATCAACCGCCCGGTGCTCCCCACCAGCCGCCAGCGGACCGACAACACCCTTCGCGGCTCCAGATACCGAGAAGCCCTCGCAGTTCAGAGGCCTCCAGCGATCCTCCAGCGAGGACATCGAACGGATCGTCAGCCGAGCCGGAAGCACGTCAAGCGCTCCGCGTGCAACCGGCATCGGTTGGGAGTCGTTCACACCGAAAAGGTCACTGGTTCGATCCCAGTATCGCCCACCGCGAAGTATGCAGGTCAGGGCCTCTGTCGAGAGTGATTCGACAAGAGCTCTGATTCATTGTGGGAGCTGTTTTCCGCTCCCCCGCTGCTCCCCCACGGCGAGAGCCGGACGCCGACCTCGTGCAGCGCACCTTCCTGCGCGTCGACCCGTACGGCGAAGACGAAGCCAGGCCCGAGCACGCATCAGCCACTACAAGCGCAGGGGACATCACGAAACGTCGTTGCAGCAATAGCGGGGCCGGCCGACGGCGGCACAGGAATGGGCGTGGTGCAGCGGGACGGGGCAGGGGTGCGCTACCAAGTCGGCCGATGGCGCCGTCGCGACACGGTCCCCGAGTCCAGAGACTGAGCAGTCCTGCGAACACATCGGTCACGTCGTCCGGCCTCGGGTGGCGCTCCGCGGCCGGCGTGGCTTCGGCAATGAGCGTGACGCCGGTTTCCCCGTCGTAGCGCGTGGACCGGTCGAGGGGGCGTGCGGGAGGGGCGCGATCGCGCCGCGTTCGCCCCCCGGTGTCCCGGCGCATTGCGGCGCCGGCGAATACGCCAGTGTTCGCCAGACGCGCTCCTTGTTTTGTAAGGGTTCTGCGACAACACTGAAAAGCGCGCAGGCCGGGGCGTGCTCGGCCCGTCGCGTCCGGGGCGTCGGCGCGTGAGCCGCGCCGCCCTGGCGTGTCGCCTTCTAGGGAGGGAACATCTTGTTGTTGCCCCATGTCATCGTGTCCCGCCGCAGCCGGGGCCCGCAGAGCGCGCGGCGCCGGGTGGGAGCGGGCCTGCTCGCGACCGCGCTGGCGTGCACCGGAATGACGGTCCTGGCCGCCCCGGCGCACGCGGCGGCCACCGGAACGACGGTCCTGGCCGCCCCGGCGCACCCGGGGCCCGCCGCCGTGGCCTCCGTGGCCTACGTCGCCAACAGCAACGGCGACACCGTCTCGGTGATCAGCACCGGAACGAACACGGTCACCGGGACCATCACCGTCGGCAACAAGCCGGACGCGGTGGCGGCCGTCCCGGCTGCCTCGTCGGCCTACGTCGTCAACTACGGCGACAACACCGTCTCGGTGATCAATACCGCCACCAACAAGGTCACCGCCACCATCCCGGTCGGCAACAGCCCGGACGACGTGGCGATCACCCCGAACGGCGCGAATGTCTACACCACCAACTACGGCGGCAACACCGCCTCGGTGATCAGCACCGCCACCAACAAGGTCATCGCGACCATCCCGGTCGGTGCCGGGCCGAACGCGGTGGCGGTCAGCCCGAACGGCGCCGAGGCCTACGTCGCCAACTACAACGGCAACACCGTCTCGGTGATCAACACCGCCACCAACAAGATCACCGCCACCGTCCCCGTGGGCACACTTCCGTTGTGGCTGGCGGTCAGCCCGGACAGCTCCAGGGTCTACGTCACCAACCTCGATGACAACACCGTCTCGGTGATCAGCACCGCCACGAACACGGTCACCGCGACAATCCCGGCCGGCTCAACCCCGGACGGGGTGGCGTTCAGCCCCGACGGCGCCACGGCCTTCGTCCCCAACGGGTGCTACCAGACCGTATCGGTGATCGACACCGCCACGCAGACCGTCACCGCGACCATCCCGGTGGGCACCTTCCCGGCGGAGACGGCGTTCAGCCCGGACGGCGCCACGGCCTACGTCACCAACTACGGCGACAACACCGTCTCGGTGATCGATACCGCCACCAACAAGGTCACCGCGACCGTCCCCGTCGGCGCCGGCCCGTACGGGCTGGCCGTGCTCACCCCGCGGCCGTCCTCGGTCGCCGCGGTCAGCCCCGCCTCCGGCGCCAAGACCGGTGGCACCACCGTGACCATCGCCGACACCGGATTCACCGGCGCCACCGCGCCGTGACCTTCGCCGACACCGCGGCCGCCTCTTTCACCGTCGACTCCGACACCCAGATCACCGCCGTCACCCCTACAACCAGGTCCACGCCGGCCAAGCCATCCCGATGAAGTTCAGCCTCGGCGCCCACGACGGACTGGACGTCATCGCGCCCGGATACCCGACCGTCACCCAGGTCAACTGCAGCACCGGCGCCCCGATCAACACCGGCACCCTGACCGACACCGCCGGCGGCTCCGGCCTGACCTACGGCGCCGCCAGCGACACCTACACCTACGTGTGGAAGACCGCCAAGGCCATGGCCGGCACCTGCCAGGTGTTCAGGCTCCAACTCGTCGACTGCTCCGACCACACCGCACTATTCACCTTCACCAAGTAGCGGCCTGAACCCTGCAGGCGCCCGGCCACCACGCCCGGGCGCCTGTGGGCGCCGAAAATGCCATCCACGCCGTTCAGGCCATATGTTCGTATTCGTGGAGGGTGCCGCCGAGGCGGCGGGCCTGGTTCCAGACCAAGGTGCGGTCCAGCAGTTCACGTCGACACGTCCCGACCCACCGCTCCATGATCGCATTCATCCGCGGCAAACGGACGTTGGTGGGTACAACCTCGATCCCGGCCTGGGCGAGGATCTGACCGCACGAGGCGGGCAACTTCCCGTCGCGGTCCCGGACCAAATACCGCACCCGGGCACCTGCGTCCTGCAGGTCCATGACCAGGTTGCGTCCAGCCTGAGCCACCCAGGCGGAATCTGGGTGTGCGGCGGCGCCCAGGACCCGGACCCGGCGCCGCGCGTGCCCGACCACCGCCAAGACGTAGAGGCGCCGGCCGGTCAGGGCGACGTTCTCCAGCAAGTCGCAGGCAATGACCGCCTCAGCCTGACCGCACAGGAAGCCCGCCCAAGCCACCGAGACGCAACGCCGCGAACCCGTTGACCACCGCGAGCTACACAAACCGAACCAGCACAGCCAGCCATTCCCGTGGAATCCCCTGATCCCGCACCACAACCGGCGACTCCAACAGGCCCTGCCGAGACAGACCGATCCGCACCCTCACCTGCGCGGATGACAGTCTCGGCACCCACAGGGCCACAATCGATCCATGGGCATTCCCGAGATCCTGAGCGCAGCCGCTGACCTTGCGACCGAGGGCTTCACAACCGATGCGGGAGTGACCGTGGACGACGTCCGACGCGACCTCGGCATGGGCGAATGGGAACTTGCGCTCGGCATGCTTGTGGACGTCAGCGACGAACACCCGCAGCCAACGCGCTTCTGGCAGCTCTTGGCCGACGCCGCTGACATCCTTCATCTCGATCGAAGCGTTGCTTGGTGCCACTGGAGAAGCTACGAATCGACCACGGCGTGATCAGGGCCGATCTGGCGCTCGACTCGCCGGAAAGTGGAGGTCGTCGATCGGCCATCCCCGGAGCCGGCATGCTGCGGCCGATGTGGGACATCGGACACCGCACCAGCGCCGGTGGGCCAGACCTGGCCATCGCGCGCATCTGGGTGGAGTTCGCGCCCTCGCTCGAACCCGGGCAGCAGGGAACGGTCCGGCTGGCGCCGCTGACGCCGAGCCGATGGCAGCACCTCACACAGGGCGACGTGATCACGATGCACGAGATCGCGCTGCCGGTTGGGACCGCCGAGATCATCACGGTTCTGCCACCCGCTGACAGTGAGTGAAGCGCAGGAAGCCGAGATTCGACGCAGTCCACGATCAGTACAGAGAACCTTGGTCCGGTCGATCGAGGCCTCTGCTCTCACCTTGACCACCTCGAATCTGACGTGCAGCAGAACAGGAGTCACTCCCTCGAATTCCGCCGCGTCGGCTGCGACAGCGGGAGGACGGTGAGGGCGAAGGCGGCCGGCTTCGCCGCGGATCCGACCACCGCGGCGGTGACGGTGAAATCGATCTGCGGCCCGCCCGCGGCGATCGTGCCGGCCCGGAAGGCGCCCGCGTGGGCCACGCCGTTGCCGTCGGTGAGGACGACGATGGTCTGCTGCTGGTTGTTCACGAAGCTCCCGTCAGCCGCCGACGGACAGGTGAAGGTCACCTGCACATTGGCCAGCGGGGTGCTGCCCGGGCCGATGACGGTGGCTTGGAGCGAGTCGTTGAACACCTGTCCGGAGTAGGCCTGCCCGCTGCCGGTGGTGGCCTGGATCATCTGGACCGTGGACGCGGTGTTGGTGAGGGTGAAGGCCACGGAGGCCTGGCTGACGCCGGGGACTGCCGCGGTCACGCGGACGGGGCCGGTGACGCCGTTGGCGACGAACGCGGGGGCGGTCGCGGTGCCGTGGGCGTCGGTGGTCACCGTGACGCTGGTGACGCCACCGGGGAAGGTTCCCGACGCCCCGCCGGCCGGCGCGGTGAAGGTCACGGCGGCGCCCGGCAGGAGTTGTCCGTTGGTGTTCTTGACCGTGACCGCGAGCAGACTCGCGTACTGTGCGGAGACCTGGGCCGACTGGTTGTCCCCGCCCGTGATCGCAGCCGATCCGGCCTTGGCCGGGTAGATGGCGATGTAGCACTCCAGCGCGGCGTTGAAGGGCGGGTAGCTGTTGCTGTCGGTGGCCCAGACGCCGAAGTCGGCGTCCACCTGCTGCGGATTGCTCGGCGCTCCGCCGAGGACGAACTGCTGCTTGCCGTCGTTGTCGGTGACCGTGGTCCACGTCATGCCGTCCGGGAGCTGGTCGCCGGCGTCGCCGCTGAAGGGCGTGCCCTTGCCGAGGGCGTACGAGAACGGCGGATACTTCCCGGTGGCTGCCAGCTGATTGCCGGAGTAGGTCATGCCTATGAACGCGTCCGGCAGTTCGCAGTAGTAGGCCCCGTACTTGCCGGGGGACGCGCCGGTGTAGGTCAGCCGGACCCTGCCGTCCACGGCGATGCTGTTGTAGACCACGCTGAGGATTCCCGAGGCCGCGTTGCACAGGACGTCGACGACGGACTTGGCGATCAGGATGCCTGCCTTGACCTTGGGGTCCTTGAACGAGTCGGCGATCACGATCAGGGGGGCGGTCATCGTCGACACGCACCCGAGGATGGCGGCCGCCATCGTCCAGGGGGGATCCTGCTCGTTGTCGGAGGCGAGAGCGGACAGTGCGAGGGCGCTCGCCCCGATTCCGAACGCCGTGGCGGCCCCGAGCTTGCCCCACTGCTTCAGCACGGTGTTGCTGCCGTCCTTGTTGATTTCCGCCCCGAACTTGATGGTGCACGCTCCGATGCCGGAGGACAGGGCCCACATGAACCACGGCCCCCACCAGGACGAGGAGCGGGTCGAGGTGAACGTCCACGGCATGGGGAAGCCCACGAAGGCCACCATGCCGAAGAACCAGTAGGCCCAGTTCATGGCCGCGTTGTCGCCGGTGAAGTTGGTCGCGACCTCGAGGCCGTTGAACACCGTCGCGGTCAGGAGCTCGGCGGCGATGTTGAAGCCGTAGCAGGCCCCGCCGTCGGGCAGGAAGGGCACCCGGGGCGAGGCGGTCGGGTCCGCGCCGAAGGCCGGGGCCACCGGGAACAGACCGCCCGGGAACGGCGGGTTGTCCACGCCCATGACGAGCTTGTAGATCACCGTGACGAAGAAGCCTGCGACCAGGCAGAAGACGCTGGAGAGCGTCAGCGGCTCGCCGGGGTGGCCGGCCAGGTCCATGAACCAGTCCCACAGGACGTTGAGCGGCCCCAGGTCGAGCGGCGTGTCGAGGAGGTCGCCGAGGGCGTCCGCGAAGACGGTGACGAACTGCAGGCCGCCGGCGACCACGTTGCCCAGGAACGTCAGGATGGCCCCGGCCACGTCGTCGAGGCAGTCGATCAGGTCGGCGATGGCCGCGTTGCCTCCGGCGTCGGGGTCGAACAGGTCCGACACGGCGGTCCCGAACTTCTCGATCGCGGCGGTGAAGCCGTCGATCGGCGACGGGGTGCCGCCCGTCATGACGCCGACGAGGGCGCGGAACGCGTCCTCCAGGGCATCCGGGAGCGCCACCGCGCCCAGGGCGGTGCTCAGGTGGAGTTGGGCCGAGTCGCCCATGAACCGGTTGCGCGCCCACGCCGCCTGCGGATTGTCCTTGAAGGCGTGCGGTTGCACCGGCGCCCCGTCCGCGGACGTCAACGGGGGGACCTTGTTGTCGAAGTCGCCCATCCGCGTATCGGCGTACTGGTCCTTGAGGCTCATCAGCTTCTGGTGGACGGCGCTGCGCTGCCCGGCGAACCAGGCGGCGGTGACCCAGCCGTACTGTTGCGCCGCGGCTTTGATCTGGTCGGGCACCTGGTTCAGCATTCCCTGCATGGCCGTCTTGGTGTCCCAGATGTCGCCGAAGGCGAACAGCGCCTTGAGCCAGTCGATGACGCGCGCAATGGCGTCGGCGATCATCTGGAAGACCGCTTCGACCGCGTGGACGGCCTGCTCGATCGCGTCGATGACGATCTCGCCGAGGGAGACCACGGCGTCGCCGACCCACACCGCGATCTCCACGACGGTCGTCACGATGACCTCGGCGACCTTCGCCGCGCCGCTCTTGATGCCCTCCCACACGTCGTCGGCCCAGGAGACGGCGTCGTCCCACCAGCCGCCGTACGCCGGGTGGGTGGTGCGGCGGGCCCGGTAGGCCTCGAGTTCCCCGTCCGTGCGGAAGGCCTGGAAGGCGGGCTGCTCGGGATCCCAGAGCTGGATGACGTAGCCGACGATCGGCTGCGGAGCGTCGAAGCCCTCGAACACGGCCTTCGGCAGGGCCTTGTTGCCGCCCGCCATCCCGTACATGGTGGTGCAGTGGTCGACGACGACTTCGGGGGTGAGCCCGCGCTGCTTCAGGGCTGCCCAGTCCGCCAGCGGAGCGGATTCCAGACCGGGCGCGTTCGGGGTGCAGCTGGCCGTGGCGAGCAGGTCCGGGGTGAAGGTGCCGGACTGGGACGGGAGGGTGGCTTTGCCCGCCAGGAAGTCGTTGACCTGGGTGGCGAAGCTGACCGCCTCGCCCGAGGCCAGGCCGTCGGCGGCCAGGTGGACCACCGGCGGGTTCAGCCCGCGCGCGGCGATGGACACCGTCAGCCGGCCGTGCGAGTCGGTCGCCACGGCCACCGGGCGGCCCGGGCCCACCTGGTAGGAGATGCCGCCCATCTGGGCCTCGACCAGGGTGTCCGCGGTGACGTTCACGGCGTACCCGGGCATCGGCAGGCCGCGGGTGTCGACCAGGGTGGCCTGGGCGACGTAGTGGGAGACCATGACGGGCGCGGGCGGGTTCGCCGGGTCGGGCGCGGGGATGCGTACCTTCTCCAGCTGCCACTGGGATGTGGTGACGTCCTGGGTGCAGACGCAGTACGCCTCCTGCGCCGTGACTCCGCTCATCTTGATCAGCTCGGAGGGCTTGTAGTCCGGGTACGGATCCAGCTGGAAGCCGATGACCTCCGTGTGCAGGCCCACGGTGACCGGGGCGGCCGGGGCGGGTGGCGCCTGGTAGACCGGCGTGATGCTGGCCACGCCGCGCTGGCCCATCACCGAGACCTTCCCGGCGCCCGGCCGGTAGGCGACGAGGTAGCACAGGCCGCCGGTGCCGATGTAGTCGAGCCCTACCACGCGGTCGGCGGG
Organism: Actinospica durhamensis; assembly: GCF_018139695.1. Taxonomy (GTDB): domain Bacteria; phylum Actinomycetota; class Actinomycetes; order Streptomycetales; family Catenulisporaceae; genus Actinospica; species Actinospica durhamensis. Next base: position 6,508 of record NZ_JAGSOG010000178.1, on the reverse strand, counting down.
GTCGGCGAAGTTGTAGCCGCCCATGCCGTGCGTGCTGCTCGGCGGCTTCAGCTGGGTGTAGGTGTTCGTACGCGGCGTCCGCTCCAGCACCCACACCTGCTGGTCGCTGTGCCCGGGAATGTTGCCGGGCCGGTAGGCCAGGATGTGGTCGTCGAACCCGCTGCAGGTGTAGTCGAAGGCCAGCAGCCGGTCCTCGGACACCGCCAGGTCGTAGCCGCCGATCCCGCTGTGGCTGGCGAGCACCGTGGTGAACGCGCCCTTGTCGTCCGTCGTGACGATGTACACGGTGCCGGTGCCGGGCCGGTAGATCAGCAGGTGTGTCCAGCTGCCCGAGCTGTCGTAGTCCAGGCCCACGATCCGGTCGGCGGCGTTCATCAGGTCGAAGGTGCCGATGCCGTGCATCGCCGCGACGATCCGGTACGGATGGCCCGCCGCGTCCCCGGTCGGGGCCAGCAGCCACGCCAGGCCGGCGCCGGGCCGGTAGACCAGCAGGTGGTCGTTGTGTCCCAGACCGGTGTAGTCGAACGCCACGATCGCGTCCGCGGCCTGGAACGGCGCGTTCTCGGTGATCGGCCCGCTCGGGCCGAGCGCGGTCAGGACGCCGTCGACGCCCTGGAAGAGCTGGGCCGCCGGAAGTCCCGCGGTGATCAGGAGATGGTCCTGGCTGCCGGAGCCGGTGTAGTCGAGCGGTGTGGCGGTGGTGCTTGCCGCGTTCAGACCGGGCAGAACGGCCGGTGTGCCGACGGTGCTGAAGGTGCCGTCGGCCGTGTGGGCGAGAACCGACGCCGCCACGCTCGACGCGGCGTTGCCCGGCCCGTAGGCGAGCAGGTGGTCGGACTTGCCCGAACCGGTGAAGTCGAAGGCGACCATGCGGTCGCTCGCATCGGCCAGGGCGAACCCGCCGATGCCGGCCGGCGCCCCCGCCACCGCCGCCGACGTCCACTGCGGCCGCGTCACCGGATAGCCGTTCATGTCGAATGCGGCCTGCCACGTGGCCTGGTGCAGCACCTGCAGCGCCGCCGCGTCGTCGATGCCGAAGACGTGCAACAGGCCGTCAGCGTCCTGCCAGCACCTGGTCGGGCCCGCGAAGGTCAGTCCTGACACGGTTTCGTAGTGGAACGCACCGGCCTTGTTCGAGTACGCGGTGACCAGGTCGTTGTCCGAGGCGCGGAGGTACATGCACCCGACGTCGCCCTGCGGATTGTCATGGTTCAGATAGGGGACGTAGAAGCTTCCGCAGACCTGTGCCACGTTCGAGGCGACCGTGGTGGTCACGGCCGCGGTGCCGTCAGGGCAGAAGTCGACCCGGAGCAGCTGCTGCCCGTTCAGGTAGTACCTGACCAGGACGTTGCGCTTTCCGCTGCGGGGATCGACGGGCAGGAGGCCGCCGCCCACCACCGGATACGGAAGGCCGCCGCCGACCGCCGACACCGGCGCCCACGGCCCCGTCGCCCCGCTCGGGGTCGGGAGTTGGGCGGTGAGGGCGAAGTCGAACCCGCTCGACGGTGAGAGCATCGCCCCCAGGATCAGCGGCCCGCTCTGCGGCGAGTAGGACACGCACAGCGACCGGGCGAAGAAGGCGGGCACGCCCAGGTCGACCTGCCCGCTCCAGGAACAGCGCGCCGGGTCGTCGCCCGTCGCAGGCTTCTGCAGCCCCAGCTTCAGCGCGAAGGCGTTCGCGTCCTGGTCCGTCGGCGAGCAGATCGCCCACAGGTCGCCGCTGGCGTGCTGCGCCACGACGACTTCGGCGAGCGCGTACGCCGCGCCATCGGCGTCGCACACCTCCGTCTGGAGCCATCCCGTCTCGGACGTGTCGGTGCGTTCCAGGTAGGTCAGCACGCCGTGCAGGTTGACGACGAGTGCTTCCTCACGCATGGCCTTGAACGGGTTGGCGAAGACGGCTTCCTGGTTGTACAGGCCGTCGCCGACCGACACGCCGGCGTCGGTCACGGCGTCCTGCATCAGCATGGTGCTCACGCGGAACGCGTCCGGCGTCGGGGGCGCCGCCGGTTCCGCCGGAGGGTCGTCTCGGAGTTCAGAGAATCGCTGGAGTGAAGCTTGGGACACCATGTCGGCTCCGGTGACGAAGAGTGGCGACGCGCGCCTCGAGTGATCACCCACCCCATCGAGTCGTCTGAGGTCGTCTCGTCGGGTGAGTATTGCTCGCTCAGCGTCGGGCCGCCCGGCGTCCGGGACCAGTCTCAGGGAGCGAACTCCACCCATACCGGCCAGCGCACGCGGTGATGCGCCGGGGAGCACGTGCCGACGGGAACGGGGGCGAGAACCGGACCGCGCGCTCGTCGTGGCCGACATGCGACACCACGTGCAGAGCCGTCGGATCGGCGGGAATGAGCGGGGGCAGCGGGGCCGGCGGCGCGGCGTCGTTCCCAGCGGCGTCCTGTGCGGACTCCGGTGCGGTGTCGCCCTTCTTCGGCCCGCGGGACCTGCGGCCCGGCCTTGGGCTCTGGGACGCGGTCAAGTGCTGTGGCTGAGATTCCGGGTCCTCGCGTCAAGCAGCGAAATCCTCTCCCAAAGAGTTCTGGCGACCTGTCACCTTCCATGGCCACCTACGTACTCGACAACGAGGCCCGACAGGTCAGCCGTTGGGCGGTCGCCCTGGCCCTTCCCCACCTCAGGCCGGCCAGATCCATCACGGCTGGTTCTGTCTGCGCGCCCTGTCGGAGATGGTGGCTACGATCTGGGCGGACGACAGCCGATGGCAGGGAGCCCGCTGATGGATCTGGGAGAGTGGCCGGAGTTCCTGGCCCGTTGGAGCGGCGAGTGGATCGATGCGGCCGATAGCGCCACCCGGGACCAGTTGCCCGTCGGGACGGTCGAGCGTCGGTGGCTGGGGTTCGACGGGGCGACACAGGAGCAGCTTGCCGCGGCTGAGGCTCGTCTCGGATGCGTGCTGCCGCCGAGCTACCGGGAGTTTCTGGCGGTCACGAACGGCTGGCTTCATGCGGCGCCGGCCATTTACCGACTGGGCGACACCGACTCCGTCGGCTGGTTCCGTGAGCTCGAACCGGAGTGGTGCGCGATCTGGTCGGACAACGACGAACATGAGATCTTGGCCAGGTCGCTGTGCATCTCCACCGAGGGTGACTCCGGTGTGTTCCTCCTCGACCCGGGCGATGTCGGTACGGACGGAGAATGGGCTGCCTATCACTTCGCCAACTGGTATCCCGGGTTGGGAGATCGCGCCGCTTCGTTCCGTGCGCTGATGGACGAGGAGTACGCCACGTTCCACTACGTTTTGGAGCCCGACAACGCCACCTCGCGGGGCCTCGATGCGCAATGTGCCGGAGCTCGGGCGGCGATCATGAGCGGTGACCTCATCACCCAGGTGCCGATCCTGGACGAGGCAGTCACATTCGGCCGGATCGGCGCACAGGTCACCAGGATCCAGATCGACGCGCTGCTGGGTGACTGGACGGCGGTCCGCGAGCGCACGATGAGTCTGCTTCCGAACAGGGCTGAACACCTCATCGGCGAAGCCCTGCTCTCCACCACCGTGATCCCGCTGTTCCTGCTGGCGATGTACGACTGGCAGGAACAGCAGAGCTCGACCAAGGCCTATCTGATAGATAACTCGATCAGCCGATCGCCCGCGCCGATACCTGCGCAGACCGCCGAGGTGCGTGCAGCAATCGACACCGCGGCCTTCGCGCCGAGCTTCCTTGGCAGCGCCTTCAACGAGGCAGTCGCGGCCGCCCGGCAACTCGCGACAGCCGGCCTCGACGACGAGGCATGGCAACGGATCGCCGACGCGGTGCATCACTGGCGACCGGCAGGACCCCACGATGTGGCACCCGCAGCTCTCCTGGCCGACTCAGTCCTTGGCCGTTTGATCACCCCGGCTCGCGGCCACGAGATCCTCACGACCCCGCGCGGACCGGTTCATCACGACTGACCCACGACTGACCTTTAGCTTGTTCTTTAACCTGCGACTGCGGGCTCCCGCCGGTGTAGCTCGGTTAGCATTCGGACGTGGATGCAGCCGATGACCGGGGATTCCCCGAAGCGCTCGCAGCGGTGGCCGGGGTGTTCTTCGACTACGGCGCTGGAGAGGCCGACTACGAGCCGCACAGCCGCTACATGACGGCCGAGGAGACCACCCGGTGGCTGCGGGCGTGGACGGGCAATGAAGACCTCGACGGGGACGAGTTCCGGGTGATCGGCGAGGATGGCACGGGGGGATACGCGGCGTTCTGGCTAGTCCGGTCTGGTCGGCCGGTAATCGAGCAGCCGGTGGTGTTCTTCGGCTCTGAGGGCGATCTCGGCGCGGTGTCTTCGGATCTGGGCGGGTTCTTGTGGGTGCTGGCGGATGGCTCCGGCCCGTTCGAGGCGGTCGACGAGCGTGAGCGCGACCGGCCTTCGCGTCCGCATGCGGAGCTGGTCGAGATCGCACAGCGGTTCGCGCCCGGAGGGTACAGGCCGGCTCGGTCGATCATCGACTCGGCGCAAGCGGAGTTCGCAGGGTTCGAGGGGTACATCCTCGGGCTGTGCCGAATTGAGGGACTCTAGGATGCTCATCCACCTACCGCACGAGGAGGGCTACGGCTTGACTCCGCGCACCGAGAACGGGGCGCCGCAGCCGACTTCGGTGCCCTGGCGATGAGCAGGGCACTCGCCTCCACGATCGCCGCAGTGCCCAAGCAGTTGCGCCGGTCGGTGACCTGGGACCGAGGCATGGAGCTCTCCGCACACGCGCAGATCACGGCGGAACCCCCGGCATGCCGGTGTACTTCGCCGACCCACGCAGCCCGTGCCAGGCCCTATCGAGAATATCAATAGCCTGCTACGCAGACTCTTCCCGAGGGCGCCGACCTGTCCGCTCACGCCGCCGAGCGTCTCGCTGCACTGATCCCCGCCTGACCACGCGTTGCGACGATCCCTGGAAACCGCCGTTCGAGCGGGTTGGTCGGGATCTCTCAGGCGCCGGGCGGTGTGGAGGCGAGCCAGGTGCGGTAGCGGCGCAACGCCTTCCGGGCCTGGCGTCGCTCGTTGATCAGGGCGTATGCCGGGTGTGTGCCGGGCTTGGGGTCGCTGCCGGCGGCGATGCGGCGCAGTTGGTGGCGGACTTGGGCCATGCTCGCGGCCGAGGCCATGGCTTTGTCGGACCAGGTGACCGGCCGCATCTGCTTGTCGGCCTCGCGTGCGGCGCGCCATCGGTCGGGCAGGTCGGGGGTCAGCGCCAGGGCGGTGCCCATCCCGACCACGTCCACGCCTCCGGCGAGCACCTTCTCGGCGGTCTCGCGGCGGGTGATGCCGCCGGTGAGCATCAGCGGCAGGGGGCTGGTGGCGACGAGTTCCGTTGCCAGGTCGAGGAAGTAGGCCTCGCGGGCGGCGGTGCGCGCGTCGGCGGGGCGGCCGGTCATCGCCGGGCTCTCGTAACTGCCGCCGGACAGCTCGACCAGGTCGACCCCGAGCGGTTCGAGCATCCCGATCACCGCACGGGCGTCGTCGACGTCGAATCCGCCGCGCTGGAAGTCGGCGGAGTTGAGCTTGACCGCGACCGCGAAGGAGGGCGAGACCACGCTGCGCACGGCGGCGACGACCTCCAGCAGCATCCGGGCCCGGCCCTGCAGCGATCCGCCGTAGGCGTCGGTGCGCCGGTTGACCAGCGGTGAGAGGAACTGGGAGAGCAGGTAGCCGTGCGCGGCGTGGATCTCGACCCCGTCGAAGCCCGCCTGCTCGGCGCGTGCGGAGGTGAGTGCGAACCGGGAGACGGTGGCGTTGATCTGCTCGAGGGTCATCGCGACCGGCTTGCCGAAGCGGCTGCTGTGCTTGCCCAGCTCGACGCCGACCGCGGACGGGCCCCACACGACGCCGGGCATGTCGGCCTGGACCTGGCGGCCGGGGTGGTTGATCTGCATCCAGATCGCCGCGCCGCCCTCCTTGCCGGCCTCGGCCCAGGCGGCGAACGGCTCGAGCGGCGCGTTCCGGTCGAGCACGACTCCGGCCGGTCCGGTCAGGGCCTCGGCGTGCACCATGACGTTGCCGGTGATCAGCAGGCCGGTGCCGCCGGCACCCCAGCGCCGGTAGAGCGAGCGCAGCTGCCGGTCGGGCAGCTGGCTCTCGCCGGCCATGTTCTCCTCCATGGCCGCCTTGGCGATCCGGTTGCCCAGTACCGTCCCGGATCGCAGGGGCAGGGGCGCGAACAGCTCGCTGGCCATCCGGGTTCTCCTCTCGATCGACTATCATGTTTGCATCGCTCACATTAGATGGGGATGTGAGCGCTGTAAACTTTCTGGAGCGTGACTCATGCCACAGGCCAACGGGCCGTACCATCACGGCGATCTGCGCGCCGCTTGCCTACAGGCCGCGCGGGACCTGCTTGAGGAGGAGGACGGAAGCGCCGGACTGTCGCTGCGGGCGGTGGCGCGGCGGGCCGGGGTCTCGGCAACGGCGCCGTACCGGCATTTCGCGGACCGGGAGGCGCTGGTGTCCGCCGTGGCCGCGCAGGGCTATCGCGAACTCGCCGGATTCCTGGCCGCCGCCCACC
>NZ_JAGSOG010000177.1 GCF_018139695.1 Actinospica durhamensis | reverse complement strand
GGGTGAGGGTGATCAGCGCGGCGTCGCCGGCCGGGACCGAGACCGTCAGGGTGCTGCCGCTGACGGCGACGGGGGTGGCGGTGGGCGCGGGCAGGGTGCCGTTGGCCTGGACGCTCTGGCCGCCCAGGGTGATGCCGCTGGTGGCGGTCAGGCCGCTCGCGGTCAGGTCGATCCTGCTGCCCGAGCCGAAGTTCGCGCCGAGGTCGAGTTGCAGGGTGCTGGCGCCGTTGCTCGCCGGGTCCTGGACGTTGTCGAGCACGACGGTCATGGTGCCGTCGGCGTGCCGGACCGCGTACGCGCGCACGGCGGCCCAGTCCGGGTTGCTCAGGCTCAGGAAGTTGCCGGTGCCGATCGCGTGCACCGCGGCGAGGCCGTAGTACTCGGGCTGCGCGGCCTCGGTGCCCGCGGTGGCGTCCGCGGCGGTGGGGGCGCACAGCGGGGTGTAGTACATGAACAGCGGCTTGCCGGTGTCGCACTGCAGCACGGTGCCGTGCATGTAGTCCCCTGACACGCCTTCGCGGGCGAAGTCGAGCTGCTCGTCGATCTCCCACAGCGCGGAGGCGTAGACGTCGCTCACCCCCGGCATGCCTTCGCAGACTACGGAGTTGCCCTCGTCGATCACGGCCGGCACGCCCAGTTTCACGGCCTGGGTCACCGCGCTGTCGGCCACGGTGGTCTCGGCGTTGCGCACGGAGGTGCCGAGCAGGTCGGCGATGGTCGGGTCGTCGCCGCTGGAGCAGTCCTTGAGCGGGTAGTAGTGGTTGGTCAGCTCGACGATGTCGGGCTTGGACTTGGCCGCCTCGGCGGAGACGAACGCGCTCTGCCAGGAGGCGGTGGGCGACCCGGCCGCGTCGGAGCCCTCGATCGGCACGCCCGGGGCCGCGGCGGTGATGGCCGCGACGTAGGACTCGAAGTCGGTGAAGTACTGCGCGGTGTTGCCGGAGTACTGCGAGTACAGGTCGGGCTCGTTGCCGATCTCGATGGCCTGCAACGAGGATCCGAGCGCGGCGAGCGCGTGCGCCGCCTCGTCGGCCGCGCGGGCCGGGTCGTCGTGCTTGAGGTCGACGCCGAGGATCACCTTCCAGCCGCTGGCCTTCGCCAGCCCGGCCAGCGCGGTCAGGTCGGCCGGGGTGATGGTGGCGAGGGAGTAGGACGGCGGCGTCTCACCGGTGGAGGTCCAGAAGGTCTCGTCCACCGTGTTCCCGCCGATGCGCATCGTGGAGGAACCCAGGGTCTTGAGATAGCTGGCCAGGTTGCCCGAGGTGAAGGCGGGCAGCGCGAGGTCGGAGGCCTCGAAGGAGAGCCCGAGCGACCCGGCCGTGAGCGAGGCGCTCAGCGGGGCCTGGGTGATGGCGACGACCGGCGGCGTGGCGGCCGCGGCGCTCGGCGCCCCGGCGACCGCGGAGCCGGCCGTCACGAGGGCGAGGGCGAGGGCGGTGCCGGCGGCGGCGAGCCGGCGCGCGCCGAGCGGCCTGTCGCGTCGAGGGCGACGCGGACGGCCGAGGCGTCCGGGACGGGCGGACCGGCCGGGCGGGTAGGGGCTTGCGGTGTGGGTGGCGGTGTTCATGACGATCCCCGGGCTCGCAATCGTGTTCATATATGAGAACAATGATTAGGTGGGTGAACCGTCGTCACGATAGGGCGGGGAAAATGGCCCGTCAACGGCTTGGGGTTCCGGAACCTGGGGGCCGCTTGATCATCCTCGCCCGGCCCGTGCGAGGATGGAGTTCCGTGACGATCACCCATGCGTTCCTGTCCTTCGCCGCCGTCGCGGGCCTGCTGACCATCATCCCCGGTCTCGACACCGCCATCGTGCTGCGCACCGCACTCGCCCAGGGCCGCGCCGCCGCGTTCGCGACCGCCCTCGGCATCGGCACCGGCGGCCTGATCTGGGGCGTGGCCGCCGCGACCGGCGTGTCGGTGCTGCTCACCGCCTCGCACACGGCCTATCTCGCCCTGCGCGTCATCGGCGCAGCCTACCTGGTCTGGATGGGCGGGCGGATGCTGCTCGAGGCGCTGCGCCGCTCCCCTGAAGCGGCCGATGCCGCCGCAACGGCTGCGGCGGACGCGGCAACGGCGTCAGCGCAGCCGGTCCGCCCGCGCCGTGCGCTCCCGCGCGCCTGGTCCCGAGGCCTGACCACGAACCTGCTCAACCCCAAGATCGGCGTGTTCTACGTCGCGATGCTGCCGCAGTTCATCCCGGCCGGCGCGCCGCACCTGCTGATGGGCGCGGCACTGGCGCTGGTGCACGACGTGGAGGGCATGATCTGGTTCACCGGCATCATCCTGACCGCGCACACCGCGCGCCGCCTGTTCACCGACGGCCGGGTCAAGCGCGCCATGGACGCGGTCACCGGCTCGGTGCTGGTCGGCTTCGGCATACGCCTCGCGGCCGCACGCAGCTGACGTCCGCGCGACCGACGTCCGCGTTCCGACAGCAACCGACACGAGAAGACGCGGCGGCGGGGCCGCGCCGTGTGCGCGACCCCGCCGTCAGCAGCGTCCCCGGGCTACGGAAGAGCCTCCAGGATCGCCTTGTACGCGGCGCCGTACCCGGTCGGAGTGCCGGTGTAGTCGCTGATCAGGACGTTGGAGCAGCTGCCCCAGGCGTCCCAGGTCCAGGCCAGGAAGCCGGTGTTCTCGCTCTCCAGCCAGGTGGTCAGCGGGTCGATGTACGTGCCCGCGCAGTCACCCTCGCCCATCTCGCCGACGATCACCGGAACCTTCGCGATGACCGGGGCGACCTGGCTGGTCCAGCAGGACTGGGTGTTGCAGGTGTTGCCGTCGTACGAGTGCCAGGAGGCCACCAGGTCGCCGTCCGGGTCGGTCGGCTCGTAGGTCAGCCACTGGCTCAGGTCGTTGGCGTACTCCTCGCCGCCGAGCATCAGGATGTTGCTGGCGCCGGCGGAGCGGACCGCGTTCACCATCGACTGCATGCCCGCCACCGGATATCCGATGCCGGCGCAGGTGCCGCCGTTCTCCCAGCACTGCCAGCCGGTGGTGGTGCTCCCGGTGGCGCGCGAGGCGTAGGGCTCGTTGAACAGGTCGAAGATCACCGCGTTGTTGCCCTTGAAGGCGGTGGCCACCGAGGTCCAGAACGGGATGGCCTCGGCGGAGTCCGGCATGGGCTTCTGGCAGGTGGCCTGGGCCGAGGAGCAGCCCGAGGACGTGCCGGTGTAGAGCCCGTCGGTCCAGTGCAGGTCCAGGATCGCGACGATGCCGTTGGCGTTGAGCAGTTTGACGTAGTTCTCCACCGCCGCCTGGTAGTACGCGCCGGCGTAGGCGGAGGCCACGTACGACTCCGCGTTCCAGCACGCCTCGTTCAGCGGCACCCGCACGGCCGTGACGTGTGTCCAGCTCTTGATGGCCTGGATGGACGCCTCGTCGACCGGTCCGTCGAAGAAGCCCCAGCCCTGGACGCACGCGTACTCGGCGCCGGAGCGGTTCACCCCGTGCAGGATCACCTGGCTGCCGGCCGCGTTCTCGATCTCGTTGCCGGACACGTGCAGCTGCGGCGCCGGGGTCGCGGCGACCTCGGTGAGGGTGACCGCGGCCGAGGTGTAGCCGGTGGAGCTCGCGGTGAAGGTGCCCGCGCCGGTGCTCGCCGTGTCCGCCGCGACGGTGACGTTCTGCGCGGTGCTCCAGTTCGTCGGGGTGAAGGTGAGGGATGCGCCCGAGCCGACACTCAGACCGCTGTTGCCAGAGGAGCGGGCCACCGCCACGGTCACGTTCGCGGTGGGCGCCTGGGAGAGCGCCACGCCGTAGGTGTCGGTGAAGCCCTGCATCACCGGGGCCGCGCTCGTCGTGGCGACGATCGCGGGGGTGACGGTGGCGGACGGGGTGCAGGTGATGCCGGTCGGCGCGGCATCGCTCGCGCTGAAGGTGCCCTGGAAGCCGAAGGACGTGCTGGAGCCGACCGCGACCGCGCCGTTGTAGCTCAGGTTCGAGGCGGTGACGTACTCCAGGGACTGCACCTGCGAGCTGTTCCAGTTGCTCGTCACCTTCTGGTCGCCACCGAAGGTGAAGGTGACGGTCCAGGCGGTCAGGGCCGTGGTGCCCGAGTCGGTCACCGTCACCGCGGCGACGAATCCGCCGCTCCACGCACTCTGGTTCGCGTAGGTCGCGCTACAGCCTGCGGCAGCGAAAGCCTGCGGAGCGGCGGCGGCGCTCATGCCGACGGCCACCAGCACGGCCGAGACCATCGCGGCGACGCGGCGGCGCAGCCGGGACGGGCGGGCGGCCGCGGCGGTGGGAGCCGGGCCGGGGAAAGGGTGGTGCACGCGTATCTACCTCCTTACCGGAAAGTCCGGAGATCACGTGGCCGACGCGGTTCGTGTCCACGCCGTGTCACGGGGTATCGCGCCCGTGATGGTACAAACCGGCCCGAGTGCGGCCAAGCGGCGCAGGCGCGTCGAAACCAGTTCGACGGGCCTGCGCCGCCTTTCGTCATGAAAGCTCGGATGAAAAGACGACGCGGAAGCCGAAGTCCGCGCTGACCTTGCCGGACACGCGCAGGCCGGCCGGCAGCCGGATCACCCCCTCGTCGATCAGGGCTCGTACACGCCCTCGGCTGAGCCGGAGTCCTTCCATCAGCAGCCGTTCCAGCCGAACGGGCACCGGCAGCTCGAAGCCGACCAGGATCTCGGTGTTCGCGGCGGCCGGGTCGGTGCGAAGGTCGCGATCCAGCGAGGCGAAGGGCATGTCGGTGTCCAAGGCCCAGGTACCAGTCCAGTCGAGCCCGTATCTACGGCGTTCGGCCAGCGCCGCGCTGCAGACGGCCTCGCGTACCAGTGCGGCGTCGTTGTCCTCGAACGCCGCCCGCCGCGCGTCGTCGAAATCGCGGACGTGGACACGCTCGTGCACGGGCACCTTGGAGGTGCGACCGCAGCCGGCGCACAGCACCAGCAGCCAGACGTCGAGCAGCTTGCCGTTCGCGTTGACGCGGAACTTTCCCGAGGCCAGGTGCCGGGTGCAGCTGCAGTCGGGGCAGGCGCGCACGACGGCGGGCAGCCCGAGTCCGCGCACCGTCCACAGGGACTTGCGCGCAATCTGTTGATTCATAGATGAGTGGATTTCCGTGAGTCGTGAGTCTGCCGGATCGGGCGTCACACGCAGCACTCATCGCCGGGCGGCGGCCGGGACGGCCGCGGACACCCGTTGATGTCGTTGCGCTGGTTACTCAGAAGTCCACGCGGTCAGCGTGCTCGGTTCGGGTGCGGCAGGCAACTGATTTTCGGGTTGCCGGGGCAGTCGCGGCCGGTCAGCCGCGCGCGGTCAGCCGCGGCCGAGGGCCCGGGCGAGGCCGATGAGCATGCGTTCCCTGCGACGCAGTGCCTCCGGCCGGCGGGCGCCGGCGCAGGCGAGGCGGGTGGCGAGGTTCATCAGCGGCTCGGGCAGGCCCGCGGAGAGCTGGTCGCCGCCGGTGGCGACGAGGGGCAGCAGGGCCGCGCGCTCGAGGCCGAACACCTTGCGGCAGTAGTAGCCGGCCCGCTCGACGTGGCCGGGGTGGGCGACAAGGCCGAGCGGGTGGCGCGCGTCGAAGTCCATTCCGGCGAAGAAGCCGCCGGCGTGCACGCGCAGGGCGTTCTCCAGCGTGCTCGCGGACTCGATCTCGGCCCGGACGTCGGCGTACCGCGTCAGTGGCCTGCCTTCGACGGTGAGCGTGCGGGCCGCCGCGGCCATCAGGTTGCCCTCGCACTCCTCGTCGGCCGGCCGCCGTGCCACGGCTCCGGCCGCGCCCGCCCAGCCGCCGCTGCACACGACCACGGCCCGCTGCTCGGCGAAGTCGGCGGCGTGCTCGGCGAGGTACTGCGCGAGCCGGTCCACCCGGGCCAGGGCCGCGTCGCTGAGCCGGTCGGTGCGGCCCGGGGCGTGCCCGCGGCCGAAGACGATGATGCCGCGGGCGATCCTCGGCTCGCGCGACGCCATGCGCACCATGCTAACCACGTGAGGGGTCTGATTCTGGGAAAGTCGCCGATGGCGTCGTGCGGCCCGCGGCGGTGAGGATTCCGGCGAGGACCAGGACGGGGATGCCGAGCAGGAACGGGGCGTGCAGTCCGAGGCGGCTCGCGGTGATGCCGCCTAGCCCGGCCCCGGCGAGGGAGGCCGCGGTGATGACGGCCCGATTGATACTGATCACGCGTCCCAACAGGTGCGCGGGCGTTCCGCCGTTGACGGCGAACGGCAGCACCCATGCGATGCCGAAAAGGAAGCCGCCGAGGGGCGGCCCGATGAACTCGCTGCCGGCGATCTCGGCGGTGACCATCCGGCCGTTGGCGCGGTCCAACTGCTCGAGCGGCACGAGGGACGGCACCAGGGTGCCGGCGGCCGTGGCCCGGACCACGTCGGTGGCGCCGGAGACGAACACGACGACGTACAACACGCTCATCGTCGCCCAGCCGGAGGCGATCAGGCCGATCAGCCCCAGCAGGAAGGCGAGCCGGACGGCGTCGGCAGCGATGACGATCTGCCGACGATCGAACCGATCGGCGAGTGACCCGGCCGGCAACGCGAGCAGCACGCCGGGGAGCTGAGTGGCGACGGCCACGCCGGAGATCAGGATCGGGTTGCGGGTCAAGCTCACCGCCAGCAGCGGAAACGCCGCCGCCCGGACACCGTCGCCCAGGTTGGAGAGCAACGTGGCCGACCACAGCCGCCGATACGGTGCGCCCAGCGCCGGCGCTGCCATGGCCGCTCCTCGCGATTGGCACTCTCCCATCGAGAGTGCCAACGAAATCAGCGTTGGCACTCTCGTGTCAAGAGTGCCAACGCTGGTTTGGGGGTGAACGAGGCTGGTCGCGGCCCTAGGGGCTGTGCGGGGTTCAGATCTAGATCAGCGGAACGGCTCAGCGCCGAGTCTGGGCGCCTGTCCGGGGCGCCCTCATACTCGGTCGTCTGTGGGCGTTCCGGACAGGCGGCCAGGCGAAGGCGATCAGCCGTTCCGCCTAGATCTGAACCCCGCACGGCCCCTAGCTCCGCGAGGGGGCCGGCTTCGGCGACGCGGCGCGGGTGAGGTTGCCGCCCGCGCCGGCCGGCAGCAGGGCGCCCTCGACGATGGGGACGATCAGGGTCAGGGCGATGAAGACGAACGCCTCCCGGTAGCTCTCGTGCGGGTCGAGCAGCAGGGCGAAGCGCAGCGCGAGGGCGCCGGACGCGGCGCCGAGGCCGACCGCGAGCTGCTGGATCGTGGACGAGAGCGTGTTGGCGTCGGTGAGGTGGGCGGGGTCGATGTCGGCGAAGGCGACCGTGTTGTACGCGCTGAACCCGGTGGAGCGGAACACCCCGCTGGCCGCGAGCAGCAACAGGATCAGCACCAGCGGCGTGCTCGGGCTCAGTGTGGCCATCAGTGCGACGGTGAGGGCGAGGCCGCAGACCGAGACCACGATGACGGCGCGGAAGCCGAAGCGGCGCAGCAGCGGCGTGGTGGCCGGCTTGATCCCGAGGTTCCCGGCGAACAGGGCCACCAGCGCGGCGCCGGCGTGCGCGGGGGTCCAGCCGAAGTCGTCCACGAACAGTAGCGGCACCAGGAAGGCCACCGCGTTGCACACCACGCGGAAGACCGAGCCGCCCGCGTGCGAGACCCGGAATGTACGAACCCTGAGCGAGCCGAGGCTGATCAGCGGCTCCGGGGCGGTGCGCAGCCGGTGCACCGCGAGCGCCCCGGTAACCACGCCCACCACGGCGCAGCCGAACGCGGGCGCGAGCCCGGCGCCCGGGATCGCCACGATCGCCGCGGCGGCGGTGAGCGAGCCCAGACACACCGCGCTGGACCACCAGCCGCGCACGTCCAGCCGCCGGATCTGCCCTGTGTCCGCGGGTATCGTGCCGACGCAGCACAGGGCGAGCACGCCGAGCGGGAGGTTGAGCAGGAAGATCCAGCGCCAAGACGCGTAGGTGGCCAGGATTCCGCCGATCACCGGCCCCAGCAGCGGCGCGGCGAGCGCGGGCCAGGTGAACAGCGCCACCGCGCGGATCACCTCCTCGCGCCGGATGTCGCGCAGCACCACCAGCCGCCCGACCGGGACCATCAGCGCGCCGCCGATGCCCTGCGCCACCCGCGCCGCGACCAGGATCGCCAGCGAGGGCGCGGCCGCGCACAGCGCCGAGGAGAGGGTGAAGACGACCACCGCGAGGGCGAAGGTGCGCCGCCCGCCGAACCGGTCCACCACCCAGCCGCCCAGCGGGATGAACGCCGCGACCGTGATCAGGTAGGCGCTGATCGGCACGGCCATCGCGGCGGAGGAGACCCCGAGCGCGGCGGCGACCCGGGGCGAGGCCGTGGTCAGCGCCGTCCCGTCGAGCAGCTCCATGAACATGGCGCCGGCCACCAGCAACGCGGTCGGGCGGGACAGGGTGCCGGGTTCTCGCGACGCGGAGGCTATGCGCATGGCGTTCAGCATCCCATCCGGCCCGGGGTTTCGCGGAATCCCTCGTATGATCGACCATTGGTATGCGTGTCGTCACACTGAGTTTCCGGTTCGGGCCCGCGGGTCAGGGAGCGTGCGGCGCGATCGCCTCGGCGAGCCGGCGGGAGAGCTCGGAGCCGGGCGGGGCGAGGAAGGCGACCAGCGTCTTGTCGTCGTCCGCGGCGTGCATCTTGACGTACTCGCACTCGATCCGGCCCAGCCGCGGGTGGCGGACCGCGCGGCCGGCCGGGACGTACGTGGCTACCTCCCGGCTGCGCCAGAGCTCGCGGAACTCCGCGCTCTCGCCCTCGAGCTCGGTCACCAGCGCGGTGATCGACGCGTCGAGCACGCCCGGTCCGAGCTGCGCCCGGAACACCCCGACCGCGTGCGCGGCGTCGGCGGCCCAGTCCTCGGAGATCGCCCGCGCGGCCGGCGAGGTGAAGGTGAGCCACAGGACATTGCGACGCTCGGGCGGGAAGCGTTCCAGGTCCAGGTACAGGGCCGCGGCGCCGCGGTTCCAGGCGAGCAGGTCGAAGCGGCGGTTGACCAGGTAGGCCGGATTCGGCTCGAGCTGCTCGAGCAACAGCCGGTACGAGGGCGCCACGGCGCCGGCCAGATCCGGCGGACTCGCCGGTGCCGCCTCGCCGGCCAGCTGGAACAGGTGCTCGGTCTCCTTGGTGTCGAGGCCCAGCACGCCGACCAGGCTGCCGAGCACCTCGCGCGAAGCCCGGATCTGGCGCGCCTGCTCGAGCCAGGTGTACCAGGTCACGCTCACCCCGGCGAGGGTGGCGACCTCCTCGCGGCGCAGGCCCGGGGTCTTGCGCCGCGCGCCCACGGGCAGGCCCACGTCCTGCGGGCGACGCCGTTCGCGCCGGCTGCGCAGGAAGTCGGCCAGCTCACGCCGTCGCTCGGCCGCCGTCCCCATCATTCGCCCAGGATATCGAGTTCGCACCGTCGAGTCCCGACCCTGGTGGTCCGAGTACCGGTGTGCACGCAATCTGGATGCCCGGCCGCGCGGCTGCCAGCCTGATGACGTACCCGGAGATCGAAGCCGGAGTACGTACACGAATTTCGTACACGAATGCCGTACACGGATTTCGTACACGGATACGACGAGGGGCGAGACGATGCGCGCAGTGATCATGGGCGGTACGGCCGGAATCGGCCTGGCGAGCGCGGAGGCGCTCGCGGCGGACGGAATGGAGGTGATCGTGTGCGGGCGCGACGCGGCCCGGCTCGCTGCGATCGAGGACAAGGTGGCCGTGGCCGAGCGGCTCGACGGGACGGACGAGGCTGCGGTGGCGGCGTTCTTCGCCCGGATCGGCGCGTTCGAGCACCTCGTGCTCGCCTTCAGCCCCGGCGCCCGCGGCCTCGGTCCGCTCAAGGACACCGATATCGCGGAGGTGAAGGGCGCGCTCGAGGGCAAGCTCTTCGCCTATCTGTATGCGATCCAGCAGGCGCAGGTGACCGGCTCGATCACGGTGGTCTCCGCGGCGTCCTCGCGGGCCGCGCTGCCCGGCACCGTCGCCCTGGCCGCGGCCAACGGCGCGCTCGACCGGATCGTGCCGCCGCTCGCGGCCGAGCTCGCGCCGGTCCGGGTCAACGCCGTCTCGCCGGGCGCGGTGGACACCGCCTGGTGGTCTTTCCTGCCGGACGAGGCACGCCGAGCCCAGTTCGCCGCGGCGGCCGAGAGCGTGCCGGCCAAGCGGATCGGACAGCCCGCGGACGTGGCCGAGGCCATCAGGTACCTGATCAACGCCTCCTACGTGACCGGCACGATCCTGCCGGTGGACGGGGGCTTCACGGTGTCCTGACCAGCCGCCGCGCCCCGTGTCCGGCCGCGGGCCCACCGATCAGTTTTCGAGAAGCGGGCGCCGCGGCCCCTTCTTAGGATGGGAGATCCAGAGGGACCGACACGGGAGGAACGCCGCGATGGCGCAGGCGAAGAAGAGCACGAAGCGCACGGCCGAGTCCGAGGGGTCCTACGCGGGCTTCTCGGACGAGGAACGCGAGGCGATGAAGGACCACGCGAAGGAGCTCAAGGCCTCCTCGCGCGGCGGAGCCAAGGCGGAGAAGGCCGCCGAGGAGGCCGCCGCCGTGGTCGAGAAGATCGCCGGGTTCGACGAGCCGGACCGCGTCCTGGGCGAGCGGATCCACGCGCTGGTCCAGGAGAACGCCCCGGAACTCGCGCCGCGGCTGTGGTACGGCATGCCCGCGTACGCCAGGGACGGCAGGATCGTCTGCCACTTCCAGCCCGCGCAGAAGTTCAAGACCCGGTACGCGACGATCGGCTTCAGCGACGCCGCGCACCTCGACGACGGCGCGTTCTGGCCGGTCGGCTACGCCCTGACCACGCTGAGCGCGGCCGACGAGAAGCGCATCGCGGCCCTGATCAAGCAGGCGGCGGCGGGCTGAGCAGGGCCTTGGCGGCGAAGGTGCGCCGGTAGACGTCCGGGGAGACGCCCACGGCCGCGTGGAAGTGGCGCCGCAGCGTGGTCGCCGTGCCCATCCCGGCGGCCTCGGCGACCGCGTCGATGCCCTGCTCGGTGTTCTCCAGCAGGTCCTGGGCCCGGCGGATGCGCTGGATGAGCAGCCACTGCAGCGGGGTGGTGCCGGTGGCCGCGCGGAACTGCCGGGCCAGGTGGCGCGAGCTCAAGTTGGCCTGCCGGGCCAGGTCCTCCACGGTCAGCCGCCGGTCGAGCCGCGCCATCGTCCAGGACAGCAGGTCGGCCAGCGGGTGGTCGGCGCGGGCGGGCACCGGGGTGGTGACGAACTGGGCCTGGCCGCCGGCCCGATGCGGCGGCACGACCATGCGCCGGGCCACCGCGTTGGCGACGGTCGGGCCGTGGTCGCGGCGGATCAGGTGCAGGCACAGGTCGATCGCGGCGGCCTTGCCGGCCGAGGCGAGCACCCGGCCGTTGTCCACGTAGAGCACGTCCGGGTCGACCCGCACCCGCGGATAGCGGGCCGCGAGCACGTCGGTGTGGGCCCAGTGCGTGGTCGCGCGCAGGCCGTCGAGGACCCCGGCGGCGGCGAGCACGAACGCGCCCGTGCACAGCGAGACCAGCCGCGCCCCGCGTTCGTGTGCCGCGCGGACCGCGTCGAGCAGCGCGGGCGGGATCTCGGCGTCCACGTCGGCGATGGACGGGACGATCACGGTCTCGGCGCGGGCGAGCCGGTCGAGGCCGTCGTCCGGCTCGATCACGAAGCGCCCGGCCTGGATCGGGCCCTGGGCGCACACCACGACGTCGTACCAGGGATCGGCCAGGCCGGTCGGGTCGAGGGTGAAGATCTCGCAGGCCGTCGCGAGCTCGTAGTGCAGCATGCCGTCGAGGGCGGCGAAGGCGAGCGTGGTCATGTCCGAAACTGTATGGGACGTGGCGTTCCCGCCGCTGGTTCGGCGGTGGCCGCGCTGACACGATCTCCCCATGGACACAGCGAAGTCGGATATGGGTTCGGATCGGACCGTGGTGGCGGTCTTCGGGGCGTACGGGCACACCGGGCGGTTCGTGGTGGCGGAGCTGCTCGAACGCGGCCACGTCCCGCTGCTCGTCGGCCGCGACGCGGACAAGCTGCGGGACCTTGCGCTCGCCTACCCGGGCCTGAGCGCGCGCACCGCCTCGGTGGACGACGCGGCCTCGCTCGACCGCGCGTTCGAGGGCGCGGCCGCGGTGATCAACTGCGCCGGACCGTTCGCGGCCACCGGCGGCCCGGTGATCGAGGCCGCGCTGCGAGCCGGGATTCCTTACGTGGACGTGGCGGCCGAGATCGAGGCCAACGCCGACACCTTCGCGCAGTACTCGGAGCGGGCGCGCGCGGCGGGCGTGAGCGTGGTGCCGGCGATGGCGTTCTTCGGCGGGCTGGGCGATCTGCTGGCCACCGCGGCGATGCGCGGCGGGGACGGCGCGGGCGGCACGGACGCGGAGTGGGACGCGGCGGACGAGGCGCACGTGGCCTACGGGCTGAGCAGCTGGCACCCCACCTCCGGCACGCGCTTGGCCGGCACTGTCTCGCGGGAGCGGCGTGCGGGGCAGCGTGTGCGCTTCACCGGCGGCCGGCTCGACTACTACACCGACGAGGCCGAACTGCCGAGCCTCGCGTGGTCCTTCCCGGAGCCGACCGGCACCCGGAAGGTGCTCGGCGACTTCACGATGGCCGACGTCGTCACCATCCCCAGCCACCTGCGCGTTCGCGAGGTGCGCAACTACATGTCGGTCGAGGCGGCCGAGGATCTCGCCGCCCCGGACACCGCGCCGATCGCGGTGGACGAGCGCGGCCGCTCGGCGCAGACTTTCGTCGTCGACGTCGTGCTGCGCGCCGGGGACGAGCGGCGCCGCGCGGTGGCCCGCGGCCGGGACATCTACGCCGTGAGCGCGCCGCTCGCGGTGGAGGCGGTGGAGCGCATCCTCTCCGGCCGGGTGCGCACGACCGGCGTCGCCTCGGCCGGAGCGGCGTTCGACGCGGCCGACTTCCTGCGCGCTCTGGCCCCCCACGTGACCTTCGAGGTGTTCGAGGTAGCCCGGATGCACGAGGGCTGAGCGGCCCGCGCGCCAGTCCGGATGCGTGCGGGCGCGCGGGCGGCCAGGGTGGCGGGTGAGCGACGTCGACGAGAGCAGGCACGATGGCCGAGATCCTCTTCATGATGACCGGAAGCGACCACTGGACGCTCAAGGACGGCACCCGCCGCCCGAGCGGGTTCTGGGCCGAGGAGGCCGTGACGCCGCTGGAGGCGTTCCGGGCGGCGGGCCACCGGGTGACCGTGGCCACGCCCGGCGGCGTGGTCCCGCCGGCCGACCCGGCCAGCCTGGAACCGGGGGCGAACGGCGGGGACGAGGGCGCGGCGCGGATGCGTAAGGCGGTCGGCCAGTCGCCCGAGTTCGCCAGCCCGGTCGCGCTGGGCGACGTGGACCCGGCCCGCTACGCGGCGGTGTACGTGCCGGGCGGACACGGGCCGATGGAGGACCTCGCGGTGGATCCGGACGCGGGCCGGGTGCTGACCGGCGCGCTGGACGCGGGCATGCCCATCGGCATCGTCTGCCACGGCCCGGCCGCGCTGCTCACGGCGACCAGGGAGGATGGGACGAACGCGTTCGCCGGGTTCGGCATCACCTGTTTCACGGACAAGGAAGAGGAGCTGGCCGGCACCGCCGCCGCGGCGCCCTGGCTGCTCGAGACCCGGCTCAAGCAGGTCGGACTGCAGGTCGAGGACGGCGCGCCGTTCCGTCCGCACACCGCGCGCGACCGCAACCTGCACACCGGGCAGAACCCGAGCTCCTCCGCGCCGCTGGCCGCCGAACTCATCAGCGTGCTGCAATAGCCGGAGCGCAACGGCGGTAGGCGGGGACGACAGGAGGATTGCAGTGCGCGCGATCGTGCAGAGCGAGTACGGCGGCCCCGAGGTGCTCGAGCAGGCCGACCTGCCGGTGCCCGAGCCGGGGCCCGGCGAGATCCGGATCCGGGTGCGGGCCGCGGCGGTGAACCCGACCGACTGGAAGCACCGGGCCGCGCCGCTCTTCCTCGGCCGGCTGCCGCTGGTGCTCGGCTGGGACGTGGCCGGGATCGTGGACAAGCTGGGCTACGGGGTGACGATCTTCGACCAGGGCGACGAGGTCTTCGGCATGCTGCCGTACCCGCACGGGGTCGGCGGATACGCCGAATACGTGCTCGCTCCCGCGCGCGCCATGGTCCGCAAACCGGAGAACCTCGACTTCGTCGAGGCCGCCGCGCTGCCGCTGGCCTCGCTCACCGCGTGGCAGGCGCTCAACGACACCGCGCACCTGACCGCCGGACAACGGGTCCTGATTCAGGGCGCGGCGGGCGGCGTGGGCCATCTCGCCGTGCAGATCGCGGCACGGATGGGCGCGAAGGTCATCGGCACCGCGAGCGCCGAGGATCTGGAGTACGTGCGTTCACTCGGCGCGGCCGAGGCGCTCGACTACCGCACCACCGACCTGCGCGAGGCGGTGCGCGAGGCCGATGCCGCGCTGGTCCCGCTGGTCGGCGACGCCCGTGTCAATGCCCTGAGCACGGTGCGGGCGGGCGGCACCTTCGTCACGCTGCTGCGCACCGAGCCGGGCGGCCCGGAAGAGCGCGTCGCGGCCGAACGCGGCGTGCGCTACCGGACCATGCTGGTGCAGGACGACCACGCCGGCATGCAGGTGATCGCCGACCTCGCCCGTTCCGGCGGCCTGCGCGCCCGCATCCACGACGCGCTGCCGCTCTCGGCCGCCGCCGAGGCGCACCGCCTGGGCGAGGCGGGGCGGATCGACGGGAAACTGGTGCTGGTGGTGGCCTGAGCCGCGGGCCGCGCCGGTCGCCGCCGGGCCGCCTCGGCTACATCGCCGGAGTTTGTCGCCGGGCTACTTCACCGGGTCGAGCACCACGATCGGGATCTCGCGCGGGGTGTGGGCCTGGTAGGCGTCGTAGTCCGGCCAGATCCCGGACATCACGGTCCAGAGCCTGGTGCGCTCCTCGCCCTCGGCGACCCGGGCCCGGGCGGTGAACTTCTCCCCCTTGACCTGCACGTGCACCTCGGGGTGCGCGACGAGGTTGGTGTACCAGACCGGGTGCGTGGGCGCGCCGCCCTTGGAGGCCACCACCACGTACGCGTCCCCGGCCCGGCCGTAGATCAGCGCCGTGCGCCGCCACACGCCGGACTTGCGCCCGAGCACGGTCAGCAGCAGGATCGGCGCGCCGCCGCGGAACTCGTGGCCCTCGGCGCCGTCGGTGCGCACGTAGGTCTGGATGTGGGAGTTGACCCAGTCGCTGGGACTGTCGACGACCTTGCTCTCGTCGAACGGCGTTTCCGTGCCACTCATGCCTCTACCTCCGCCTCGATGGTTCAGCGTGTCCCCCAGCCTACGCTCCGGCCTTGACATCCTCGGGGAGGCGGACCGGCTGATCAGGCGTCGGCCTGCGCACCGTCGTCGAAGACGTAGACGTTCAGCGTCGGGTACTCGGTGTCGAGCTCGCCCAGCGGGCGGTAGGCGTACATCCGGCCGTCCGACTCGAGGAACGCCGTGGACCAGTTGTGCACCCGGGTACGGCGGCCGTCGAGGGGACCGCCGCGCAGCACGACGTTCGGATCGGGATGGTCGACGAACTTCGACTGCTCCATGAGTTCATGGAACGGCCCTGGCGGCGCGGCGGCAAGCAGGCGTCGGCCATGCGGGCAGTGCGGGTGCGGGCCGCGCGGACCGGCCCGCTCCCGGTTCGCTGCTCCCGGCTCACTGCTGCCGCGGGTGCGGCGGGGTGAGCAGGAACGCCAGGGCCATCGCGGCGACCGGGACCGCGCACAGCACGGTGAACACCCCGCGCGGCCCGTGGCTGTCGGCGATCGCGCCGAGCACCGGGGAGACGAGGCCGCCGACGCTCACGCCGAGGCCGAGGGTGACTCCGGCGGCGGTGCCGGGACGGGCGGGCAGGTAGTCCTGGCCCAGCTTGACCAGCACCGCGAACGGGATGTTGAGCACCAGCCCGGCCAGCACGGCGAACAGCAGCGGGGCGAACGCGCCGGGGCACAGCCGCAGCGCCACCAGCGCGGGCAGGCCCAGCGCGCTGCCGAGCCGCACGGTGCGGATGGTGCCGATCCGGTCCGCGATCCGGCCGCCGGCCAGGGTCCCGAGCACTCCGCCGACCAGGAAGCAGGCCAGGGCGGTCCCGGCCAGCGCGCGGGAGGCGTGCAGTGAGCGCAGCCAGTACAGCTCGATGAAGGTATTGATACCGAAGAAGGCGATGGAGCGCACCACCTCGATGCCGGTCAGCACCGCGAACGGGCGCCACTGGTCGGGGCCGGTATAGGACACGCCGTGCGCGCCGACCGCTCCGGCCGTCCCCGCCGCGGCGTTCCGACGGGCCTTCGCACGCAGCAACGCGTACCCGGCCAACAGCGCGGGCGGGATGAACAAGGCAGTGGCGCCGACGCCGAGGGCGGACAGGGCCGGGGTGGCGAGCACCGGGGCGAGGAAGAACCCGACGCTGCCGCCGGCGGCGAAGAAGCTCATGGCCGAGGCGCTCTCCCCCGCCGCCTCGCGGGCGGACTTCCCGGCGGCGGGATGGAACATCGCCACACCCGCGCCCGAGACCAGGATCAGCAGCCAGACCAGCGCGTACGACCCGGCGAGACCGGACAGCCCGGCACCGAGCCCGGCGATGGCGACGCCGGCGGCCGCGAGTCCGCCGAGGCGGAAGCGGTCCACGGCCAGTCCGATGAACGGCTGGGGCAGCGACGCACCGAGGGTCGCGGCGAGGGTGAGGCCCGAGGCGGCGAGGTAGCTGTAGTGCCGGTCCAACACGAAGTAGGGCACGCTCGCGGGGATCAGGCCCTGGTAGAAGTCGTCCACGGCGTGCGCGGTGGCCCACAGGCGCATCCGCGGCCAGGCACGCTGCGGCGCAGGGGCTGCGGACGCGTCGGACGCCTCGGTCGTGGCGGCGGTGGCGGGTGGCTCGGGCGGCCCCGCCTGGGTGAGGATCGCGTTCATGCCTCGACTCTGGCGCCCGGGGCATGGTGCCGACTTCCGATATTCTGCCGATTCATGTCGGTAAACCGCCTCGATCTGTCCGGCCCCACCCGGCGGTCGCTGCTGTCCGGCGAGCTCATCGACTGGCACGACCACTCCGTGAACCAACTGTGCTATCCGCTGCGCGGCGTACTCGAGATCTCGACCCCGCTCGGGGTCTGGGTGGTCCCCTCACACCGGGCGGTGTGGATCCCGGCGGGCGTGCCGCACGCGCACCGCGCCTACGGTGCGACCGAGATGCGCACCCTGGTCTTCCCGCAGACCGTCAACCCCCTGCGTCTGGACCGGCCGACCGTGCTGGCGACGGATCCGTTGCTGCGGGAGGTGATCGTCGCACTCAGCGAAGCTCAGGACCCTGACGGAGTCGGGCGACCGCAGGCGGACGAGCTCGACGCCACGCAGCGCCACCACCTCGAACTGGTCGCGCTCGACCGTCTACGGCTGGTCGAGGAGCTGGCGTTCTCGCTGCCCGCGCCGCAGGACGACCGCCTGCGCGCCGTCGCCGCCCTGCTCACCGCCGACCCGGCCGACGAGCGTTCCCTGGCCGAACTCGGCCGCGTCGTCGGCGCCGCCGAACGGACTCTCAGCAGGCTGTTTCGCACCGAGCTCGGCATGAGTTTCCCGCAGTGGCGCGGCCAACTGCGCCTCCAACGAGCCCTGACGCTCCTGGCCGCGGGCAGCTCGGTGACCACCGTCGCGGGGCTCTGCGGGTTCCGCAGCCCGAGCGCGTTCATCGACGCGTTCCGCCGGGCGTTCGGCACGACGCCGGGCCGCTACCGCGAGAGCGCCCGGCCGCGTCCCGGGGCCCGCTGACCCGGACGGCGCACCGACCTGGACGAGATCAGGGCCGGGGACGCAGCTCGCGGCGCAGCACGAGCCGGACGCCGGACCAGGCGTCATCGATGGCGCAGATCTTGTTGTCCACGAGGCCGGTGGGCAGCGCCACCTCGCGCACGACGTCCGCGTCCACCTCGGTCGCGATCCCCGAGGCGCGCTTGGGCCACCCGATCCACAGCCCGCCCGCGGGCGTGAGCAGCCCGGCGTCGGCCCCCGCCACTGCGTCGGCCAACGCGCGACGGGTCGTGGCGAACCACACCACGACGTCGTACGGCCCCGAATCGACCGCGGTCGCCGCGCCGGCCGCGGCCTCGAGCGTGACGTCCGGCGGCAACGGCCCGAGCGCGGCCTCGAACGTGACCGGCGCGTTCACCACGGCCACCCGCTGCCCCGGCTTGACGCCCAGCTTGCGCGGCAGCGGCGTGCCTTGCTTCTCGGCCATCTCCCCAGCCTAGACGACAAGCCGCCCGAGCCGGGCGCCCGGCGGGGGGCGGGTGGC
>NZ_JAGSOG010000176.1 GCF_018139695.1 Actinospica durhamensis | reverse complement strand
GCGCTCGCGGAGCTGTGGCGCGGCTCCGGCGCCCGCGACTTCGTGCACGTCTCGGCCGAGGCCGGTATCGGTGCCGCGGTGGTGGTCGACGGCCAGCTGCTGCGCGGCACCCGCGGATTCGCGGGTGGCGGGCGGCCGGGTGGCGGCCGTGGCTCGCCTGCGTGCTCGCCCCGATCGGCGCGCTCGGCTACCTGGTCTGGGTCGCGGTGGCGCTCGGCCGCTGGGACGGGTTCGGTTTTATGGAGGAACGCGGCTGGAACAGCACGCCGAGCCTGGTCGGGGTCTGGCATCAGATCACTGCGGGCCTGACCCGGCCGCTGCAACTGGGCTACCGGGTGCCGGTGTACGTGCTCTTCGCCACCGTCGCGCTCGCCGCCGTGCTGACGGTGATGCTGTGGCGCAGGCGCGGCGGGGGCGGACTCCCGGTCGGCGCGTTCGCCTGGGCCTCGATCGTGCTCGGCCTGTTCATCGGCCCCGGCTACTTCCACGCCGAGGCGCGCTTCCTCATGCCCGACTTCCCGGTGCTGCTGCCGCCCGCCGTCTTCCTCGCCCGCCGCGACGCCCGCGTGGCGGCGGCCGTGGTCTGCGGCCTCGCGCTGCTCTCGGCCTGGTACGGCGGCTACCTGCTCACCGAGTGGACGCATTCGCCCTGACCCGGCTGATAGCGTGTCAGCTCCCTGCCCGAACCTGCGGAGACTCCATGGAAGGCGGTGCGGCGCCGATGGCCTCGTGGTCCGGCCACGCGATCTGGTGGCACCTGCACCCGCTCACCTTCCTCGGCGCGCCGCCGACCGCGGACGAGGCTGCCACGGGCGCGGAAGCCGCAGACGCGGAAGCCGCAGACCGCCTGGACCGGCTCGAGCCGTGGCTGGACTACCTGGTGGAGCTCGGCTGCAACGGCCTCGCGCTGGGGCCGGTCTTCGCGAGCGAATCGCACGGCTACGACACCGTCGACCACTACCGGATCGATCCGCGGCTCGGCACCGGGGAGGCCTTCGACCGGCTGGTCGAACGCTGCCGGGCCCGCGGCGTGCGGCTGATGCTCGACGGCGTGTTCAACCACGTCGGCCGCGGCTTCGGACCGTTCCAGGACGTCTTGGCGCACGGCCGCGATTCCCGGTACGCCTCCTGGTTCCACCTCGACTTCGACGCCCCGGGCGAGGGTGAGGACGGGTTCGACTACGCGAGGTTCGAGGGCCATCGGCACCTGGTCGCGCTCAACCACGACGAGCCCGAGGTGCGCGACTACGTCAGTGCCGTGATGCGGCACTGGCTGGACCGGGGTGCGGACGCGTGGCGGCTGGACGCGGCGTACGCGGTGCCGCGGGCGTTCTGGCACGAGGTGACCGGCCGGGTGCGGGCCGAGCATCCGGGGGCGTGGCTGATGGGCGAGTACATCCACGGCGACTACGCGGCGGCGGTGCGCGAGGGCGGGCTCGACTCCGCCACCCAGTACGAACTGTGGAAGGGCATCTGGAGCAGCCTGTCCGACGGCAACCTCTTCGAGCTGTCCTGGGCGCTGCGGCGGCACGAGGAGTTCGCGGCCGGGATGCACCCGCTCACCTTCGTCGGCAACCACGACGTCACCCGGATCGCGAGCCGGATCGAGGATCCGCGGCATCTGCCGCACGCGCTCGCGATCCTGTTCACGGTGGCGGGCGTGCCGAGCGTGTACGCGGGCGACGAGCAGGCCTTCCGCGGCGTCAAGTACGAGCGCGCGGACGGCGACGCCGAGATCCGTCCGGCGTTCCCGGCCGAGGGCCCGAGCGGCCTGGCCGCCTTCGGCCGACCGGTCTACCGGCTGCACCAGGACCTGATCGGCCTGCGCCGGCGCCACCCCTGGCTGCTGCGCGCCCGCTCCCGGTCGCTGCACCTGGAGAATCTCGTGTTCGGGTACGAAGTCGCCGAGCCGGACGGGCCGGGGCGCCTGGCCGTGCTGCTGAATCTCTCCGACCGCACGCACACGTTCACCGTGGCGGGGCCGGACGCGCCGTCCGGCAAGCGCCTGCTGGGCAGCCGCGACACAGGGCCGGCCGCCGAGGTCGAGCCGCACGGCTGGGCGATCGTCGACCTCGAAGCCTGAGCCGGTCGGCAGCGCAGGCGGGCAGATAGACCCAGATCAACCGGGATGCGCGGCGACACGCCGGGCGATCTGGCACGTCGCGCCGAGTGGGAGCCCTCGGCGGGCCGAGCGGGGGGCACAAGGGACGCACGGGGGCGCACGGTGGCCGACACGCTCCCAGATCATCCGTTAGCGCGTAAATCCCTCCGCGCGGGCCGTGGCTGCCATCTCCAGCCCTGGACGATCGCTACTTTCTCCCTGTGACGCACTGGTAACAGAAATCACACGCGTCACTTACTTCAACAAGGGAAGGAAGTTCATCCATGTTCACGATCAAGCGGTTCGCCGCGGCAGCCGTGGCGGCACTCGCGCTGACCGGTGCGGCCGCCACCACGGCCTCGGCCGCCGCGAGCGCCACCCCGAGCGCCACCCCGGACCAGACGCTGTCGTTCTACAACCGCGGTGCCCAGGGCGTTCTCGACGCGTACTGTTCCGGCCCGCAGGGACCGGTCACCTGGCCGATCGCGGGCGGCGACGCCTGCCAGCAGTGGAAGGTGGACCAGGGTTCCCAGGGCCTGCTGCTCGAGAGCATCGCAAAGCCCGGCCAGTGCATCCAGGCGCCCGAGAACATCGGCCAGCTCGCCACCCTCACCCCCTGCAACGCCTACGACCCCAGCCAGCAGTGGGACTTCCCGCGCATCGGCAACGACGTGTTCATCGCCCAGGCGGGCGAGAACAGCCAGGTCCTCGGCTCGCTCGGCAACTACGCCCAGATCGAGCTCGAGCAGGCCGACGGCGCCGCCAACCAGCGTTGGAACCCCGCTCCCCCGGCCTGACGGGTGATCGGCTGCCCGGCTGAGGGACTCTCGCGGTAGCAGGCAGCAGACGAACAGCCGGGGGCCGGCTGCCGGCCTCGCGGGTCGAGGACCGGCAGCCGGCCTTCGTCGTGCGGGCACGGATACGGCAGGGCGTGCCACTAGGCTGGGTGGCGCACTTCAGGACCAGCCCATCACCCGCTCCGGGCGCCGCCGCAGTCACCGCCCGGACCGGTCGTCGCGAAGGGGACCGCCGTGGAACTCGGCTTGCACGTCGCTGACTTCACCTGGCCGAACGGCCCGCAGCATCTCGCCAAGGACCTGACCAGGATCGCCGTCGCCGCGGAGGACGCCGGCTTCACCATGCTCAGCGTGATGGACCACGTCTGGCAGATCGCCGTCGTGGGCCCGCCGGAGCGGGACATGCTCGAGGCCTACACCGCCCTGGGCTACCTGGCCGGGCGCACCAGCCGGATCAAGCTGCTGGCCTGGGTCACCGCCGTGGTCTACCGCGAGCCCGGCCTGCTGGCCAAGGCCGCGACCACGCTCGACGTGCTCTCCGAGGGCCGGGCCTGGCTGGGCATCGGCGCGGCCTGGAACGAGGAGGAGTCGCGCGGGCTCGGCCTGCCGTTCCCGAGCACGAAGGAGCGGTTCGAGCGGCTCGAGGAGGCGCTGCAGATCTGCCTGCAGATGTGGAGCGAGGACGAGGGGCCGTATCAGGGCACGCACTACCAGCTCGCCCGCACGCTCAACTCCCCGCAGCCGCTGAGCACTCCGCACCCGCCGATCCTGATCGGCGGCGGGGGCGAGAAGAAGACGCTGCGGATGGTGGCGCAGTACGCGCAGGCCTGCAACCTCTTCCCCAGCCCCGACCTGCCGCACAAGCTCGACGTCCTGCGCGAGCACTGCGCCAACCTCGGCCGCGACTACGACGAGATCAAGAAGACCGTGATGATGCGGCTCGACCCCGGCGCGCAGGGCGAGAAGGTGGACGAGCTGCTCGGCCAGCTCCAGGAGCTCGCGGCGCTCGGCATCAGCCACGTCCACGGCAACGTCGCGAACGCCGTCTCGATCCGCCCGCTCGAACTGCTCGGCGAGCGCGTCGTGCCGGAGATCGCCAAGTTCGAGAACTGACGCGTCGGCGCGCCGCCGGCTACCGCCGACTCGGCTGGTGGCCGGCGGGCGCGAAGGCGGTGGCGAGGCCGGCCGCGGCGTAGGACAGGGCGGCGCGGGCGAGGGGGTAGACGGCGGGGAGGGCGAAGAAGCCCTGCGGCACGCCGTGGAATCTGCGCACCTCCACCGGGACGCCGGAGGCGAGGAGCATCAGCGCGTAGTGCTCGGCCTCGTCGCGCCGCGGGTCGAGTTCGGCCGTGATGACGGTGGCGGCGGGCAGGTCGGCGAGGGAGTCTGCGTTGCGCGGCGAGGTGCACGGGTCGCCGCGGTCCTCGGGGGCGGCGAGGTACTGCTGCCAGTGCCAGGCGGCGGCGCGGCCGCTCTGGCGCGGATCGTGGTCTTCGCCGGCGATGTTCGGGCACACCAGCAGCTGGTGGCACAGGGCCGGGCCGGTCTCGCGCGCGAGCAGGGCGACGGCCGCGGCCAGGTTCCCCCCGGCCTCGTCGCCGCCGACGGCGATGCGCGCCCGGTCCACGCCGAGCTCCGCGGCGTGCGTGGCGACCCACCGGGTGGCGGCGTGGCAGTCCCGGACGGCGGCCTGGAACGGGAACTGCGGCGCGAGCCGGTAGCGGACGGAGACGGTGACGCAGTGCGCGGTGTTGGTCAGCGCGCGGCAGACGCCGTCGCCGGTCTCCAGGCAGCCGAGGGGCCGGCCGCCGCCGAAGAAGTAGACCAGGGCGGGGCGGCGCCGGGCCGACCTCGGCGAGCTCGCGGCCGGGTCGGCGGTTCTGGGTTCGTAGACGCGCACGGCGAGGGTGGTGCCGCCCGGCCCGGGGATCGTGCGGTCCAGCACGGCGCCGACGGGCTGGGGCTGCGCGGCCGGACGGGGACGGGCCTGCGGGTACGTGCGGGTATCGGAGTGCGGCGGCGGTGTGGCCTGCGCCTGACGCACCATCGATTCCTCAACTCCTCAGGAAGATCCACGAGCCAGGGCTCGATGACTGCGCACAGCAGCGTATCGGCAAGATGCCAAAGTGGTATAGACCCTTGCCGCGTTCTGACGCACCTTGACCTTCCGAAACTCTTTCGTGTTCCTCGAGGAGCGTGAACGCCGTGCGCGTACGAGTACTGAGTGTCCCGGGCTCGCCGGATCGGCCGAACGAGGACGCGGTGGCCTCTGCCGTGGCCGACGCCGACCCCGACGCCGACGCCTGGGTCGCGGTCGCCGACGGGGCGACCGCGCGGACCGAGACCGGCTGCGTGCACGGGGTGGCCTGGTTCGCCGCGCGCCTGGTGCAGGGGGTCATCGGGCACTGCGAGGCGGCCGCGAACACCGGCACCCCCGACCCGTCCGCCGCGCTGCGGGCCGCGATCGTGGGGACCGCCGATCTACACCGGGACGCCTGCGACCTGACCGACGCGGCCACGCCCGGCGCCGCCGTCGCGGTGGTCGCGGCCGCGCGCGAGGTGGTGCGCTTCCTCGTGCTCGGCGACGTGACCGTGGTGGTCGACGGCGCCGACGGGCTCTCGGTGGTGACCGACGAGCGGGTCTCGCGGACCGCGTCGGCCGAGCGCGCGGTGGCCGACGCGTTGCCGCAGGGTTCTGCCGCGAAGGCCGCGGCGCTGGTCGTGATGAAGCGGGCCGAGCTCGCCGCGCGCAACATACCGGGCGGCTTCTGGGCCGCGGCAACCGACCCGGCGGCGGTGGACCACGCCCTGACCTGGACGTTGCCGCGCTCCGCGGTGGAGCGTGTCGCGATCCTGACGGACGGGGCGGCCCGCGCGGTCGAGCCGTTCGCGCTGACGAACTGGCCGGGGCTGCTCGACCTGCTGGCCGACGAGGGGCCCGCCGGCGTCATCCGACTGGTCCGGGAAGCCGAGCGGGCGGATCCGGCCGGCCTGCGCTGGGTCCGCAACAAGACCTCGGACGACGCGACGGCCGCGTATCTCGACGGGTTCCATTAAGCCGCGGCCGCGGCCGGATCGAACTCAGCGCACGGACGTCACCTGTTCGGCGGAAGGAAGCTGCGCATACGTGCCCGAATGCCCAAGGCTGGCTGCGGAAGATCCCGATCCGGCTCTCGCCAGGGCCGAGTCCCGAAGGAGTGGCGCGTCGTGCCTGCCTGCCAGCCGAAGCCCCCGAGCCCGGCCACGACCAGCGCCAACCACGACGCGGCCGAACGCTACGCGCTCGAGGACCGTACCGACTTCGAACTCGTCGAACGCGGGCTGATCGCGAAGTTCACCGAGAAGCTGCACGACCACGAGGGCCGGGTGATCTTCGATCCGGCGGTCTACGACTTCCTCGCCGACGACGCGCCGTGCCCCGACTCGGTCAACCCGAGCCTGTGGCGCCAGTCGCAGCTGATCCGCAAGGGCGGGCTGTACCGGGTGGTGGACGGGCTCTACCAGGTGCGCAACAACGACATCGCCAACCTGACCGTGGTGGAGGGCGAGAGCGGGCTGGTCGTGATCGACTGCATGGCCTCGGTCGAGGCCGCGACGCAGGGCATGGCGATGATCCGCGCGCACGTCTCGGACAAGCCGGTCGTCGCGGTGATCTACACGCACACGCACGTCGACCACTACGGCGGGGTGAAGGGCGTGGTGGACGCCGCGGACGTGGCGAGCGGGAAGGTGCCGCTGATCGCGCCGGGGACGATCGCCTCCTTCGACCGGCTGGCCATCGGCGAGAACGTCATCGCCGGCAACGCCATGTCCCGGCGCGCCGCCTACGCCTTCGGCAGCCTGCTCGAGGTAGACCCGAGCGGCCACGGCCACCTCACCTGCGGGATCGGCGTGGCGACGGTGCCCGGGGTGACGGTGACCTACCTCTCGCCGACGGACTCGATCACCGAGACCGGCAGCAGGCGGGAGCTGGCCGGGCTCGAGTTCGAGTTCCTCTACGCGCCGGACACCGAGGCGCCGGAGGAGATGCACATCTGGATCCCCCAGCTCAAGGCACTGACCTGCGCGGAGAACGCCAACCACACGCTGCACAATATCCAGACGCTGCGCGGCGCCCGCACCCGCGACGCGCGCAACTTCGCCCGCTACCTGGACGAGACGCTCGAGCGCTGGGGCGACGACGCCGAGGTGCACTACGGGCCGCACACCTGGCCGGTGTGGGGCAACGACGCGGTGACCGAGCTGCTCGCCTCGCAGCGCGACACCTACAAGTACCTCCACGACCAGGCGCTGCGGCTGGCGAACCAGGGCTACACGCCGCTGGAGGCCGCCGAGGAGATCGAGCTGCCCGAGGAACTCGGCCGGGCCTGGCACAACCGGGGGTATCACGGCACCGTGCACCACGACGTGCGCGCCGTGTTCACCAAGGAGCTCGGCATGTGGGACGGCGACCCGGTCTCGCTCCACCCGCACCCGCCGGTGGCCACGGCCGAGCGCTTCGTGGAGCTGATCGGCGCGGACCGGATCATGACGGAGGGCGAGCGGGCGCTGGAGACGGGCGACTACCGCTGGGCGGTGCAGGTGCTGCACCTGCTCGTGTTCGCCGATCCGGAGAACCAGGCCGCGCGGCTGCTGCAGGCCGACGCCTACGAGCAGATGGGGTATCAGGCCGAGGGGCCGCAGTGGCGCGGCGTCTTCCTGAGCGCGGCGAAGGAGCTGCGCGCGGGGGTCGCGCCGGTGCCGTTCGCCACGGCCAGCCCGGACACGATCCTGGCGATGCCGATCGAGATCCTGTTCGACTTCGCCGCGGTGCACGTCAACGGCCCGCGCGCGGCCGAGGTGGATGTGCGCATCGACTTCGTGTTCACCGACGCCCCAGCCGAGCAGGACAGGTTCTGGCAGATGTGGGTGCGCCGCGGCGTGCTCAACGCCCGCCGCGGAACGAACCCCGACGCGCAGCTGACGGTCACCGGCCCGAAGGGAGCGCTGGTCGCGGCGCTGTTGCTCCCCGTCGAGGCGGACAAGCTCGCCGCGTCCGGGGAGATCGTGCTGGCCGGGGACGCGGCCGCGCTCGTCGTCTACGCCGGACTGCTGGAGGAGTTCGACCCGCGGTTCGACATCGTCACACCCTGATTCAGTCTTGCGTCATGCGCTCGACGAAGGCGGCGGCGCGGTCGCGGATCTCGGCCTCGGCGCCGCCCGCTGCCACCAGGTCCGGCGGGACGACGTCGGTGCCGCAGCACACGGCGAAGGCTCCGAGCTCGAGGAACGCGCGGGCGTTGCCGGCGTTCACGCCGCCGGACGGCACCAGCCGGGCGTCCGGGAACGGGCCCCGCAGGTCTTTGAGATAGCGCGGGCCGAACGTCGCGGCGGGGAAGATCTTCACCGCGGCGGCACCGAGCTCCACGGCCGTGAGCACCTCGGTCGGGGTGAGCGCGCCCATCAGCACCGGGATCCCGGCCCGCGCGGCGACCTTCGCCACCTCGGGCCGCAGCGCGGGCGTGACCAGGAACTCGGCCCCGGCGTCGATCGCGGCGGCGGCCTGGTCGGCGGTGAGCACGGTGCCCGCGCCGAGGTGGGTGCCGGGACGGCGGGCGGCCGCCGCCTGGGCGAGGACGTCGGCGACGCCCGGGGTGGTGAAGGTGAACTCGACGGTGCGGATGCCCCCGTCGGCGAGTGCGGCACACAGCGCGGCCGGGTCGGGCACGCGCGGGGCGCGGACCACGGCCAGGACGCGGTCGGCGGCTATCGCGTGCAGGACGTCGGTCGAGTCTGTGGACTGGTCGTTCATGCGGTGTCACTCCTGCTGGTGCGGCGCAGTGCGCGGCCGGGCGTGGCGTCGGTGCGGCGGCCCTGCGCGAGGACGGGGACGCCGTTGACGAAGACGTACTCGATGCCCTCGGGGCGGGCGCGGGGCTGGTCGAAGGTGGCCGTGTCGCGCACGGTGTGCGGATCGAAGAGCACGACGTCGGCGGCGTATCCGGGGCGGATCAGGCCTCGATCGCGCAGCCGCAGGCGCCGGGCCGCGTTGCCGGTCAGGTGCGCGATCATCTCCTCCAGCCCGAGGACGCCGAGGTCGCGGCTGTAGTGGCCGAGGAAGCGCGGGAAGGTGCCCCAGGCTCGCGGGTGCGGGCGGGTGCCGACCAGCAGGCCGTCGCTGCCGCCGGTGTGCGCCGGGTGGCGCATGATCGCCTGGACGTTCTCCTCGTGCCCGACGAGCTGCAGGATCGTGGTGGCGAGCCGGTCGGCCACGAGCAGGTCCCGGTAGACCTCGAACGCCTCGCGCGCCTCGTCCTGCGCGATCTGCGCGACGGTGCGTCCCACGCGGTCGGTGAAGGCGGGGTCGCCGACGCCGGAGATCCGGATCGTCTCCCAGTCCACCGGCACGCCGTGGCAGCCGTCGGACCCGTCGACCTCCATCGTGTGGCGGATCGCGCGGCACGCCTCCGGATCGGCCAGCAGGCGCAGCACGCCGTCGGGGCCGTCGGCCGAGGTCCAGCCGGGCAGCAGCGCGCCGAGCGTGGTGGATCCGGGCAGGTAGGGGTAGGTGTCGAGGGTGAGGTCACAGCCTCGGGCGGTGGCCGCGTCGATGAGCGCGAGCAGTTCGCCCGCGCGGCCCTTGTTGACGCCGAAGTTCATCGTGGCGTGCGACAGGTGCAGCGCGCAGCCGGAATCCTCGCAGACCTCTACCATCTCGGCGTAGGCCTCGAGGGCGCCGGCGCCGTAGGAACGGTGGTGCGGGGCGAGGAACCCGCCGAGCTCGGCCACGACCCGGCTCAGCGCCTTGAGTTCGCCGGTCGAGGCGTACATCCCGGGGGTGTAGCCGAGGCCGCAGGACATCCCGACGGCGCCCTCGGCCATGCCGGTGCGGATCAGGGCGCGCATGCGTTCGAGTTCGGACTCCGACGGCGCGCGGTCCTCGTAGCCGAGGACGAGCATGCGCACCGAGCCGTGCGGCACCAGGTAGCAGGCGTTGACGGCGGTCCCGGTGGCACCGAGCCGGTCCAGGTACTCGCCGACGCTCCGCCAGTTCCAGTCGAAGCCGGCCGGATCGCCGTTCCAGCCGGCGATCTGGCGGCGGATCCGGCCGAGTGTGGTCTCGTCCACCGGGGCGTAGGACAGGCCGTCCTGGCCGAGCACCTCGAGCGTCACGCCCTGGCCGACCTTGGCGAGGTGCTCGGGGTCGGTGAGCAGCGCGAGGTCGGAGTGGGCGTGCATGTCGATGAACCCCGGCGCGAGCACCAGCCCCGCCGCGTCGATCGCGGGCCCGCCGGTGATCGTGGGCGCGATCTCGGCGATGCGGCCCTCGGCCAGCCGGACGTCGGCCCGGTAGCCGGGCGCGCCGGTGCCGTCCACGACGGTGGCGCCGCGCAGCAGCGTGGTCGGGGGTTTCGGGAGCGGGGGCATCAGAAGAAGGTCCGGATCAGGTCGACGACGAGCGGATCAGGGCTCGAAGCGTCGTCGAGCACGGGGATCAGCGACCACTTGTCCATCGCCGTGCACGGGTGCGAGAGGCCGAGCCGGACGACGTCGCCGACCCGCAGCGAACTGGCCGGGTCCAGCCGCAGGAAGGTGTGCTGGTCGGCGACGGCGGTGGCGACCGCGCCGGCCACCGGGCCCGCCTCGCCGTTCGCGTACTGGGGTGTGGGCATCGCGTCGTCGAACGGGAGGTCGCGCTTGCCGCCGTCGAGCAGCGCCAGTTCCGGCTCCGGCCGGGAGAGCACGCGGACCCAGCCGTGCATGGCGGAGATCAGCGGGCTGCTCCCGACGCCGCGGCTGAACGGGGAGATACCGCGGTAGAACCCGTCGTCGTGCACGATGTACGCGCCCGAACGGAGCAGTACCCTGACGCCCGGCCCGGCGAGCGGCCCGAGCACCTCGACGACCTGGTCGAAGAAGGAGCTGCCGCCGGCCGTGACGATGATCTCGGCGGACGGGTCGTAGAGGCCTGCGTCGGCCAGGCGTGTGTGCAGGTCGGCGAGTGTGCGCAGGTAGGCGGCGACCGCGTCGAGGTCGCCCGGTGTGGCCTCGTGCGCGACGACACCTTCGTATCCTGCGACACCCGCCAGCCGAAGCGTCGGGGCCGCGGCGACGGCCTGGGCGATCCGGACCGCTTCGTCGAGATCGCGCACACCGGTGCGGGCGCCGGGGTGCCCGACCTCGACGAGCACGTCGAGGGGCCGGCGCGCGCCGTGTGCGCGCAGCACGGCGTCCATCAGCTCCACCGTGTCCGTCGAGTCGGCCCAGCTGACGAACGAGAAGTCGGGGTCCGCGTCGAGCTCGTCGGCGATCCAGCGCAGGCCGCCCGGGTCCACCAGCGCGTTCGCCAGCTGCAGCCTGCGCACGCCGAACGCGCGCCCGACCCGCAGCTGCGGCACGTTCGCCAGTGTGATCCCCCAGGCCCCGGCGGCGATCTGACGCTCCCACAGCGCGGGCGCCATCGTCGTCTTGCCGTGCGGCGCGAGTTCCACCCCCGCCGCCGCGCAGTACCCGGCCATCGTGGCCAGGTTGAAGTCGAGGGCGCGGGCGTCGAGGGTGAGCGCGGGCGTGCCGAGGTCGGACAGCCGGGGGCCGGTGGCGAGGAACTCGGCGACCGTACGGCCCCACGCGCTCGCCGGAATCGCCTTGAATCGCCAGTCCAGTACCTCGTCGGCCAGCCCGGCCACGGTCGCGCGCATCGGCGGTTCCCTCCTGCGTTGCAACATACGCAACGGTCATTGCGCATCGTGTACGGAACTTGTAGCATCGCCGCTCGTCGAAGGTCAACGACCTCCCCGAGTACACCCAGCCCACGTACCAGACAGGAGCGCCGCCGTGACGAACCCCGCGCCGCCGCTCGCCGTCTGCGTGGGCGAGTCGATGATCACGCTGCTGCCCGAGCAGGCTGGACCGCTCGAGGCGGCCGAGCTCTTCCGGCGCGGTATGGGCGGCGCGGAGTCGAACACGGCCTGCGCGCTCGCGTCCCTCGGCGTGCCGACGGCGTGGGTCAGCCGGGTCGGCGCGGACGGTTTCGGGCGGCTGCTGCTCACCGAGATCGCGGCGCACGGCGTCGACGTCTCAGGAGTCGAAGTCGATCCGCATCGGCCGACCGGCCTGTACGTCAAGGAGATCGGCGCCGGCACAGGCTCCGTACACGACCTCGGCACGGGCCGCAGCAAGCTGCATTACTACCGCAGCGCTTCGGCCGCGTCAGCACTCGCGCCTGCCGCGCTCGAGCTCCCGGCCGTGGCCGCGCTGCTCGCCACGGCGCGGCTGGTGCATCTGTCCGGGATCACCGCCGCGCTCGGCCAGGCCTCCGGCGGCGACAGCGGTCGACGGCTCGTGCAGGCGGTGCTCGACCGGCGGCGTCCCGGACAGCTCGTCAGTTTCGACATGAACTGGCGTCCGGCGCTGTGGCGGCGCCTGCAGGGGTCCGCGGCGGTCGATCCCGTCGCGGTGCTCGCCGGTCTGGCCGATCAGGCCGACGTGGTGTTCATCGGGAGCGACGAGGCCGAGATCCTGTTCGGCACGGCCGATCCGCAGCGTCTGCGGGCCCTGCTGCCCGGCCCGCGCGTGCTGGTCGTGAAGAACGCCGAGCACGGGGCCTGCGCGTTCGAGGGTGACGCGGCCGTGACCGAGCCCGCGTTGCGCGTCGAGGTGCTCGAACCGATCGGCGCGGGCGACGCGTTCGCCGCGGGCTACCTGGCCGGGCTGCTGCGCGGTCACGACCAGCGGCGACGGCTGCGGCTCGGCCACGTCTGCGCCGCGTCCACGCTGATGGTCGCGCACGACCACGCCGCTCCCCCGTCGCCCGCCGAGCTGGACCGGCTGCTGGAGTGCACGCCGCGCGAGTGGTCCGGACTGCGGGCCGGCGCCGGAGTGATCGCGGCCGCCGCTCCGACGGACGACTCCGCCGTGACGGCTGAGGCGGCGTCATGAGCCAGAGCCTGAGCCGCGCGCTCCAGCTGCTGCGCGAGCTCGCCGAGGGTCCGCGGTCGCTCGACGAGCTCGCCGCCACCGCCGAGGTGCACAAGACGACGGTGCTGCGGCTGCTGCGCACGCTCGAGGACGACCGGCTCGTCTACCGCGACGCGGCCTTCCGCTACCACCTCGGCGCCGGGCTGTTCGCGCTCTCCAGCCGCGCGCTCGAACAGCGTCCGGTGCGCGCCACCGCCGCGCCGCACCTCGCCGCGCTCAACCGCGAGACCGGCCACACCGTGCACCTCGCGGCCTACGAGGGCGGCGAGGTGGTGTACATCGACAAGTACGACTCGCGGCACCCGGTGCGGATGTACTCCCGGATCGGGCTGCGCGCCCGGCTGCACTGCACCGCCGTCGCGAAGGTGCTGCTCGCCGACCTGCCGCCGCGCGAGCGCCGCGCCGTGGCCGAGGGCATCGACTACGAGGCGCTGACACCGAACACGATCACCGGCCCCGAGGCGTTCCTCGCCGAGCTCTCCCGAGTAGCCGAACAGGGCCACGCGGTGGATCGTGGGGAGCATGAGACGTTCATCCACTGCGTCGGCGCGCCGGTCAGGGACGCGACCGGCCGCGTGGTCGCCGCCGTCTCGCTGTCCGTGCCGGACGTCGTGCTCGACTACGCACAGGTGCTGAGCCTGCTGCCCCGACTGCTCAACACCGCGGCGGCGATCTCCGCCGACCGCGGCTGGCATCCGCCCGAGATCGGAGAGGAACGATCCTGATGGACCCGCACAAGACGGCCGTGCGCACGGCATCGGCCCCGGCACCCGCCCACAGCTTCTCCCAGGGCGTGCGCAAGGGCCCGTTCCTGCAGGTGGCCGGGCAGGGACCGATGGACCCGGCCACCAACGCGCACATCGCACCCGGCGACGTCAAGGCACAGACGCTGCGTACGCTGGAGAACGTCCGGGCGATCCTGGAGGCGGGCGGCGCGAGCGTGGAGGACGTGCTGATGTTCCGGGTCTACCTGACCAAGCGGGAGGACTTCGCCGCGATGAACGACGCGTACGCCGAGTTCGTGGTGCGGCACGTGCCCAGCGGGATCCCGCCGGCCCGCACCACGGTGTTCACCGGCCTGCCGCACGAGGAGATGCTGGTGGAGATCGACGCGCTCGCCGTCACCGACTGAATACCCGTCGGCGACTATCCTGAA
Source organism: Actinospica durhamensis (assembly GCF_018139695.1). Classification (GTDB taxonomy): domain Bacteria; phylum Actinomycetota; class Actinomycetes; order Streptomycetales; family Catenulisporaceae; genus Actinospica; species Actinospica durhamensis. Next base: position 4,491 of record NZ_JAGSOG010000176.1, on the reverse strand, counting down.
CGGGAACGACCGAGCTCACACGAAGCGGGGCACACCGAGCATGCAAGGATTCGAACTCACCATCGGCAGCTACACCGGCGGTCCCAACCCGATCCGGGGGATCGTGCGGGCCGGGCTGTCCGCCGACGGCGCCACCGTGGCCGCGCGCGGCGAGGTCACGCCGTTCGCCGACCCGTCCTGGCTGGTGCGCGGCGGCGTCGACGGCGAGCTGCTGTACGCCGTGGACGAGGGCCCGACCGGCCGGGTGGCCGCGTTCGTGGACCGCGGCCAGGACTGGTTCGAGCCGCACGGCGCCGCGATGCCCACCGGCGGCTCCGAGCCCTGCTACGCCGCGCTGGTCGGCGGCGGCGCGTTCCTGGCGGTGGCCAACTACGGCGACGCGGACGACCGCGGCTCGGTCTCGCTGCACCGGATCGAGCCGGACGGCTCGGTCGGCGGCCAGACCCACCTGGCCTCGCTGGAGGGCAGCGGACCCGAGGCCGACCGGCAGGCCGGGCCGCACGCGCACATGGTGCGCGAGTCGCCGGACGGGCGCTTCGTGCTCGCGGTGGACCTCGGCACCGACTCGATCCACACCTTCACCCTGGAGGCCGGGCAGGGCACGCTCATGCAGGTGGCGCGATCCTCCTTCCGCCCCGGCTTCGGCCCGCGCCACCTGGTGTTCCACCCGGCCGGTACGTACGCGTACGTGGTCGGCGAGCTCGGCTTCTCGCTCGCGGTGTGCACGTACGCGGCCGCGGGCGGGGAGTTCGCCGTGCTCGGCGAGGTGCCGCTGCTCGAGGACGGCGTGCCCGGCTCCGACTTCCCCTCGGCCGTCCAGATCGCCTCGGACGGCCGGTTCCTCTACACCGCCAACCGCGGCCGCGACACCCTGCTGACCTTCTCGCTGGCCGACCCGGCCAAGCCGCAGCTGGTCTCCACGGTGCCGATCGGCGGCGCCTGGCCGCGCGACATCGTGCTGTCCCCGGACGGGACGCTGCTGCTGAGCGCGAATCAGCGTTCGGACAGCATCAGCGTGTTCCGGCTGGATCCGGCGACCGGCGTGCCCGAGCAGACCGGCGCGAGCCTGAAGGTGTTCGCCCCCGCCTGCGTGCTGATGCGCGCCGAGGACTGAGGCAGAACACTGCCGCCCGGCCGCTCGGATGCCCGCGGCCGGGCGCGTGGCTCTGCTCGGCGGACTCGGCGGACTCAGCCGCCGAGGACGCGCTGCTTGGCCGCGGCGAACTCCTCGGCGGTGAGCAGGCCCTGGGCGTGCAGCGCGCCGAGCCGCTCGAGCTGGCTGACCGCCTCGTCGTCCAGGCCCGGCGCGGCCGGGGGCTGCGCCGGCTGGGCGGCCTGCCGCGCCGCGGCGTCCTGCTCGCGCGCGGCGTCCTGCTGCGCGGTGTGGTGCTGCATCTGCCGGTTGGCCACCCGGCCGGAGACCGCGGTGGCGGTGCCCGCGATCACGGCCGTGCGGGCGGCGGTGCCGATCAGCCCGGGGCGTCCGCCGCGGGCGAGTCGTCGACCGATCATGATGTCCTCCAGGGGTGCGGGGCCGCGGACCGCCGCCGGACTGCTCGGCTGCCGCGGCCGCTCGGATCAGTGCTCTGGGTTCAGATGCTCGAGGCCTTCATCCCGATGGCGGTGAGGTCGCGTTCCACCAGCCCGGCCGGCACCCGCTCGTGCGCCACCACGGTCCCGCCGGAGGCCAGCACCGCCCGCTTGAGCGCGCGCGTCGCGGTGTTCTCCCACACCAGCACGGCCGCGGTGCTCCCGTGCGGCAGTTCCTCCCCCACCAGCTGCAGGTCCTCGTCGCTGAGCAGCCCGTGGATCTCGCCGGTCAGGTCGGCGAACGCCGCCCCCTGCGCGTCCCCGAGCGCGTCGAGCTCGACCGCCTCGATCAGTCCGCCCGCGTCCCGGCGGATGAAGGCGAGGTCGAGGATCTCGACGGCGCCGTCCTCCACCAGGGCTTGGATCGGTGGCACGACGGTCTCCGCGGGCAGCTCGCCGGGAAAGTCGATGACCATGTAGTCGACCTGGTTGACGTCCATCCGCCCGCTCCTCGATGCCCGCTCCGCGCGCTCCGGTCCGGTGCCCGAGCGCTGACCGCATCCTCCGTCCGGCCTAAGCACCCGCGCCACCGCGCCGAGCCGTCCGGGTGGCGCGCCCGGCCCCGGGCAACCCGCTCGGACCGGCCGCCTCGCGCCGCGGGCGGGGACCGCGCACCCTCGGAAGGGCACACATGACGCGCCGAGCATCCGCCCCGTCAGCCGAGGAGCACCCCCGATGAGCCAGTACGCGCCGCCGCAGCAGCCGCGCAACCCCCAGCACACCGGCGCAAACCCGGTCTGGGTCGGCGGGGTCTACCTGGCCGTCGTGCTGCTGGTCCTGCAGGGCGTGATGACCATCCTGGAGGCGGTCACGGCGCTGGCGAAGGACAACGTGTACGCCCACTTCGGGCTCTACGCCTTCCGGTTCAGCCTCACCTCCTGGGGCTGGATCCACCTCGTGCTCGGCGTGCTGCTTGTGGTCTCCGGGATCGCCCTGGCGCTGCGTCAGACCTGGGCGCGGATCGCCGCGATCGTGGTCGCCGGCCTGCACATCGTCGCGAACTTCATGTTCCTGCCCTACCAGCCGCAGTGGTCGATCGTGCTGATCGCGCTGAGCGTCTTCGTGCTCTGGGCCCTGTGCGTCAACCCGCGCTCGGTCGACTGACCGCGCACCTTCGATCTCCCGCCGCGGCACACTGACGGGGTGGATGCACACCGACACGCGATGGACCTCGCGGCATACCAGGCCCGAGCCCAGTCAGGCCCCTGTTTCGTCTGCGCGTTCGTCGCGGGCGAGCCGGGTTACGCGCACGAGACCGTGTTCGAGGACGAACGGCACGTCGCGTTCCTGGACAAGTATCCGACCGTGCCGGGCAAGCTGCTGGTCGCGCCCAAGCGGCACGTCGAGCACGCGGTGCGCGACCTGACCGAGGCCGAGTACCTCGGGCTGATGGGCGTGGTCCGCCTCGTCGCGCGGGCGGTGGAGGCGGCGCTGCCGGTGGAGCGGACGTATCTTTACACACTGGGCAGCCGGCAGGGGAACGCGCACCTGCACTGGCACGTCGCGGGGCTGCCGCCCGGCGTGCCGTACGACGAGCAGCAGTTCCATGCGCTCATGACCGAGAACGGCGTGCTGGGCGCGCCCGGATACGACGCCGCGCACACCGCACAGCTGCTGAGATCCGTGATACACCAGGGGCTGCGCGAGAGCTGAGGGGACAGCGGTGGGGGGTCTGATGAGTCCGGTGACTCCGGTCGGTCCGCAGGAGCACGGCTATGACGTGCTGGTGCTCGGCGGCGTGGGCGTGGACACGATCGTGCGGGTGCCTGAGCTGTCGATACCCGCGGTGGGAGACGGGATCGGCGTGCCTCCGGTGCACGACTACGTGGCGCACTCGGGCAACGGGGTGGCGCTCGGGTTCCACGGTCTGGGCCTGCGCACCAAGTTCCTCGATCTGCTCGGGCAGGACGCGCTCGGCGCGCTGGTGCTCGCACGGTACGCGGATACCGGCCTTGATTTCAGCCATCTTCCCGCGCCCGCGGGCACCCCGCGCAGCGTCAATCTGGTCGACGCGGCGGGGCGGCGGTTCTCGTTCTTCGACGGGCGGCATCCGGAGGGGACGGAGCTGCCGGCCGAGTTCTATCTGCCCTTCCTCGCCCGTACCCGGCACGTGCACATCGCCGGGCGGGCGCTCGGGGCGTTCGCCCACGCGCGGCGGCTCGGCGTGAGCACGTCCACTGATGTCCACGCCTGGGACGGCTCCGCCGCATACGCGCTCGGATATGCGTACGACGCCGATCTCGTGTTTCTCAGCGCCGCCGGCGCGGGCGCGACGCCGGGCGGGATCGAGGCGATCATGGGCTCGATTCTGGACGAGGGGCGCGCCTCGCTCGTCGTGGCCACCGACGGGGAACGCGGCAGCCTGCTGCTCGACCGGGCCTCGCGCACGGTGCGCCGGTTCCCGATCGCCGCGCCGGAGCGGCCGGTGGTGGACAGCAACGGGGCCGGCGACGCCTTCAGCACGGCGTTCCTGAGCCGCTATTTCGCCGGGCGGCCGCTGGGCGAGTGCGCGCTGGCCGGGGCGGTGTCGGGGGCGTTCGCCTGCGGAGCGCACGGCACCTGCGAGGAGCAGATCGGCGCGCCCGAACTGGCCGCGGCGATGGGCCGGGCGGCGCTCGCCCCGGAGTGGGCCGGGTTGCTCGACTAGGCAGTGTTGGTGAATCTGACCATCTATTAATCTCTATGTACGGTCTCTGTGTCCGGGTCATTCCGGGCACAGAGACCGTAGCCAGATCAGTGCACTGACCAGCTCGATTCCGCCTTGGTAGCGGTCGGGGAGCTTGTCGTAGCGGGTCGCGATGCCGCGCCACTGCTTGATCCGGTTGTTGCATCGTTCGATCAGGTTGCGGCGCTTGTACAGTTCGGCGTCGAATGCGGGGGGCCGCCCGCCTTTCGGGCCCT
>NZ_JAGSOG010000175.1 GCF_018139695.1 Actinospica durhamensis | reverse complement strand
GGGTGGAGGCGGACGGCGGCGCGGGCCCGTCGTCCGGCGGGAAGTCCCAAAGCGTCTCCTGCACCCGTCCACCATAGTGTGACCCGGCGGACCGGTTCCGCCAGGAGTCATCGGAGGTCAACGCTCCGCAACCGGCCGTACGGCTCGTGCCCTGGCCGGACCCGTATCGCCCGGCGCCCGCAGGCGTCCGGATCAGCGCGAACCGTGAAAGTCTCGGGCGTGTCCGGGAACGGCCCCCGGCGTGTCCGAGTTCGGCGCGGCCGTGCGGCGGCGTCCGGGCGGGGCCTTGGCCAATAATAGTTGTTGTGCAACAATCATTGTTATGACAGCTTCCGCCGCCCCGGCCTCCCGCCCGCTCTCGCCGCGCGGGCAGACCGTCGTGCTGGCCACCTGCTGCCTGAGTGTGTTCGTGGCGGGGCTCGACGCCACGATCGTCAACGTGGCGCTTCCCTCGATCCAGCGGGCGCTGGGCGCGCCGGTGAGCGGGCTGCAGTGGGCGATCGACGCCTACACGCTGGTCATCGCGTGCCTGCTGATGTTCTCCGGGTCACTGGCCGACCGGTTCGGCCGGCGGCGGGTGTTCCAGCTCGGGCTCGGGATCTTCTCCCTCGGCTCGCTGCTGTGCAGCGTGGCGCCCTCGCTCGGGGCGCTGGTGGCGTTCCGCGCGTTCCAGGCGGTCGGCGGATCGATGCTCAACCCGGTCGCGATGTCCATCGTGGCCACCACCTTCACCGAGCCCGCCGCCCGGGCCCGCGCGGTGGGCGTCTGGGGAGCGGTGGCGGGACTGAGTCTGGCCAGCGGACCCGTGCTGGGCGGGATGCTGGTCAGCGGCCTCGGCTGGCGCTCGATCTTCTGGATCAACGTGCCGATCGGGGCCCTGGCGATCTACCTGACCGGACGGTTCGTCCCCGAGTCCAAGGCCAAGCGCGGCAAGCGGTTCGACCCCGTCGGACAGCTGCTCGTGGTGACCTTCCTCGGCCCGGTCACCGCGGCCGTCATCGAGGGACCGCGGCACGGCTGGAACTCGCCGCTCGTGGTCGGGCTGTTCGCGCTGGCAGCCGTGTCAGTGCTCGGACTCGTCCTGGTGGAGCGCCGACGGGCCGAGCCGCTGGTGGAGATCCGGTTCTTCCGCAGCCCGCCCTTCGCCGGCGCCGCCCTGATCGCGCTGGTGGCGCTGATGACCCTCGGCGGATTCCTCTTCCTCAACACCCTCTACCTCCAGGACGTGCGCGGCTACAGCCCGCTGCACGCCGGTGTGCTCACGATCCCGATGGCGGCCGCGCTCGCCGTGTTCTCGAACGTCTCCGGACGCATCGTGGCCGCCCGCGGGCCCCGCCTGGCGCTCGTCCTGGCCGGGCTGCTGCTGGCGGCCGGCACGGGTCTGCTGATCGGGGCCGGGCGCGAGACTGCCACCTGGTACCTCGTCCTCGCCTACGTCCTGTACGGTGCGGGTTCCGGCCTCGTCAGCACCCCGATCACCAACACGGCGCTGTCGGGGCTGCCGCGCGACCAGGCCGGGGTCGCCGGGGCGATCGCCTCGACGTGCCGTCAGACCGGTGCGGCGATCGGCGTGGCCGTGTGTGGTTCGATCGTGGCGGGTGGCTCGGGCGGATTCGTGGCGGCCAGTCACATCGCCTGGGCCCTACTCGCCGGCTGCGGCGTCGCGACCGTGCTGCTCGGTCTGGCCTCGACCGGACGGTGGGCCGGGGCGCACGCCGAACGCGCCGGCCGACAGGTGAGCACACACGCCATGGAGGTGGCCCGATGAACCCCGACACGCCCACGAGCAGTCAGGACGCCGCGTCCGCGCAGGCGGCCTGGGCGGGCATGCAGGCCTTCGTCACCGGCCACGACCGGCGCCGCGACCTGCGCGTCGAGCTGGATCTCGGTGCGGGCAAGGCCGAATTGCTGATCAAACTCGCGCAGGCCCCGATGACGCTGCGTGAGATCGCCCAAGCCGTCGACGTCGACCCCTCCGCCGCCACCGTCGGCGTCGACCGGCTCGAACGCCGCGGGCTCGTGCGGCGCGGCGCGCACCCCGACGACAGCCGGCGCAAGCTCGTGCACCTCACCGAGGCCGGACTGCGCGCCGCAGCCACCGCCGAGCGCATCCTGGCCGACCCGCCCCCCGAACTCGCCGTGCTCGACCCGCGGGACCTGGCGGCGCTCACGCGCATCTTCGCCACGTTGAACGCCGGGCCGTCGTCGGCCGGCGCCGAAGCCGTCGCCGAACCCGAAGCCGAAGCCGAACAGAAGCCTGAGTAGGCGCCGACCACCGAGAAAGGCAAGACCCCGTGGCCATCCTGGGCACCCTCCTGCGCAACCACCGCCCCGACGAGCAGGCCTACGCCTGGAACCAGGCGAACTCCTCGCCCCGGACACGCTGGAGATCACCAGCCGCGACTTCACCGACGCGGGCACGCTCGCGTCGCGGTACATGGGTTCCCGCGTCGGCGGCGAGAACCTCTCGCCGCACCTGGCGTGGGGCGAGCTGCCGTCCGGCACCGCGCAACTGCTGCTCCTGATCGAGGACATCGACGCCCCGCTCGGCTCGAATCCCGCCGTCCACTGCCTCGCCCTCATCGACGAAGCCGCACTCCAGACGCCGCAGGAGCTGCCGTCCGGCGCGCTCGCCCGCAAGGGCCCCGCGGCGGGCGTGACGCTGCTGCGCTCGGTCATGAGCCGCGGCTACTTCGGCCCGGAACCCCTCAAGGGCCACGGGCCGCACCGCTACGTGTTCCAGTTCTACGCACTCGGCCAGAGCCTGTTGACCCGTCCGGACCGCGACGCGCTGCTCAAGACCCGGCCCCGCGCCGTGCTCACCTCCATCGACGTGCCGGTACTCGCGCGCGGCCGTATCACCGGCGTCTGCGAGCGGTAGCTGAGAACGGCGACGTGTCGTCATGATCGTGGTGCGCGGCTACGACCCCCAGTGGCCGCAGCGGTTCGAGGAACTGCGGCGGCTGCTGGCGCCGCATGTCATGGATCTGGCGGTCTCCATCGAGCACGTCGGCAGTACGTCCGTGCCCGGATGCGCCGCGAAGCCGATCATCGACCTCGACATCGTGGTGCCGGCCGCGAGCGCCATGGCTGAGCTGATCGAGCGGCTGACTCGGCAGGGCTACCTGCACGAAGGCGATCTGGGTATCCGCGGGCGGGAGGCGTTTCAGCAGCCGCCCGCGCTGCCCGAGCACCACCTCTACGCCGTGATCGCGGGTTCGAAGCCACACCTGGACCATGTGCTGCTGCGCGACTACCTGCGCCTGCGGCCCGACGAGGTCGAGCGTTACAGCGCCCTGAAGGTGGCGCTGGCGCAGCGGTTCCCCGCCGACCGCGCGGGCCGTGCGGCGTACTCGGCGGCCAAGAGCGACCTGGTGGAGGAACTGCTCGCGAAGTCCTCTGCCCGCGGCTGACCCGCCTGCCGAGCTCTCGCTCAGCCCTCTGACGCGAGCGCCAGTACGCCCGTCGTCAGCAGGTACTGGCCGACGAGGTACGTCGCCATGACCGCGAAGCCCGTGCCGGTCGGCGTGGACCAGTGGGCCAGGTGCGCGGCGATCATCGAGTCCGAGAGCAGGAACAGCGCCCCGCCGAGGCCGGTGCGGCGACTCGCGCCGTAGGACGTGGTGGCCATGCCGGCGAGCAGCAGGCTGTAGCAGGCCACGGGTATGCGCATCGAGGAGTCGAGGCCGGACCACAGGCTGCTGATGAGCACGACCCAGATGACGCCGTAGGTCGCCAGTGCGCCGCGCAGCCTGCGGGGATGCAGGCGTGCCCGGCCGAGGAAGAGCCGGATGTAGCAGACGTGCGCGCAGGCGAAGCCCGCCATGCCGACGAGGAAGAGCGTGCCGCTGAACAGCAGCATCGTGTCCCCGACGAAGGAGCCCACGAGGGCGCCGACGAGCAGCCCGGGCACCGGGATCGACCGCCGCCGGGTGCCTGCGGCGGCGGCCGCGGCCAGCAGCAGGAGCATCAGCAGCGGCTTCGTGAGCGCGTAGCCGAGGTGCGGCCCGGCCGCCTCGAAGAGCAGGTTCAGCGCGCCGACGAGGAGGAACGCGGGCATCGCGAAGCGCGTCCACGGCGCCAGTGGCGTGGACGGAGCGGAAACGGCGGCCGGAGCGGACATGGGCGCGAGTGTAGGGCTGGAGATCAAGCCGCGGCTAGTGCACGCGGCCCCGGGAATCACTGATCCACCGATCACAGTGATCGGATACGGTGCGGGGATGAGTTTTCGGTTGGCGGCGTACGCCGTGTGTGTCGAGGACGGACGCGTGCTGCTCGCTTATCACGGGCCCACGAACAATTGGACTCTTCCGGGAGGCCGGGTCGAGCACACGGAGGATCCGTTCGACGCGGTGATCCGGGAGGTCGCCGAGGAGACCGGCTGCGACGCGGTGGTCGAACGCCTGTTGGGCGTGGACTCGAGGGTGATCCCCGTGGCCGAGCTCCGGATACCCGGCTCGGTACCGCACCAGAACATCGGCGTCTTCTACCAGGTCCGCATCACCGGCGGCAGCCTGCGGCCCGAGCCGAACGGCGAGATCGCCGAGTCGGTCTGGACGCCGATCCCCGAGGTCGCGCACCGGCGCCGGTCGGCGCTGGTCGACATCGGCCTCGCCCTGGCCCAGGACCTTCCGGCAACGGGCCATGTCGCTCCCGTGCCGGTCGGCGGTCTGATCCAGCACTGAGGCCGAGACCGCCGCGGCGCCGCCTCAGCCTCCCGTCGGCGCCCAGTCCGGGTCGCGGCCGGCCAGGCCGAGCAGGCGGGCGAGGGCGTCGGCGTCGTCGCCGACGGGGACCTTGACGGCGAAGGAGGCGCCGGGGCCGCGGGAGGCGTCCGGGATGACCTGGCCGACCTGGAAGGCCTGGTCCGACAGCTTGGCCGGCGGGGTGAAGGGGGCGCCGATGGAGACGGCGAGGTCCCAGCCATGCACGACGAAGTCGAGGAAGTGGAACGAGATCAGCACGCCGAGCGGCACCGGGCGGCCGAGCTCCGGCAGCAGCACGCTCGCCGTCTCGTCCCCCTCGGCGAACGAGCGGGTGAGGATCTCGGCCGCCTCCCGCAGCGTGGCGGCCGCGTCGGCCCCGAGCTGCGGGCCCTCGACCGGGCTCACCGCGTCCGGGTCCTCGCCGCGCGCGACCGCGCCGAAGCGCAGGTGCTGGCCGACCATGTGGCGCAGCAGCTCGCGCACGGACCAGGGCGGGCACGGCGTGGGCAGGTCCAGGTGGTCCGGCCGCAGCCGCTCGGCCACCTGCCGGTTCAGCTCGAGCGCGGTCCGGTCCTGTGTGCGGAAGTCCATGAGCTGCTCCGTCTCCCCTCGTTCGACGGCGGCCCGGGCCCCGTGCCGCCGCCGCTGATGATCGATCAGATCCAGCATAGAGTGACCCTCCGACAGAAGTGATCCGCGGGCGCCGCACCGGACCGCTGGCCTCTAAGATCGGGCGCGGCCGGTCGGGTGGCACGGCCGTCGGCGGACACTGAGTTCGTCGTCGAACATTCATGGCGAAAGGGCGGGGAGCGTGGCGCGCAAGGGGTCGGCGGTGCCGATGAAGCTGCCGAGCGGGCAGGTCGTGTGGGTCAGGGTCGAGGACGAGGAGCCCGACCCGCCGATGCCGCAGGTGCCGTGGGGTTCCCCGGCGTACGGAGACGCGCCCGTGTACCCGGGTGCGCCCGCGTACGGCGCGGCTCCGGCCTACGGTCCGGCGCCCGGATACGCAGGCGCCTCGCCCTACCCGGGCGGATCCGGGTACGACGACGCGCCGGGGTACGGGGGTATGCCGCAGCCCGGCGGGGCCGCCCCGGACCAGGCTCCGGTGCCGATTCCGCAGCAGTGGGGACCGCCCCCCGAGCAGGGCTCGTACCCGGGCGGCGCGCCGTCGGGACCGCCGTCTTCGCAGCCGTCTCCGGGCGGGAGCGGCTGGCTCGACCGGTTCCGGGGCAAGAAGGTGGTGCAGCAGGCCGCCGAGGACGCCCAGCAGCTGCACGGGTTCACCGAGGCCGTCTCCGGTATCGCCGAGTCGGTGCGCGACGGACTGCGGCACGCCAAGCCGGACACGGTGGAGATCGAGTTCGGGCTCGACATCGACGTCTCGGCGGGCGCGGCCATCAGCCTGATCGCCGACGCGAGGGCCAAGGCGGCGGTGCGGATCACGCTCGGCTGGGACAACCGCGAGCGGCCTGAGGGAGCCGAGGCGCGCACGCGGGTGATCGAGGGCTCGAGCGAGGAATCGCGGCGCGGCGAGGCGGACGGCGACTCCGGCGGCGACACGGGCTGAGCGCGGCGGCGGGCTCAGCCCACCGTCGAGCGCTCCGGCGGCTGCGGCGCGGCGGTGGGCCGGCACTGCTCCATGTGCGTCACCACGTGACGGATCGCCAGATCCTGCGCCTTGAGGTGGTGCTGTAGCCTTTCACAGGCGTGCAGCACCGCCTCGGCGTCCAGGTAGGTCTGCAGCGCCCGCTTGTCCGCGGCGCGCCCTATCACCTGCTGGCCGACCATGATCACGCACATGAGCAGCAGCTGGGTGAGGCTGGAGAGGAACAGCAGGAACGGGAACGGGTACGGATCGAAGGTGATCACGTGCAGCTCGGCCAGCACGATCCAGCCGAGCTGGAAGAACGTGGCGGCGTAGAACGCGGACATCGTGCCCACCCGGTGGGTGACCCAGGCCGCGAGCCGGCCGTTGAAGCCGATGTACTCGTCGTCCATCTTGGCCGGGGCCTCGAGCCGCTCGCCCGCCAGCGTCAGCTCCTTGCGGTCGTCCTCGCTCAGCTCCACGCAGGAGCCGAGGTGCTCGTCCTGGGCGATGAGGTGGTTCTGGATCTCCTCGCAGTCGTGCAGGATGGCCTCGGCGTCGAGGTAGGTCATCAGCGCGCGCTTGTCCGCGGCGCGCCCTATCACCTGCTGGCCGAGCAGGATGACGAAGATGAGCAGCAGCTGGACGACGTTGCCGAGGAAGAGCAGGAACGGGTACGGGTAGGGGTCGAATCCGTACCCGGCGGGCGAGCCGAGGATCATCCATACCGAGGTGAAGGCGGCGAAGGTGTAGACCGTCCACATCGACCCGACTCGGCGGGTCACCCACGCGGCAATGCGACCGTTGACACCCACGTGTTCGTGTTCGGCCCGGACCGGGCCGTGGCGCCGGCGCCGATGCACGTGCGGGTGCCGGATCACGGTATAGAGGCTCATGAACTCTGAAGTTACCGCACGGTCCTGTTCAGGGATCTGAGCAGGTCCGGTGTCCGCGCGGCCGGGAGGCGCGGCAGCGGTCCGGTAGGGTTTCGGTCGGCCCGCGGGGGCGTTGGGATGGGCCGGAAGCGGTGCGGGTCGAGCGCGGATGGGTGGCGGATGGTGGGAATGCCGGACGGGTCGGGGGCGGGCGCGCGAGCGGCCGCGCAGGGCGAGGTGGACGCGGTCGCGGCGCGGCTGCGGGCGGCGGGCTGCGTATTCGCCGAGGACGAGGCGCAGCTGCTGCTCGCGCAGGCGTCCGGTCCGGGGGAGTTGGAGGGCATGATCGCCCGCCGGGTGGCGGGCGAGCCGCTGGAGCTGGTCCTCGGCTGGGCCGAGTTCGCCGGCCTCCGGATCATCGTCGCGCCCGGGGTCTTCGTGCCGCGCCGCCGCACCGAGCACCTCGTGCAGGTGGCGTTGGCGTCGGTCGAGCCTGGCGACGTGGTGGTGGACCTGTGCTGCGGCGTCGGCGCGGTGGGCGCGGCGCTGGCAGACGGGTTGGCCGACCGGATCGAGCTGCACGCCGCCGACGTGGACCCGGCCGCGACCGCGTGCGCCCGGCTGAATCTGGCCGGGCTCCTCGCCGAGCACAAGGCGTTCGTCTACACGGGCGACCTCGACGCGCCGCTGCCGTCGCGCCTCGCCGGGCGCGTCAGCGTACTGAGTGCGAACGTGCCCTACGTCCCGACCGCCGAGATCGCCTACCTGCCCGCCGAGGCGCGCGACTACGAGCCCTTGGTCGCGTTGGACGGCGGGTCGGACGGCCTCGACGTGCTGCGCAGGGTCGGTGCGTGCGCGCCGCGCTGGCTGCGTCCGGGCGGCCACGTCCTGATCGAGATCAGCGCGCGCCAGCAGGACGCCGCGCTCGCCGCCTTCCGGACCGCGGGGCTCGAAGCCTCCGTGCACGAGTCCGACGAGGACGACTACTCCACGACCGTGCTGGTCGGCCGCCGCCCCGCTTGACCCGCACCCGCCTGACCCGCACCCGCTACCCGCTGTCCGCCGCTGTTCGCCCGTGGCGAACGCCCTTGCCGACCCGTCGTACCTGAGTAACGTATGCAGTGCGGTAAGCGTGTAATCATGTAATCGGGAGGCCGTCATGCGAGGTAAGACGCAGGCACGGGGTAGCGGATGGAACGGGAGCAGCGGCTGGGGCGGGCCGCGGCAGGAGCCGGAGACGCTCTCGGTGGGCGAGGCCTCGGCCTGGTTCGCCGGGCGGCTGCCGGACGGCTGGTTCACCGAGGCGCCCGAGGTGACCGTGGACCGGGAGGAGATCCTGGTCGTCGGCACGCTGCCGGACCTGACCGAGGAGTTCACCGACGCGGCCGAGCGGGCGGCCGCGTCGTCCGGGCGGATCAGCCGGTTCCGGGAGCAGACCAGGGACGAGCGGATCGAGATCGCCCGGCAGGCCGAGCACCGCTTCGGGCGCAAGGTCGCCTGGGGCGCGCGCGTCGGCGAGGAGACCGAGCTGTTCACGGTGCTCTCGGTGCCGGTGATGACGCGGCTGCGCCAGCCGGAGCGGATGGTGCTGGACACGCTGGTGGCCTCGGGCGTGGCACGGTCCCGGTCGGACGCGCTCGCCTGGGCGGTCCGGCTGGTCGGGCGGCACGCCGAGGGCTGGCTCGAGGAGCTGCGCGAGGCGATGACGCACGTGGACGAACTGCGCCGACAGGGTCCTGATCTGGACTGACGCGGCGTGGCACGAAGCCGCGGAGCGCCGGGCGCGGATCGGGGCCCGGCGCTACGCGTCGCCCCCGTCGGATCCCGTCTCGATCGCCTGGTCCGGGCCCGTCGCGCGGGAGGCGGGGGCGGGCATCACCATCAGCGAGGAGGTGGCGGTGGCGATCAGCCTGCCCTGTTCATCGGTCAGACTGGCCTCGGCCGTGCGGATCTTGCGGCCGCGGTGCACCACCCGGCCCTCGGCCCGCAGCTCGCCGCCGTCGATCCCGCCGGCCCTGATATAGCGCACGGAGATGTCCAGCGAGGTGTAGATCATGCCGGCGGGCAGTGTGGTGTGCACGGCGCAACCCATGGCCGAGTCGAGCAGGGTGGCGGCGATCCCGCCGTGCAGCGTGCCGAGCGGGTTGGCGAACTCGGGGCGGGACTTGACGGTGAATACGATCCGTCCCTCCTCGACCTCCGTGCAGCGCATGTCCAGCAGCTGCGCGATCCCCACCAGCTCAAGGCCGCCCTCGCGGTAGAGCTCGAACAGGCGCAGACCGCTGCGTTGCGCGGCGGGGAACTCGGACACGGTCGGGGAGCCTTCCGACGGGTGCGGCGCGGCGTGGCCGCGGTGAAGTTGACAGCGTCAAGTTGACATCGTCAACTGAGCTCGTGTCAACTGTCGCCATGGTGCTCGAGACACCGAGACGCCGGCGTACCCGACCGGGCGAGGGCGGGTTGCTGCGCGAGGAGATCCTGGTCGCGGCGGAGAGCCTGCTGGCCGAGGCGGGCGACGAGGCGGTGCTGACGCTGCGCGCGGTGGCCGCGCGCACGGGCGTGAGCACACCGGCCGTCTACCGGCACTTCGCCGACAAGGACGCGCTGGTCGCGGCGGTGTGCATGCGCGTGTGGCAGGAACTCGGGCACGCCGTGCGCGCCGCGATCGAGTCGACCGACGATCCGTTCCAGGGCCTGCGGCGCGGAGCCGGCGCGTTCGTGCGCTTCGGGCTCGAACATCCACTGCAGTATCGGCTGCTGATGATGGGTGCGCCCCGACCCGACGCCCCGCCGGACGCCCGACCCGAGCAGGAGGCCGCGACGGCGTGCCTGCGCTATCTCGCCGAGGCCACCCGGCCGTGCATCGAGGCCGGGGTGCTGCACGGGGACCCGGAGCGGATCGCGCTGCGGGCCATGACCGCGCTGCACGGCTGCGTCGCCCTGATGATCGCTCAGCCCTACTTCCCGTGGCCGCAGGACCAGGAGTCGTTCTGCGACGAGGTGGCGCGCATGGCCGGACTCGGCAACGCCGCCCTCGGCGAGATGTCCGCCGCCGCTCTGACCGGCACGCCGACGGCCGGGCAGTTCGCCACCGCGTTCGGCGACTGGAGCCGACAGCTGACGGGGCGATAGCCCAGGGGCCGTTGGCCGCGCGCCGCCTCAGCCCTGCGGGTCGTAGACGATGCCCTCCATCGCCGAGCGCGTGCTCGGGCCGAGGTGCACGACGTACCACTCACCGCGCCAGGAGATCAGCGAGAAGACGCCGAACGACGCGGTGTGCCCGTTCTCCTGGTAGGTCAGCCTGGTGCCGTAGACGCGGTAGTACGAGCCCTTGTTGTACTCGACGCCGGGCTCGATCCACTCGGCCTGGTCCTGCGGCACATCCACGCCGGTCAGCTTCGCGCCGGCGGCCCCGGCGCCGAGGAGGTCGTGCGCGGCCTTGATGTCGAGGCCGTACCAGGCGATCAACCGGTTCTGATAGTCCTGCGCCGGGTCCGAGATGTCCTTGACCTGCAGGTAGGCCGAGAGCGGGAAGAAGAAGGGCTTGGCCAGGGCGGGCTTGTCCTGCACGATCGCCTGCCACAGGGCGTGCGCTCCGGCGACGAACCGCGGGTCCTGATCGCCGGGCATCTGGCGGGTCTGCGGCAGTACGCCGGGGTCGGGCACCGCGGTGCCCGCGGCCGCGTTCGCGGACGGGGTCGGCAGCGGCGCGGCGGAGGCCGGGGGAGCGGCCTTGGGCTGCACGGTCGCGGGCTGCGCGTTCACCGGGGCCGCCGCCGCACCGGCCGGGGCCGGGTGCGGGGTCGCCGGGGCGTTGCCGCCGCAGGCCGCCGCGAGCAGCACCGCGGCCATGCCCGCCGCGGCCAGGACCACATGGGGGGTGCGGGGCATCGTCGTCCTCCATCGCGCAGCGCGTCGCAGGGTTCGTCCGTCGCGACGTACTCTGCGCGTCCCCGCCGCGCTCCGACCGCCTGACGCACCGTCGGACGCGCCGCTTCACCGGTTCGGACCAGTGATTCACCGCCTGATTGTCCGGATAATCCGTATACTTACCGTTCATATGCATATAGCCATGTTTTTTCGGCAATGCCCTTGATGACGGCCGGTCAGCAGGCCCGACCCGCCACGCCCCGCTCGGCCTGGTCGCGGGCGCCCGCAGCGGGGACAAGGGCGGCGACGCGAACATCGGCCTGTGGGCCCGCAGCGACGAGGGCTGGCGCTGGCTCGCCCACACCCTCACCGTCGAGCGGCTCAGGCAACTGCTGCCCGAGACGGCCGAGCTGCGGGTGACCCGCCACCTGCTGCCGCACCTGCGCGCGGTGAACTTCGTCGTGTCGGGGCTGCTCGGCCAGGGCGTCGGCGCCCAGGCCCGGTTCGACCCGCAGGCCAAGGCCGTCGGGGAGTGGCTGCGCGCCCGGTACCTCGAGATCCCCGAACTCCTGCTGGAGCCGCGCCGATGACGGTCCTGGGCACCCGGCTCGACCCGCGCGCCGAGGAGTACCGCGGCCGCCGCGCCGCCATGCTCGCCGACCTCGACGCGCTCGCCGCCGAACACGCCAAGGCCCTCGCGGGCGGCGGGGAGAAGTACGTCACCCGCCACCGCTCCCGGGGCAAACTCCTGGCCCGCGAACGCATCGAGCTGCTGCTCGACCCCGACGCGCCGTTCCTCGAGCTCTCCCCGCTGGCCGCGTGGGGCACGGAGTACCCGGTCGGTGCGGCCCTGGTGACCGGGATCGGCGTGGTCGAGGGCACCGAATGCCTGATCACCGCCAGCGATCCGACCGTGCGCGGCGGCGCCAGCAACGCCTGGACGCTCAAGAAGGCGCTGCGGGCCAACGAGATCGCGCTGGCCAACCGCCTGCCGGTGATCAACCTGGTGGAGTCCGGCGGCGCGGATCTGCAGGCCCAGAAAGAGGTCTTCATCCCCGGCGGCGCGCTGTTCCGCGACCTGACCCGCCTCTCCGCCGCGGGCATCCCGACCATCGCCGTCGTCTTCGGCAACTCCACCGCCGGCGGCGCCTACATCCCAGGCATGTCAGACCACGTCGTCATGGTGAGCGACCGGGCCAAGGTCTTCCTGGCCGGGCCGCCGCTGGTCAAGGTGGCCACCGGCGAGGACGCCGATGACGAGTCCCTGGGCGGCGCGGCGATGCACGCGCGCACCTCGGGCCTGGCCGACTACTTCGCCCTCGACGAGCCCGACGCGCTGCGCACCGCGCGCCGGATCGTGCGCCGCCTGAACTGGACCAAGCTCGGGCCCGCCCCCGCGACGCCGGACGCCGCCGCGCCGCGCTTCGAGGAGGACGAGCTGCTCGGCCTCGTCCCCGGCGACCTCAAGACCCCGTTCGACCCGCGCGAGGTGCTCGCCCGGGTCGTGGACGACTCGGACTTCGACGAGTTCAAGGCCGAGTACGGGCCGAGCCTCGCCACCGGCTGGGCGCGGGTGCACGGCTACCCGGTCGGCGTGCTGGCCAACGCGCGCGGCGTGCTGTTCAGCGCGGAGTCGCAGAAGGCCGCGCAGTTCATCCAGCTGGCCAACCAGCGCGACGTGCCGCTGGTGTTCCTGCACAACACCACCGGCTACATGGTCGGGCGCGACTACGAGCAGGGCGGGATCATCAAGCACGGCGCGATGATGATCAACGCGGTCTCCAACAGCAAGGTCCCGCATATCTCGATCCTGATGGGCGCGAGCTACGGCGCGGGCCACTACGGCATGTGCGGCCGCGCGTTCGAGCCGCGGTTCCTGTTCTCCTGGCCGAGCGCGCGGGCGGCGGTGATGGGCCCGAAGCAGCTGGCCGGGGTGCTCACGCTGGTCTCCCGGCAGTCCGCCGCAGCGGCCGGGCGCCCGTTCGACGAGGAGGGCGCCGAGGCGATCAGGGCGATGGTGGAGCAGCAGGTGGAGGCGGAGTCCGTGCCCGCGTTCCTGTCCGGCCGGCTCTACGACGACGGCGTGATCGACCCGCGCGACACCCGCACCGTGCTCGGCCTGTGCCTGTCCGCCGTACACGGTGCCGAGGTGCGCGGCAGCCGCGGCTACGGCGTCTACCGGATGTGAGGGGTCGAAGATGATCACGTCGTTGCTGGTGGCCAACCGCGGCGAGATCGCGCGCCGGATCTTCCGCGCGTGCCGGCAGTCCGGCATCGCCACGGTCGCGGTCTTCTCCGACGCCGACGCGCACGCCCCGCACGTGCGCGAGGCCGATCTCGCCGTCCGGCTGCCCGGCACCGCCCCCGCGGACACGTACCTGCGCGTGGACCTGCTGGTGCAGGCGGCACACACGGCCGGGGCGGACGCGGTGCACCCCGGCTACGGCTTCCTGTCCGAGGACGCCGCGTTCGCGCGGGCCGTGCTGGACGCGGGCCTGTGCTGGATCGGCCCGTCGCCCGAGGCCATCGCGGACATGGGTTCGAAGACGCGGGCCAAGGCGCTGATGCAGGCCGCGGGCGTGCCGGTGTTCGCACCGCTCGACCCGGCCGCGGTGACCGAGGCGGATCTTCCGTTGCTGGTCAAGGCCGCGGCGGGCGGCGGCGGCCGCGGCATGCGGGTCGTGCGCGACCTGCGGAGCCTGAGCTCAGACCTCGCATCCGCGCGGTCCGAGGCGGCCGCCGCGTTCGGCTCCGACGAGGTCTTCCTCGAGCCGTACGTGGAGCGCGGACGCCACGTCGAGGTGCAGGTGCTCGCCGACACCCACGGCACGGTCTGGACGCTCGGCGAGCGCGACTGCTCGATCCAACGGCGGCACCAGAAGGTGATCGAGGAGACTCCCGCGCCGGGCCTGCCGGACGGGCTGCGGGCCGAGCTGACCGAGGCCGCCGCCGTCGCCGCCCGCACGATCGGGTACGCCGGCGCCGGGACGGTGGAGTTCCTGCTCGGCCCCGACGGCCGATTCCGCTTCCTCGAGATGAACACGCGCCTCCAGGTCGAGCACCCGGTGACCGAGTGCGTGACCGGCCTCGACCTCGTCGCCTGGCAGCTGCGGATCGCCGAGGGCGCCGCGCTCGCGCCGGTGCCGCCCGCGCCGCGCGGCCACGCGATCGAGGCCCGCCTCTACGCCGAGGACCCGGCCCACGACTGGCGTCCGGCGACCGGCACGGTGCACCGCTTCGACGTGCCGGTGTTCGAGGCCGAAGACTCCTTGCTGCGCCTCGACAGCGCGGTGGAGGCCGGCTCCGTCATCGGCGTGGCCTACGACGCGATGCTGGCCAAGCTGATCGCCTGGGCCCCGACCCGTGAGGCCGCCGCCCGGCTGCTCGCCTCGGCCCTCGAACGCAGCCGCGTCCACGGCGTCACCACCGACCGCGACCTGCTTGTCCGGGTCCTGCGTCACCCGGCGTTCCTCGCCGCCGACGTGCACACCGCGTTCCTCGGCGACCATGGCGCCGCGCTGCTCGATCCGTCTGCCGAGGACGCGAAGGACGACCTGTCCGCTCTCGCGGCGGCGCTCGCCGACGCGGCAGGTCGCGCGGGCACCGGACCGTCGCCCGCCGCGATCCCCTCGGGCTGGCGCAATATCCGCTCGCAACCGCAGCTCAAGACGTATCAGGACGCTCACGGTGACGTGTATGAGGTGCGCTACAGCCACACCCGCGAGGGCCTGCGCGTCGAAGACTTCCCGGACCTCCGGCTCGTCGAGGCCGGGCCCGACCGCGTAGTGCTCGAACGCAGTGGCCTGCGACGTACGTTCGAGGTCTGCGTCTACGCCGGCGATCCGGCCGTGTACGTGGACAGTCCGGGCCGCGCCGCCGCGCTGACGCCCGTCAGCCGTTTCCCCGACCGGGCCGCGCAGCTCGCTCCCGGCTCGCTGCTCGCGCCCATGCCCGGCACCGTCGTGCGGGTCGCGGCGGCGGAGGGGGAGAGCGTGACGGCCGGTCAGCCGCTGCTGTGGCTCGAGGCGATGAAGATGGAGCACGTCGTGCTCGCCCCCGCCGACGGCGTCCTGGCCAAGCTCCCCGCACGTCCCGGCGACCAGGTCGCCGTCGGCGCGGTCCTGGCCGTCGTCGAACCGCACCCGCCCCTCGCTCCGCCCCTACCCGACGCGAAGGAGCAAGCCCCGTGACCCTCACCGAACCGGCGGCAGCGCCCGCCTTTCCCTTCGACACCGAGGAGCGCCGCGCGCTGCGCGAGGCGGTCGGCGCGCTCGGGCGGCGCTACGGCGCCGCGTACCTGCAGGAGCGCGCCCGCGCCGGCGAGAGCAGCGAAGAACTCTGGCTCGAGGCCGGCCGGCTCGGCTACCTCGGCGTGAGCCTGCCGGAGGAGTACGGCGGCGGGGGCGGCGGCATCGCGGACCTCGTCGTCGTGCTCGAGGAACTGGCCACCGCCGGCTGCCCGCTGCTGCTGCTCGTGGTCACGCCCGCGATCTGCGGCAGCATCATCGCCCGGTTCGGCACCGAGGAACAGAAGCGCCGCCACCTGCCCGGATTCGCCGACGGCACCGTGCGTATGGCCTTCGGCATCACCGAGCCGGACGCGGGCTCCAACTCCCACCGGATCACCACCACCGCGCGCCGCGACGGCGCCGACTGGATCCTCAACGGCCGCAAGGTCTTCATATCGGCGGTCGACACCTGCGACTCGGTGATGGTGGTCGCCCGCACCGAGGACGCGCGCACCGGCCGGCTCAAGCCCGCGCTGTTCATCGTGCCGCGCGAGACCCCGGGCTTCGAGTACCGCGTCATCCCGATGGAGATCGTCTCCCCGGAGCGTCAGTTCCAGCTCTTCTTCGACGAGGTGCGGCTGCCCGCGGACGCCCTGGTCGGCGACGAGGACGCGGCCCTGGCGCAGCTGTTCGCCGGGCTCAACCCGGAACGGATCATGGTCGCCGCGTTCGCCACCGGGATCGCCAGGTACGCGCTGGGCCGGGCGGTGGACTACGCCAAGTCGAGGGTCGTGTTCAAGGACCCCATCGGCGCGCACCAGGGCCTCGCGCACCCGCTGGCCCAATGCCGGATCGAAACCGAACTCGCCCGCCTGATGACGCAGAAGGCCGCGCTGCTCAACGACGCGGGCGACGACATCGGCGCGGGGGAGGCCGCCAACATGGCCAAGTTCGCCGCTGCCGAGGCCGCCGTGCACAGCGTGGACCAGGCCGTGCAGACCCTCGGCGGCAACGGCCTGACCCAGGAGTACGGCCTCGGCGCGCTGATCACGGTCAGCCGCGTCACGCGGGTGGCGCCGGTCAGCCGCGAGATGATTCTGAACTACGTGGCGCAGCACACCCTCGGACTGCCTAAGTCATACTGATCCACACGCACGTACCGGAAAGGCACCCCGCTGATGACCGAACCGCTCGTCCGCTACGACGTCGAGCGCGCCGTGGCCACGCTCACGCTCGACTCGCCGGCGAACCGCAACGCGCTCTCCAC
Source organism: Actinospica durhamensis (assembly GCF_018139695.1). Taxonomy (GTDB): domain Bacteria; phylum Actinomycetota; class Actinomycetes; order Streptomycetales; family Catenulisporaceae; genus Actinospica; species Actinospica durhamensis. The sequence goes on along the minus strand of NZ_JAGSOG010000175.1, from coordinate 2,207 downwards.
GCGGCTGGTCGCGCAGCTCGACGAGGCGCTGGGCCGGGCCGAGGCCGACCCGGGCGTGCGCGCGCTCGTGCTCACGCACACCGGTTCGGTCTTCTGCGCGGGCGCCGACCTGACCGAGGCGACCGGTGCCGACCCGACGAGCGGCCCGCGCAACCTGGTGCGGCTGATGCGCGCGCTGGTGGAGCTGCGCAAGCCCGTCCTGGCCCGGATCGACGGCCACGTGCGGGCCGGCGGCCTCGGCCTGGTAGGGTCCTGCGACCTGGCCGTGGCCGGGCCCAAGGCGAGCTTCGCGTTCACCGAGGTGCGCCTGGGCCTGGCCCCCGCGGTGATCTCGCTGCCGCTGCTCCCGCGCCTGGACCCCCGGGCCGCGGCGACCTGGTACCTGACCGGCGCCACCTTCGACGCCGACGAGGCCGCCCGCATCGGCCTGATCACCGCGGCGGCCCCGGACGGCACCGAGGCGGTGGCCGAGGTGTACCTGGAGAACCTGCGCAAGGCCTCGCCGCAGGGCCTCGCCGAGACCAAGAGCCTGGTCACGGCCGACGTCCTGCGCGCCTTCGAGCGCGACGGCGAGACGATGATCGCGCAGTCCTCGCGCCTGTTCGGCTCGCCCGAGGCCCAGGAGGGCATGCGCGCGTTCCTCGAGCGCCGCCCGCCGGCCTGGGCCCAGGAGTGAGCGGCACAGGAGTGAGCGGCACAGAAGTGAGCGGCACAGAAGTGAGCGGCGCCGAGCTCGCCCACCGCCTGCCGCAACAGGATCGCAGCCGAGCCACCCGCGCCCGGCTGCTGGACGCGGCCGTGGACTGCCTGGCCCGCCTCGGCTGGACCGGCAGCACCGTGGCAGTGGTGGCCGAGCGGGCCGGCGTCACCCGCGGCGCGCTCCAACACCACTTCCCGACCCGCGAGGACCTGTTCACGGCAGCGATCGAGCACGTCGCGGCCGAGCGGATGGCCTTCGTGCGAGCCCGCCTGGACGAACTGCCCGAGCACGGCCCGGCGCGCACCGAGGCGGTGGTCTCGATGATCGTACGGATGTATACGGATCAGTATTTCAGAGCCGCGCTCCACCTCTGGGTGGCAGCCGCGACCGAGGAGCCGCTGCGCGAACGGGTGGTGGCGCTGGAGAACCGCGTCGGACGCGAAGCCCACCGCGTCGCCGTCGCCTCCCTCGGCGTGGACGAGTACGCCGCAGGCGTACGCGAGACGGTCCAAGCCACCCTCGACATGGCCCGCGGCCTCGGCCTGGCGAACCTGCTCACCGACGACTCGGACCGCCGCACCCGCATCGTCGCCCGCTGGTCCGCGATCCTCGACGCCGCCCTGGCCGAGCAGCCTGGCTAGAGCAACCGAACCGCTGCGTGTGACCACCGTTGTGGGTAGGTCACCTCGTGCGGGCCGAGGTCTGGTGAGTGCCAGGCCGTTTCGGTCAGCCAGGCTTCCAGCCAGGCGGCGAGGCTGAGCGCATCGAGGAACCAGCAATCGTCGCAGGCGCCGCCGCCGTGCCCGTTCGGCTCGAACAGGAGTACCTGGCCCATCTCGTCGTGGCAGTCGACCGCCGCCCGCATCGAGCAGCCCCAGTCGAGTATCGGAACCGCCCCGGCCGGCCATACCGCTGGCTTCTCGAGCGCTGATCTTTCGAGTAGCGAGAGGTATTCGTCCACGACGTTGTGGCCAGGCCCGAGCAGCGGCAGCAGCCCGGGCCCCGGTCCGGGCCCGAACCCTCCGTTGGCCACTTCGGTGTACAGGCGTGCGAGCAGCGGGTGCAGTGCGAAGCCCAATCGGCCTTCAGCCTCGGCCACCATGGCGCTTGTCGCCCGCGCAGGCAGATCGGCCTCCGCGAAGGCACGCGTCAGGATGCGATCGATGAGCAGTTCGAGGTTGGGCACGTCCATATCCTGGCAGCGCCGGCCCTTCGGTCCACGGGTACTGGCGATTTCGTGACCGGCGGGCCCGAGGCGGTCCCGCTAGCCTAGATTTACTGCAGAATCTCCCTGCCAGGAACTCCATAGGCTGGCATAAGCTCCGCCGTGTGCGACGAGCTCGTCGTGGGTGCCGACTTCGGTGAGGTGTCCGTCCGCCATCACGGCCACGCGGTCTGCGTCGTGGGCGGTGTGGAGGCGGTGGGCGATGGCGAGGACGGTGCGGCCTTCGAGTACTGCGGACAGGGCGCGTTCGGTGGCGCGGGCGGTGGTGGGGTCGAGTAGGGC
>NZ_JAGSOG010000174.1 GCF_018139695.1 Actinospica durhamensis | reverse complement strand
CCCGAACCCGGAAGCTAAGCCCGCCAGCGCCGATGGTACTGCCAGGGAGACCTGGTGGGAGAGTAGGACGCCGCCGCACTACACGTAAGCCCTGTAGGCCCCCGACCAGCAATGGTCAGGGGCCTACGGGCATTTGACCCCCGACCGTGCCGGTCGGGGGCCCGCAGGCGCGTCACCCCAACCGCTCATTCGTGCCCGCATGCCCGTGTCTGGGCGATTGGCCATCGGCGCGGACAGTGGGGGAGAATGGGGGGATGCGTCTAGGCGCAGTCTTGATCGATTCACGAGACGTTCTTCCATACGCCACGACAGGAGCCTCACGCGCATGTCTACTTCCTCTTCCGGCCGCCCCAAGCGTCCTATGACGGGCCGCCCTTCGGGGAACAGCAAGCGCGTGGCCGGACAGTCACGCTCGGACCGCGGCGACCAGGGCAACCGGGGCGAGCGCAACGAGCGCGGCGCCGGCCGTCCCGCCCGGGACGACCGCGCGCGCGGCGGCGACCGTCCGTCGTACGGCGGCGACCGTGACCGCAGCACCGGCGGTGACCGCGGTGGGTTCCAGCGTCGTGATGACCGTGGCGGGGACCGTGGTGGTTTCCAGCAGCGCGACAACCGCGGCGGAGATCGCCCGTCCTATGGTGACCGTGACCGCAGCACCGGTGGCGACCGCGGTGGCTTCCAGCAGCGCGACAACCGTGGCGGAGACCGTCCCTCGTACGGTGACCGTCGTCCGTCCTACGGCGACCGTGACCGCAGCACCGGTGGCGACCGCGGTGGGTTCCAGCGTCGCGATGACCGTGGCGGGGACCGTGGTGGTTTCCAGCAGCGCGACAACCGCGGCGGGGACCGCCCCTCGTACGGTGACCGTGACCGCAACGCCGGTGGCGACCGCGGCGGGTTCCAGCGTCGCGACGACCGCGGTGGCTTCCAGCAGCGTGACAACCGCGGCGGGGACCGTCCGTCGTACGGTGACCGCAGCACCGGCGGTGACCGCGGCGGGTTCCAGCGTCGCGATGACCGTGGCGGGGACCGTGGCGGGTTCCAGCAGCGTGACAACCGTGGTGGCGACCGTCCCTCGTACGGTGACCGTGACCGCAACGCCGGTGGCGACCGCGGCGGGTTCCAGCAGCGTGACAACCGTGGTGGCGACCGTCCCTCGTACGGTGACCGTCGTCCGTCCTACGGCGACCGTGACCGCAGCACCGGTGGCGACCGCGGCGGCTTCCAGCAGCGTGACAACCGTGGCGGAGACCGTGGCGGGTTCCAGCAGCGCGACAACCGTGGTGGCGACCGCCCGTCGTACGGTGACCGTCGTCCGTCCTACGGCGACCGTGACCGCAGCGCCGGTGGCGACCGTGGTGGCTTCCAGCAGCGCGACAACCGTGGCGGGGACCGTCCGTCCTACGGCGACCGTGACCGCAGCACCGGTGGCGACCGTGGTGGTTTCCAGCGTCGCGATGACCGTGGTGGCGACCGCCCGTCGTACGGTGACCGTCGTCCGTCCTACGGCGACCGTGACCGGAGCGCCGGTGGCGACCGTGGTGGTTTCCAGCAGCGTGACAACCGTGGTGGCGACCGTCCCTCGTTCGGTGACCGTGACCGGAGCGCCGGTGGCGACCGCGGCGGGTTCCAGCGTCGCGACGACCGCGGTGGCGACCGCCCCTCGTTCGGTGACCGTGACCGGAGCGCCGGTGGCGACCGCGGCGGGTTCCAGCGTCGCGACGACCGTGGCGGTGACCGCCCCTCGTTCGGTGACCGCGACCGCAGCGCCGGTGGCGACCGTGGCGGGTTCCAGCGTCGTGAGGAGCGGCCGGCCCAGGCGGCGCCCGAGGGTGAGCAGACGCCGCACCTCGACCTGCCCGAGGACATCGACCTCAACGACCTCGACGACGACATCCGCGCCGAGCTGCGCACCCTCGTGCGCATGAAGGCCCAGCTCGTCGGCAGCCACCTGGTGATGGCCGGGCGTCTGATCGACGAGGACCCGGAGAAGGCCTACCAGTACGCCCGTTCGGCTCAGCAGCTCGCGCCGCGCCTGGCCGCGACCCGCGAGGCGCTCGGCCTGACCGCCTACCTGTCCGACCGCTACGCCGAGGCCCTCGCCGAGCTGCGTGCGGCCCGCCGGATCACCGGATCCAACCACCAGTGGGCCGTGATGGCCGACTGCGAGCGCGGGCTCGGCCGTCCGGAGAAGGCGCTGGAGATGGCGCAGGCGCCCGAGGCCAAGGAGCTCGACAAGGGCACCCAGATCGAGCTGCGCATCGTCGCCGCCGGCGCGCGGCGCGACCTGGGCCAGGTGGACGCGGCCGTGGCCATGCTCCAGGGCGCCGACCTGACCCCGGCCCAGATCGAGCCGTGGACCGCGCGGCTGCGCTACGCCTACGCGGACGCGCTGCTCGAGGCCGACCGCGAGACCGAGGCCCGCGAGTGGTTCGCCCGCGCGGCCGAGGCCGACACCGACGGCATCACCGACGCCGAGGACCGCATCGCGGAGCTCGACGGCGTCGTCTTCGGCGAGGAGGGCGAGACCGGCGAGGTCGCGGCCGCCGACGCCGACGAGCTCGAGGACGAGTTCGACGACGAGGATGACGAGGACGACGACGAAGAGTTCGACGACGAGGACGAGGACGACGACCTCGACGACGAAGACGACGAAGACGAGGACGACGACGAAGAGTTCGAGGACGCCGCGCCTCGACTCGACGCGGCGGAGCTCGAGGCCGGCATCGAGGACGAAGAGCAGTAAAGACGGCTGGTAGTACAGGTGCCCCTGGCGGCCGCTCACCCGAGCGGCCGCCAGGGGCACCTTCGTTTTCGCCGGCGCGCCGGCTCTCAGCTCTCTTCGTCGAGCAGGCGCAGCACCAGGCCGGTGGCGGGCTTCGGGGAGAACGAGGTGGACTTGCGCGGCAGCATGACGCCCGCCGCGGCCAGTTCGTGCACGGTCGCCTCGGGCACGGGGCGCAGCAGCACCGCGATGCCGGAGTGGCGGTAGGCCTCGGTCACGGCGCTGCGCGCGTCGTGGTCGTAGCGGATGCTCTGCGCCGTGTCGGGTATCGACCAGACGCCGACGGCCAGCGCGTGGTGCAGCACCGTCGCGTCCAGCGCTCGCCAGGCCTCCGGGCGGTCCTGCGGCACGTGCTCGGCGAGCAGCTTCGGGTCCGGGTCGGTCAGCAGCCAGGCGTCGTGCCCGGCGACCACGGCGAGCGCGACGGCGTCCCGGTCGGCCGCCTCCAGCGCGTCCAGCGCGCCCCGGTAGCCGCCGTCCACCCGTTCCACGGTGAACCACTGCTGCGCCTCGTGGACGGCGTGCGCGGCCGGCAGGTCGGGCAGCCAGCGGTGGATGCCCTTGACCCGCAGCGGGTGGCGCTCGGTGTTCACCAGCAGCGCCAGGCCGTGCTCGGTGCCCGCGCGGCCGAGCGCGGCCAGCTCGCGGTAGGCCGCGTAGCGGTGGTGGCCGTCCGCGATCAGCGCCTCGCGTCCGGCCAGGTCCTCGGCCACGGCGGCGAGCTGCGCGGTGTCCGAGACCGCCCACATCCGGTGGCGTACGCCGTCCGCCCCGGTGGCCTCGACCAGCGGCGCCTCCTGCTCGGCCGTGCGCTCCACCAGCGCGGACGCGGCGCCTTCACCCTGATAGGCGAGCAGGATCGGCTCGGGATTGGCCCCCAGCGCGTACATCAGCGAGCGGCGGTCCTGGACCACCGCGTCCACCACGTCCTCGTGCGGATGCACCGGGCCGCCGTCCGCCGAGTTCGGCAGCAGCATTGCGCCGATCAGGCCACGCTGGAGTGCCCCGGGCCCGTCGGGGCCGTCCGGGACGCGCTGTTCGTAGACGTACAGGGCCGGCTGCCCGTCGAGGGTCATCAGGCCCTCATCGCGCCATTCCCGCAGCGTGCGGGCGGCCCGGCGGTAGCGCTGGCGCGGGTCGGGCTCGTCCAGCTCGGGCAGGATCACGCGGACGATGTTGTGCGCGTCGCCCTCCGCGAGCCGCTGGGCCTGGTCGTGGTCGATCATGTCGTAGGGCGGGCTGATCACGGCCGCCGGGTCCGCGGCGCCGGTGAAGCGCAGTCCGCGAAACGGCGAAAGGACGAGGCGGTTCGGCGTGTCGGCGGCAAGCTCGGCGGTCATAGCGAAATGCTAAAGGGGACCGTGCCCCTCCGGTGAACGGGTGGTGTGGCAGAGAAGTAGGCATCGAGCGCACGAGGAGCGGGGAAGGTACGGCTCTACAGGTAGTCACGGAACCACCGACCATTCGGGATCGGCTGACGCGACGGCAGGAGGCGCGGGATGATGGCGGGCGAGCGGCAGCAGGGTGAGGACGGCTGGCTGGACGAGCCGGGCGAGCAGGAGCGGGGCCTGCCCAGCGGCGAGGTCCTCGACTGGTACCAGCGAGGCGTGCAACTGCTCGACGAGGGCGATCCGGCCACCGCCTCCCAGGTGCTGCGCCGGGCGGCCGCCCGGGTTCCGCACTCCCGGTCCGTGCTCGAGGCCCTGGCCCGCGCACAGTTCGACTCCGAGCAGTACGACGAGGCAGTCGGCTCCTTCCAGCGCCTGGTCGAGGAAGACCCCGACGACGACTACGCGCAGTTCGGCTGGGGCCTTTCCGCCGCCAAGCTGGGGCAGTTCGACCTGGCGGTCGAACACCTGGCCGCGGCCGCGGCGATGCGGCCGGACGTGAACTACTACACGCTCGCGCTGCGCGGAGCCAGGGCGACCGCCCGGGCCCACGCCCACCGGCCGCCGCAGGGGCAGCGCTAACCCGCCAGGGCGGGTCCTGGGGCCTCGCGGGTGACGCCCGGGCCCGCGGGGGCCCGGGCGGGTTGTACGGGCCCGTACGCTGCCGTGCGGGGCCGGGGGGCACCTCAGTAGGATCGAGGCGTGACCCAAGACTCGACACTGCCGCTCGCCCGCCGCTACGACACCGCCCTGCTCGACCTCGACGGCGTGGTCTACCGCGGCGCCGACGCCGTGCCGCACGCCGTCTCCGCGCTGCTGGAGGCGGCCGAGATGGGCATGCACCTGGCGTACGTCACCAACAACGCCTCGCGCACCCCGGACGCCGTGGCCGAGCACCTGGTCGCGCTGGGGCTGCCGGCCACGCCGCAGGACGTGGTCACCGCGGCCCAGGCGGTCGCCCGGATGATCGCCGAGGCGGTGCCGGCCGGCGCCAAGGTGCTGATGGTCGGCGGCGAGGGGCTCCGGGTGGCGCTGGAGGAGCGCGGCCTGGTCCCGGTCACCTCCGCCGACGACGCTCCGGCCGCGGCGGTGCAGGGCTACCGGCCGGACACCAGCTGGGCGGAGCTGGCCGAGATCGCCTACGCCGTGCAGCGCGGCGTGCCCTGGTTCGCCGCCAACACCGACCTGACCATGCCCACCGCCCGCGGTATCGCCCCCGGCAACGGCGCGCTGGTCACGGCCGTGGCCAAGGCGTGCCCGGGCCAGTGGCCGCAGGTCGCCGGGAAGCCGGAGATCGCGCTGCACCGGGAGACCATGCTGCGCACCAAGGCCGAGCGGCCGCTGGTGGTCGGGGACCGGCTCGACACCGACATCGAGGGCGCCAACCGGGCCGGGGTGGACTCGCTGCTCGTGCTCACCGGCGTCACCACGCGCGAGCAGGCCGAGGCGGCGGACGGTCCGCACCGGGCCACCTACGTCGCCGACGACCTCAGGGCTCTGCTCAAGCCCCAGGCCTGACGGCCGCTCAGAAGACCTTGCGCAGGCGGAACAGGTCGCCGACGGACGCGCCGACCTTGATCCGGCCGGACGTCCACGCCTGCACGAAGTTCAGCCGCCCGTCCACCAGGGCGGGCAGGTCGTCGCTCGGGATGGTCAGCCGGATCTGCGCCTGCGGCAACAGGCTGACATCGTCGTAGGACACGACGTCGAGCAGCCGGGCGTCCTTGAGCCGGCCGTGGAAGGCGACCGCGAGGTCCGGCACCGTGCAGCTGACCGTGCGTTCGACGTTGTTGCGCGTGCGCCGATCGTCGTCGAGGCCGCCCATCTTGGCCGCGAGACGTTCGAGCGCCGCCGCGCATTCATCCTTGGTCGCCACGCATGGCACCCTACACATCCCGGTTGTCGGTCGCACGCGATACCGTCGTTCCATGAACAGCCCCGAGATCGCCGAGCTGCCGCAGGCCCAGGCCGACACCCCGTTCCCGGAACTCGAGCCCACCGGGGACGAAGCGGTCGACGACGCGCTCGAGCGGCTGCGGGAGCTGGCCGAGCGGCCGACCGAGCAGCACCCCGAGGTCTACGACGGCGTGCACCAGCGGTTGCAGGAGGCACTGGCCGACCTGGGCCGCTGAGCGCGGCTCGGGCAAAGCCTGGCAAGTGTGAAGGACAAGACGGCCGCGTAGCGCCCGGGACGACGGAAGAGACAGAGCAGACCATGGCAGCGCAGGCGCGTCGGCGTCTCGACGCGGAGTTGGTCCGGCGCCGGCTGGCCCGGTCCCGGGAGCAGGCGGTGGAGCTGATCGCGGCCGGACGGGTCACCGTCGGCGGGCAGCGGGCGGCCAAGGCGGCGACACAGGTGGAGACCTCGGCCGCGATCGTGGTGGCCGCCGCGCCCGCCGGCGCCCCGGAGTACGCCTCGCGCGGCGGACACAAGCTGGCCGGCGCGCTCGAGGCCTTCGGCGCGGGACCGGACGGGCTGCGGGTGGAAGGCCGCCGCTGCCTGGACGCAGGTGCGTCCACCGGCGGGTTCACCGACGTGCTGCTGCGTGCGGGCGCGCGGCAGGTGGTCGCGGTGGACGTCGGGTACGGACAGCTGGTGTGGGAGCTGCAGAACGATCCGCGGGTGGTCGTGGTGGACCGCACGAATGTGCGCGAACTGACCCTCGATCAGATCGGCGGCGAGCCGGTGGAACTCGTGGTGGGGGATCTTTCGTTCATCTCTCTGACGCTGGTGTTGCCCGCCCTCGTGCGCTGTGCCCTGCCGGACGCGGACCTCGCGCTGATGGTCAAGCCGCAGTTCGAGGTCGGCCGGGAACGCCTCGGCACCGGCGGCGTGGTGCGCGACCCCGCGCTGCACGCGGAGGCGGTACGCACGATCGCCGAGTCGGCGGCCGGGCTCGGCCTCGGCGTGCGCGGGGTGACGGCCAGCCCGCTGCCCGGACCGAGCGGGAACGTGGAGTACTTCCTGTGGCTGCGTCGCGGCGCGGCGCCGCTGCGGGAGCAGGACCTGGCCCGGGCCGTGGCCGAGGGACCGGCGGGTACAGCGGCGGGCGCGGGCAAGAGGACGGCGGCGGCTACCGAGAGTGCGGACGGCGGGGACGGCGGCGAAAGCGGGGACGGGGACCGGGGCAGGGACGCGGACGCGGCAGCCGCGGACGAGGAGTCGTGAGTCGTGACGGGGTACGGGACGAAGTGGGGAAGCAGGCCGGAGTAAGAAGGTAAGAGGGAGAGTGCGGACCGGCGGGTCCGGACGGTTTCTCGGGAGTGACGGCGCAGTGCGGACCAGTGTGCGGACGACGGTGCGGAAGGAGACCGCGATGGCGATGAGGCCGGCGGCGAGACGCGCACGCGCGTCCGGATCGCGCCGGGTTCCGGCAGAGCCCACCGCGTCGGTGTCCGGATCGTGCCGGGTTCGGGCGGACTCCACAGCGTCGGTGTCCGGATCGGGCCGGGTGCCGGTGGACCTCATGGCGTCGGGATCACGCGGGGTTCGGTTGGACCTGACGGTGCCGGCCTCCGAATCGCGGCGGGTTCGGACGGACCTCATCGTGTCGACGTCTGGATCGCGCTGGGTTCGGGTGGACTCCACAGCGTCGGCGTCCGGATCGGGCAGGGTGTCGGCCGACCTCACCGCACTGCTGTCACCGCCGTCACCGCCGTCACCGCTGTCCGGATTCCGTCGAGTTCTCGGGGATCGTGTCACGCGGGGCGCTGATGGCGTACTGTCCGGCGTGAGGCCGAGAGCCGGAGCCCACCCGTCGCGCCGCTCGAGCCGGCCCGAGTCGTGCGTGCCCTCCGTGCCGTACCTGCCGTCCGTGGCGTCTGCGGCGTCGGTGCCGCCCGCAGCGGGCGTGGGGTGCGCGCCGGGCGCGACTGGCCTACGCAAACCCGCCGCTCGAAGGGAAGACCGGTGAACGAGCCGCAGCGCACCGTCCTGCTCATCACCCACACCGGGCGCAGTGAGGCCCGCGATGCCGCGCGCAAGGTCGCGCACTGGCTGGCCGTGGCCGGGATCGGCGTGCGCATGCTGGAGCCCGAGGTCGAGCTCGACCGGCTCGAGGTCGGGGAGCCGGGCAGCTGGATCGTGCCCGAGGACCGGCACGCGGTCGAGGGCTGCGAGCTCGTGGTCGTGCTCGGCGGCGACGGGACGCTGCTGCGCGGGGCCGAGCTGGCCCGGATGGCCGACATCCCGCTGCTCGGGGTCAACCTCGGGCGGGTCGGGTTCCTGGCCGAGGCCGAGCTCGAGGACCTGCACGAGGTGGTCGAGCGCATCGTCGAGCACCGCTACGAGGTCGAGGAGCGGATGACCCTCGACGTGCGGGTGACCCAGGCCGGCCGGCTGGTCGGGCAGACCTGGGCGCTGAACGAGGCGTCGGTGGAGAAGCGCTCGCGCGAGCGGATGCTCGAGGTGCTGGTCGAGATCGACGGGCGGCCGCTCTCGCGCTGGGGCTGCGACGGCGTCATCTGCGCGACGCCCACCGGGTCCACCGCGTACGCGTTCTCGGCCGGCGGCCCGATCGTGTGGCCCGGGGTGGACGCGCTGCTGCTGGTGCCGATCTCCGCGCACGCCCTGTTCGCCCGGCCGCTGATGGCCGCGCCGACCTCGCTGCTCGCGATCAACGTGCAGGACGGGGCCGGGCTCGAGCACGTGACCAGGCCCAGCATGGACTCGTCCAGCGGCACCACCGAGGAGTTCGAGCAGGGGCACGGGCACGAGGGCTCCGGTGTGCTGTGGTGCGACGGGCGGCGCACGCTCACGCTGCCGCCGGGGGCCCGGATCGAGGTGCGGCGCGGCGAGCACCCGGTGCGCCTGGCCCGGCTGCACCAGGCGCCGTTCACCGACCGGCTGGTGGCGAAGTTCGCGCTGCCGGTGGACGGGTGGCGCGCGGTCCGTTAGGCGTGGGGCGTGGGGCGAAGGCCTCAGACCCTCAGCCGATCGCGGGCGCGGCGAGGAGGCCGCCCCGGCGCGGCGCCCACCGTGGACGGCGAGGTCGCCGGGCCCGGGCAGCGTGCGCCGGCAGCGGGCCCGGGCAGCACGCACGACCACGGCCGCGACGGCGCGTCCGCGCGGGCGGGTGCCACAGTGTTCTGGCACGGTCTGGGACACTGGCCGGATGGTGCGTGTCCCCGGGCTCATGCGGCCCTCCGGCGCGGTGCGGGCCAGGGAGACGGACGAGAGCCACCGGGTCTCCACGCCGCTCGAGTTGTTCTTCGACCTCTGCTTCGTCGTCGCGGTGGGCCAGGCCGGGCGGGAGCTGGCGCACGCGGTGGGCGCGGGGGAGGTCGGGCACGGGCTGGCCTCGTACGCGGCGGTCTTCTTCGCGGTGTGGTGGCCGTGGATGAACTACTCCTGGTTCGCCACCGCCTTCGACCCCGACGACATCCCGTTCCGGCTCGCCACCTTCGTGCAGATCGCCGGATCGCTGGTCATCGCGGCCGCGGTGCCGCGGGCGTTCGAGCACGGCGACTTCCACCTCATGGTCGTCGGGTACGTGGTGGTGCGCCTGGCCTTCTGCTCGCAGTGGCTGCGGGTCCACCGCGACAATCCGGAGCTGCGCGGGACGGCGGCGCGGTGGGGTTCGGGCGTGCTGGTGATCCAGGCGCTGTGGGTGGCGCTGCAGTTCGTGCACGCGCCGGTGGACTTCGACCTCGGATTCGGCCTGCTGGCCGCCGCCGAGATCGCGGTGCCGTACTGGGCCGGGCGGGCAAGGCCGATCCCGTTCCATCCGCACCACATCGCCGAGCGCTACGGGCTCTTCACGCTGATCGTGCTGGGTGAGACGGTGTCCGCGGCCACGGTCGCGGTGCAGGAGGCGACGGTGGCGCAGGACGACCTCAAGGAGCTGCTCGCCCTCGCGTTCGGCGGCCTGCTGATCGTGTTCGCGGCCTGGTGGCTCTACTTCGCCCACGAGATGGGCGATCTGCTGGCGCGTCAGCACTCGCCGTTCGTGTGGGGCTACGGGCACTACTTCGTGTTCGCCTCCGCCGCCGCGATCGGCGCGGGGATGGAGGTGGGCGCGGCGTGGACCACCGGGAACGACCACATCTCGGCCCGGCTCGCGGCGGCCGCGGTCACGGTGCCGACGGCGGTGTTCTACCTCGCCGTGTGGCTCTTCCAGGCCCGCTACTTCAAGCGCGGCTACGCGCAGGCGCTGATGCCGGCCAACGCCGCGGTCGTGCTGCTGTGCACTCTGGCCGGGGGCTACGCGGTGATCCTGGCGGGACTGTGCTGCGCGGCCGGCGTCGCGGCGGGTGTGTACGCCGCGACCCGGCCGGTCGAGTCTCGGGGTCAGACGGTCGAGTAGCCCAGGATCGTCATGTTGACGTAGTACACCGAGCTCGGGTCGATCGAGGCCCACTGGACGTAGGAGCCGGGGTGGGTGGCGTGGATCATCATGCCGTTGCCGATGTACATGCCCACGTGGCCGGGTCCGTCACTGGCGGAGGCCCCCGGCTCGAGGAAGTAGATCAGGTCGCCGGGCTGCAGCTGGGAACGGGAGATGTGCGTCTCGGTGTCCCACATCTCGAAGGAGGTGCGCGGCAGCGAAACGCCCGCGGCCAGCCACGCCTCCTGCATGAGCCCGGAGCAGTCGAAGACGTTCGGTCCGTTGCCGCCGTAGACGTAGGAGTCGCCCAGCTTGGACTCGACGTAGTCGACGGCTATCGCGTTGCGGCCGGTGACGACGGGCAGGGTGCCGCTGAAGTGCGTCCACATCCCGCCGCTGCCGATGTTCATCTGCTGCTGCTCCGCCGGAGTCAGCTCGGCGACGAGCGCCTGGGCTTCCTTGCTCAGCTCGTCTGCCTGCTGCTTGGCCGACTGGGCGGCGGCGAGCGCGCTCTGCTGCTGCTTGATCAGCTGCGCGGCGAGCGCCTGCTCCTGCTTGAGCGAGGCCTGGTCCGACTTGAGGGACTTGAGCTGCTCGGCCTCCTGCGCGGCGATCTCGTTCTCGCCGGAGACCTTGTCCAGGTAGGTGGTGGGGCTGGCCGAGAGGGTCAGCTCCAGCGTCTCGTCCACACCGCCGTTGCGGTACTGCGCGGCGGCCTGGGAGCCGACGGTCGCCTCCAGCTTGGCGATGCCCTCGTTCTGCGAGCTGATCTCGTTCTGCAGGGCGTTGATCCGCTGCTGGAGCTGCGCGTAGGCCTGCTCCTGCTGGTCGTAGACCTGGCCCGCCGCCTCGGCCTTGCCCTCGTCGGCCAGGTACTGGGCCTTGGCCTGGGACAGAGTGGTCGCCTGGCTGGAGCTCGGCACCATCGCGACCGTCCCCGCGGTCAGTCCGACCACGGCGACCGCGGTGGCTTTTCGGGGCGTGACCAACTTGGACGCGCGATGTGTGGCGGTGCTCATGGACTCCCACAATCCCTTCTGAGGGCAGAACTCAGACTGAACGAGGTATGGACGGGCTGAACCGTTACCTTGCCAGTCTCTCCCGGCGCACTGGTAGTCCGTGGCCTGAATTCCTTTGCGCCAGGCCGATATCGGTGGCCCGGCGCCGCCCGCCCGGCACCGAACGGATTGTCGGAGTGCGCAGGGGTATGTCTGTTTCGTTCCCGGGGCGAATCGGACTTTCCAGACCGATATCACGACCTGGTCACGACGTCTGGCGCCACCCCTGTCTTGCCGACAAGTTGTCGTCAAGTCGACCCGGACGGGTGATCGCCCGCCCGGGCCCGCGCGCACCCGTCGGAACCGGCTAATCTCATTGTGTGCTGGAGCAGATGCGCATCCGCGGGCTCGGCGTGATCGAGGACGCGGTTCTCCGATTCGCACCGGGCTTCAACGCCGTCACCGGTGAGACCGGCGCGGGCAAGACCATGGTGGTGACCGGGCTCGGACTGCTCTTCGGCGATCGCGCCGAGAGCGGGCGGGTGCGGCCCGGGGTCGAGCGCGCCGTGATCGAGGGACGCCTGGAGCTCGGCGAGGCCTCGCGCGCGGCGAAACGCGCGCGGGAGTACGGCGGTGCGCTCGACCCGGCCGATCCAGGGCCCGAGGGCGAGGAGCGGGCGGAACTGCTGATCAACCGCGCGGTGGCCGCGGCCGGCTCCAGCGGTTCGCGCGCGTTCCTGGGCGGCCAGCCGGTGCCGGTGGCGGTGCTCGCCGACCTGGCCGAGGACCTCGTGGCCATGCACGGCCAGTCCTCCCAGCAGCTGCTGCGCCAACCCGCCCGCCAGCGCGACGCGCTCGACCGCTACGCCGGGGAGCCGCTGCTGGGCGCGCTCGGGGCGTACCGCGCTACTTATAACGAGTACAAGGCCGCCTGCGCCGAGTTCGACGAGCTGACCACCCGCGCCGCCGAACGCTTCCGCGAGGCCGACGCGCTGCGCTACGGGCTGGCCGAGATCGACAAGGCCGAGCCGCGCGAGGGCGAGCGCGAGGAGCTGGCCGCCGAGATCGGACGGCTCGGCAGCGCCGAGTCGCTGCGCACGGCCGCCGCCCGCGCGCACGAGGCGCTCAGCGCCCAGGACTCCCCGGACGCCGCGGGCGACGCGCTGACCCTGATCAACCAGGCCCGCCGCGCGCTGGAGCCGGAGAAGGACAAGGACCCGGCGCTCGCGGCGCTGGCCGGCCGACTCGAGGACCTGTACTGGCAGCTGACCGAGTCCGCCGCCGACCTGGCCGGATATCTGGCCGGGATCGAGGCCGACCCGACCCGGCTGGAGTTCGCGCACGAGCGGGTGGCCGACCTCGACGCGCTGTGCCGCCACATCGGGCGCTACCTCGACGCCGAGACCGAGGCCACCGTCTCCGCCGTGCTCGCCTGGGGGGAGCGCGCCGCGCTGCGCCTCGGCGAGCTCGAGGGCGACGACGGGCGCATCGCCGAGCTGACCGAGCGCAGGGACGAGCTGCACGGCCGGCTCGGCCCGCTCGCCGACGAGGTCAGCGAGCTGCGCACGCAGGCCGCCGCCGCGTTCGCCGCGGCCGTGGTCACCGAACTGGCCGCCCTGGCCATGCCGCACGCCCGGATCGAGGTGCGGGTCAGCGCCCGCGAGGAGTTCGGGCCCTTCGGCCGGGACGAGGTGGAGCTGCTGCTCGCCCCGCACCCCGGCGCGCCGTTCCTGCCGATCGCCAAGGGCGCCTCCGGCGGCGAGCTCAGCCGGGTCATGCTGGCCATCGAGGTGGTCTTCGCCGGCGCCGACCCGGTGCCCACGCTGGTGTTCGACGAGGTCGACCAGGGCGTCGGCGGGCAGGCCGCGATCGAGGTGGGCCGGCGGCTGGCCCGGCTCGCCCGCAGCTGCCAGGTCATCGTGGTCACGCACCTGCCGCAGGTGGCCGCGTTCGCGGACCGGCAGCTGGTGGTGGCCAAGGACACCTCCGGCGCGGTGACCTCCTCGGACGTGACCGTCGTGGCCGACGCGGACCGGCACACCGAGATCGCCCGGATGCTCTCCGGGCACACCGAGTCCGACTCGGCCAAGGACCACGCGCGCGAACTCGTCGACGCGGCCGCGGCCGAGCGCGCCGCGAACCCCCGCTGAGTCCCGGTCCGCCCCCGCCGGACAGGTCACAGCCGGGTCACGTCCCGGTGAAGAGGCTCTGAGAAGGCGCCGCCACGGAGTGTACGGGCACCTCGACCTGGCAGGATGGGGGAGATAACCATGAGCGGCAGCACGCGCGCGCGGCGCGCCAAGAACGAGGAACCCGACGAGGCGCGCGCGGCCGACGCGCCGTTCGGGGAACAGACGCTGCGGATGGACCGGCGCACCAAGAACCTCACCAAGCGGCTGCGCCCGGGCGACATCGCGCTGATCGACCACGAGGACATCGACCGGATCGCGGCCGAGGCCCTGGTGGCCGCCCGGCCCTCGGCCGTGCTCAACGCCGCCGCCTCCATCTCCGGCCGCTACCCCAACTCCGGCCCGGAGATCCTGGTCGGCGCCGGGATCCCGCTGATCGACGAGGTCGGCGAGGAGCTGTTCCGGATCGCCCGCGAGGGCGAGCGGGTCCGGGTCGAGGGCAACGTGCTGCTGCGCGGCGAGGTCCCGCTCGCGGCCGGGCGGCTGCTCGACACCGAGACCGTGCTCGCCGCCATGGACGAGGCCAGGTTCGGACTGTCCGCGCAGCTCGAGACCTTCGTCGAGAACACCCTCGAGTACCTGCAGAAGGAACGCGAGCTGCTGCTCGACGGCGTCGGCGTGCCGGACATCCGCACCGACCTGTCCGACCGGCACGCGCTGGTGGTGGTGCGCGGCTACCACTACCGCGAGGACCTCGCCGCGCTGCGCCCCTACATCCGCGAGTTCCGGCCGGTGCTGATCGGGGTGGACGGGGGCGCCGACGCCATCCTCGAGGCCGGCTACAAGCCCGGCCTGATCGTGGGCGACATGGACTCGGTCTCCGACAAGGCGCTGACCTGTGGGGCCGAGATGGTGGTGCACGCCTACCGGGACGGCAAGGCCCCTGGCCTCGACCGGCTGCACGCGCTCGGCCTGGACGGCGTGGTCTTCCCGGCCACCGGCACCAGCGAGGACATCGCGCTGCTGCTCGCCGACGACAAGGGCGCCAAGCTGATCGTGACCGTGGGCACCCACACCACGCTGATCGAGTACCTGGACAAGGGCCGCTCCGGGATGGCCTCGACCTTCCTGACCCGCCAGCGGGTGGGCGGCAAGCTGGTCGACGCGAAGGGTGTCTCCCGGCTCTACCGCAGCCAGATCTCCTCCGGTTCGCTGCTGCTGCTGATCGGCGCCGCCCTGGTCACGCTGGTGGCCGCGGTCGCGGTCTCGCCCTGGGCCGGCGCGTACGGGGAAGTGCTGCGCGGATACTGGGACAACTTCGTCTTCTGGCTGCAGGGACTGTTCTCGTGATCGATTTCCGGTACCACGTCGTGTCGATCGTGGCGGTGTTCCTGGCCCTGACGGTCGGCCTGGTGATCGGTGCCTCGATCCTGTCCAAGGGCCTGGCCGACTCCCTGCGCGGGAGCCTGGCCCAGTCCAACTCGCAGATCAAGAGCCAGCAGGGGCAGATCACCGAGCTCAAGAACGAGGTCGAGCAGCGGGACAAGTACATCTCGGCCACCGCCGCGGGTCTGGTGGCCCATCAGCTCGACGCCGGCTGCGTGGCGGTGATCCAGATCGCGGGGGCGGACAGCGATTCCTTCAACGCGGTGAGCACGATGCTGCAGAAGCAGTCCGGCGCCTCGATCTGCAGCGAGACCACGGTCAACGCCGCGTTCACCGCCGCCGGGTCCGAGCAGCAGCTGTCCGAACTGGTCGTCACGCACACCCCGGGCGGCCAGACGCTGACCGGCACGACGGTGCAGCAGCAGGCGGCGCAGCTGCTCGCGGAGGCGCTGAGCACGGCGCAGCCCGGCGGCGGCCCCGCCACGGTGCCCTCGAGCAGCCCGAAGCCGACCGCGACCGCGTCGCCGGGGGCCACCGCGACACCGACCGCCACCGCGTCGCCCGGCGCGGGCGCGAGCGGCGCGCTCGGCGTGATGACGGCGAGCGAGGCGCTCAAGACGCTCAAGGACTTCCAGAACGACGGCATGATCACGATGGCCATGGAGCCGGCCGACTGGGGGCAGGCGAACCTGGCCTACATCGCCGCGCCGTCCACCGCGAACACGGACATCGAGAACCAGGCCTACCTGACGCTGGCCGAGACGCTGCGCAAGGGCGGGACGCTGCCGATGGTGGGCGGTTCCGGGCAGTCCGCGGACAAGGGCGGGCTGATCGCCGCGGTGATCGCGGACGCCACCGCCTCCCGCGACATCCCCACCGTCGATGACACCGACTCGGTGATGGGCCAGGTAGCCTCGGTGTTCTGTCTCGCCGAGCTGCTGGAGGGTGGAACGTCGGTCGCCGGGCACTACGGTACGGGCACCGACAACGACGGTCTGGTCCCGCCGAATCTGGCCGGGCTCGGCTGATCGGCGGGTCGGTGCGGGTGCGGGCAGACGGAACGATGAGGCGGAGAGCGGGTCGGGCGATGCGCAAGGCGACGGCCACAGGACTGCTGACGGCGGCGGCGGGGGCGGCCGGTGCCCGGCTCGGCCTGCGCGAGGCGGCCAGGTTGACCACGAAGCGCCCGGGCGGCGGGCACGACGGCGGTGCGGGCGGGACACGCGGCGCGGGCGGCGGATTCGCCGGCGCGCTGTGCGCCCCGGAGCGCTGGAACCGGCTCAACCACCGCGGCGAACCGGTCACCCTGCTCGAGGGCCCGGCGTACGCGGCGGGGGCGGCCGCGGCGGTGTGGCTGGCGCCGGGACTGGCTGCGCGCACCCGGGTGGCCGGGATGGCCGCCGCGCTCGGAGCGGGCGCCCTGGGCGCCTACGACGACCTCTACGGGAACGCGGACCGGCGCGGGCTGCGCGGGCATCTCAGTGCCCTCAAAAGCGGCGAGCTGACCACCGGCGGCGTGAAGCTGGTCGGCATCGGCGCGCTCGGCCTGGCCTGCGGGGCGCTGGTGCGGCGCGGCAGCGTGCTGGACAAGGCGCTGGCCGGGGTCGTGGTGGCGGGCGCGGCGAACGCGGCGAACCTGCTGGATCTGCGTCCCGGCCGGGCGGTGAAGGCGGCCGCGCTGGCCTCGGTCCCCGGCCTGGTCAACCGTGCCCGCTCGGGCGCGGAGGACAACGGCGCGGTGGCGCTCGGCGCGGCCGGGCTCGGGGCAGCGGCGGCGCTGCTGCCGGAGGACCTCGGCGAGCGGGCGATGCTCGGCGACGCCGGGGCCAACGCGCTCGGCGCCGTTCTCGGCCTGGCCGCGGCGGCCGGGGCCACCCGGGCCGGACTGGCCTGGCGCGCGGCCGCGCTCACCGCGGTCACCCTGGCCAGCGAGAAGGTCTCCTTCACCAAGCTGATCGCGGCCTGCCCGCCGCTCGACGCCCTCGACCGGCTCGGCCGCCGGCCCGCGGCCGCGGCGAAGCTGCCCGCGCAGCAGTCCCGGGCCGAGTCGGCCGACGCCGCCGGCTCCGAGTCTGCGGTCGAGGACGCGGCCGCGGCCGCCGACACCCCACCCCCCGCCATTGAGCCCGAGCGCCCGCCGCACGATCCGGACGCCCGTGGCTGAGCAGCCGCAGCCACCCCGTCCGGCACCGCCCGTTCATCTGGCCGAGCAGCCGCAACGGCACGCGCCGGGGCCGCACGGACTCGACGATCCGCTGCTCGAGCCGGACGACGCGTACCGCGAGAGCGCGCCGCCGGGCCCGTTCGGCGGCGGCGCCGGCGCCTCGGTGGCCCGGGCCGCGGCGATGATCGCGGGGGTCACCGTGCTCTCCCGGCTCTTCGGCTTCCTGCGCACCCTGGTGTTCTCGCACACCGTCGGCCACGGCGACCTGGCCGACGCGTACAACTCGGCGAATCAGATCCCGAACACGATCTTCGACATCGTGGCCGGGGGCGCGCTGGCCGGTGTGGCGGTGCCGCTGCTGGCCGGGCCGCTGGGCCGGGGGGAGCGGGCCTACGCCTCGCGCACCGTCTCCGCACTGCTGACCTGGGCGCTCGGCGCGCTGCTGCCGTTGTGCCTGCTCGGGATCGGGCTCGCCATACCCCTCGGCGCGCTCATCGCCGGGCCGCACGGACCGGCCGGCACCTACCCGGATCTGGTCGGGCGCTTCCTGATCCTGTTCATGCCGCAGATCCCGTTGTACGGCGTCGCGGTCGTGCTGTCCGCGGCCCTGCAGGCCGACCGGCGCTTCTTCTCCCCGGCGATCGCACCGCTGCTCTCCAGCCTGGTCATGGTGACCACGTACTCCGCGTTCGGAGTGCTCGACTCCGGCGCCGCGAACGACCTGGACACGCTGACCGACAGCGCCTGGCTGCTGCTCGGCATCGGCACCACGCTCGGGGTGGCCACGCTCGCGCTGTGCCTGGTCCCGGCCGTGCGCCGGGCCGGCTTCCGGCTTCGCCCGACGCTGCGCTTCGCCCCGGGGGTGGCGCGCCAGGCCAGGCAGCTGGCCGCGGCCGGCATGGTGACCCTGATCGCCCAGAACTGCGCGGTGCTCGGCGTGGTGTTCCTGACCAACTACGCGGATCCGACCGGCGGCGCGCTGACCGTCTACAACTTCAGCTGGGCGGTGTATCTGCTCCCTTACGCGGTCCTGGTGGTGCCGATCGCCACCAGCGCCTTCACCGAACTGGCCGCGCTGGCCGAGGACGAGGACCGGGCGGCCTACCGGGCCGGGATCGCGGCCACGGCGCGCGCGGTGACGCTGGCCGGATTCGCCGGCGCGGGCCTGCTGACCGCGGTGGCCTGGCCGATGGCGAGCCTGTTCATCGCGCCGCACAGCACCGGACCAGGGGCCGCGACGATGGCGTACGGGCTGCTCGCCTTCGCCCCCGGACTGCTCGGCTACGCGGCGATCGCGCTGCTCGGCCGGGTGCTCTACGCCTCCGGGCACGGCCGGGACGCGGCCGTGGCCACCTCGATCGGCTGGCTGGTGGTCTTCGCCGCGGACGCCGTGCTCATCTTCACCTGGCACTCGCAGCCGGTCACCGCGCTCGGGGTGGGCAACTCGCTCGGCATGACGCTGGCCGGGCTCCTGCTGCTGCGCGCGGTGCGCCGGCGGGTGGGCGCCGGCGTGTTCGCGGGCCTCGGCCGCACCGCGCTGGCCGGGCTGCTCGGCGCGGTGGCGGGGGGCGGGGC
>NZ_JAGSOG010000173.1 GCF_018139695.1 Actinospica durhamensis | reverse complement strand
CGCCCCTCCCACCCGATCCGACGCGACCATCAGAGGGCAGGATCATGCATCAGATGAAGGCGCCATGCAAGCCGTGCAGGTCAGAACTCATCCATGAAGGCTCTGAATCACCGTCGAGACCGCCGCGCCCATCAGGTGACCAGCGACAACGCGCCCGCCTGATGCAATTCCCGATATTTGGTGTACCGCTTGGTAACGGCCAAGGTGGAATGGCCGAGAATCTCCTGGACGACCCGGATGTCCACGCCCTGCTCCAGAAGCAGGGTCGCCGCCGTATGGCGCGCGTCGTGCAGCCGCGCGTCCCGAACCCCTGCCGCCTTACAGAGCCACTTCCAGTCGGCCCAATCGTCGTGCGGCTCCAACGGCATGCCGAGGGAGTTGGGGAAGCACAGATCCATATCCGTCCACGCCTCCCCCGCCACCTCCCTGAGCTTCCTCTGCTTGCGCCAATGCGCCTTGAGCTCGCGGATCAGCGGTGCGGGGATGGAGAGCGTGCGCGCTTTCCCGCCCTTCGGCACCTTGAACTCCCATTCACCACCGAGCCGCTTCGGGCAGTGCTGGGCGTGGAACCGGCAGTCGGGCCGACAGGGTGTCGGACACCGCTTCTTGTGCCGCTTACAGGGCATCGCACAGGCCGCGCGATGCCACTCCGCCCCGCACTCGTGCGCGTCCTCACAGCCGTGCTGATAGCGCGTCCGCTTGACTTGGAATACGCGGAGCGTGCCCGCTTGGAGGTCGATACAGCCCCACCGCATCCCGAGCGCTTCGCCCTGGCGCAACCCGAGCGCCAGCGCGACCGACCAGCGCGCGCCGTTCGGCAGAACGTGTGCCAGGTCGAGAATGCGCCGAGCGTCGGTCTGGCTGAGCGGCTCGATCTCGCCGTCCCGGTGCGTCGGAGCCTCGACGTACGTCGAACTGGCCACGTTCCGCGCGACGACCTGCCGACGCACGGCCATCTTCAGCGCCCGCGACAGGATCTGATGGATCAGCAGGACCGACTTCGAGGACAACCCCTGCTGCGGAAGCCACGTGTAGAAGTCATCCACGTGCTCCGGCAACAGCCGGTCGAGCTTGTGCTGTCCGAGCCGCGGAATGATCCACCGCTCGACCTTCGGCCGATAGATCTCGTCCACCGTGGACTGCTGAGCGGTGCGCGGCGCGATGGTGTCGAGCCACGTCCTCATCCACTGCGCGACGGTGGGCACCTTGCCGGCCTTGGCCACCTGTCCCGCGTCACGGAGCTTCTCAAGCCTCCGCATCTCCCGTACGGCCCGATCCCTGTCGCGGTACATGACGTGCCGACGATCCTCGGAACCGTCCGCCTTGACCCCCATGTAGATCCGTCCGTGGAAGTAGCCGTCCGCGCCCTCATAGACCGTCCACTCCCCGAAGGGGTTCTGAGGTCCCCTCTTGCCCATAGTCTCGCCTCCTTTCGTTGGGTTGGTTTCACGCCGCGGGCCGCGCGTTGCGAGCCCGCAGATGGTCGATGTACGCCCGCAAGTCCTCGGCGGGGATCTTGCGGCTCCGGCCGATGTGGATCGACGCGAGCTCGCCTGAGTCAAGAAGTTCATAGAGTTTCGTCCTGCTGATTCGTAAAGCCGTTGCCGCTTCGGGGATCGTGTAGAGCAGTGGCTCGGACCGGCTCTCGTTCGTTGCTGACACCTCCTTTCGATCACAGTCGGGCCGTCCGTGAGAACGTCCGTCCGTCGTCCGTCCGCGCGTTGTACTGCGCAGACGCGCGTGAGCGGACGGACGTCCGCGCGGACGAGGACGATTACGCGGCCCGCGCCTCGCGGTGCGGATCGGCGGCACGCCATCGGCCCCGTGAGACCTGAATCGCGCGTTCGCCGGCGGCGTGGTTCTGAAGTCGGGCGTAGATCCATGTGCGTCGCATTCCAGTCGTCATGATCAGTTCGGGGATGGTCAGACCCTCGTCCGGCGCTTCGCGCAGCGCGGCCCACAGCGCCGATTCGGGGTCTACGGAGTCGTCGATGATCTGCGGTTCGCTCGGCCCGCTGCCGCCGGCTGCCTCCGCATCGCGGGCGGTGCCGACCGCAGCAGCGGACAGGTCGTCGAGCGGCGGGCGGATCGGGGCCCACCGGGCCGCCTCGCCGGACACGTCGTCGTCCGTGACGAGGAACCCACGGGCGCGGCGCGGATGGTCAAGCCCTTCGGCGGAGATGAGGAACTTGCCGGGCGCGTCGAGCGTGTGCGCGTGCCATCCGGCCGCGAGCATGCCCTGCCCGAGGATCAGATCCGCATCCCGCCGCTCGCGCACGCGCAGCGCGATGCGGATGTCCATCTGCGACCGCAGCGCACCCTTGCCCATGGCCTGTTGCGTCGGGCGCTGCGTCGCAGCGAGTTCCGTCACTGCAAGGGCTCGCCCGCGCCTCGCTACCGAATCAGCCGCGTCTGCAGCAAGCGGGGCGTTCTCTGCGAGCTCCGCGTACTCGTCCGTGATGATGATCAGCGCAGGATGCTCCGGGCTCGGATTCCAGACGCGCTCCGAACCGTCCCCCATCGCCCGCGCACGGGCTTCGAGGATGCCGACCGCGTCACGCTGCAGCCGCGTCGCCTCGGCCGGCGTGGTTGCGAGCCGATCGAGGCACGACACCCACGGGCGGAGTTCCATCCCGCCCTTGAGATCGATCCCCCACAGCACCACGTCGGCGCATGCGGCCAGGTTCGCCACGATCACGTTCAGAATCCCGGACTTGCCCGAGCCCGCGATACCGCCGATGAGCGCATGCCGCCGCAGGAAGCTGACGCGCACGGGCGTCGCGTCTTCGAACACCCCGAGCGTGATCGGCTGCGTGATGCTGCGGACCGACGGCCCGGACCACGCAATTGCCTCGGCATGTGGGTCGTTCGCCAGGACCCGGATCGTCGCGCGACCGGCGTGCGCCGGGTCCGGCTCGACACGCACCGCACCCGGGCGCGTCCCGAGTCCGGACTCAATCGCGGGCACGTGCGCGACGACATCGGCGACGGTCTGCCCGCCGCGCAGCGAGATGTGCGCCCGCCATCCCCAGACGTCCACCACGGCGGACAAGACGCGCGAGCCGCCGAGCCCCACCTGTTCCGCGATGTTCGGCCACGCCTGGATCGTGCGGTCCACCGTCACGCGCATGCGCCGGCGACGGTGCGTCCACCACGGCAGCCCGCCCGCCAGGACGAGCAGCCCGAGGACGGTCGGCAGCGGGTCCGTGAGCGTCCCGAGCCGTACCGCCGCAGCGAGCCATCCGCCCGCCGCGAGGACGGCCCCGACGGCATAGGCACGCTCGCTGCGTCGCGTCGCCCGAAACGGTGCCCCGGTCGCCGCGACGACACCCGCGAGCCCAGCCGTGGCGCACGCGACGTACGGCCACCACCCCGGGTGTTCGGCGTGCAGCAGCGCCCCGGCCGCGCCGAGCGTGAGCGCCGTCGTGAACGGCGCCAGCTCGGACCGGTACCGGTAGAGCGCCCGTCCCGCCGCGCCGAGGACGTCCGCCGCCGTACTGCCGTCCGCTACAAGCATCAGCGGCGCGGCATTCCGGTTGCGCAGCATGCGACGATGCCGCCGGCTGTACGCCCTCACTGCATGCCCCAGTCGTCGAGCCCCTCGGGCACGAGCGGCTCGTGCTGCGCCACCTCATCGCGCAGCAGATACAGCGGATCGATCTCGTTGTCCTCGCCCGCCGCGAGCGACGCGCGGCACGCCGCGAGCAGGTTCGCGCACTCGGTACGCGCCTCCGTCGCGAGCATGAGCGCGCGCTCCAGTTCGGCGAGCAGGACAGGGACATCTGCGATAACCGCCCACATCGCGGCGGGCGTGCGGTAGCGCAGGGCATTGCGGAAGTGCAGTCGTACGGCCTCCTGGTCGAGCGTTGGTCGGGGTGCATTTCGAGTGGTCATCAGTTGGTCAGCGCCTCCCTTCGATCGGTTCGGGTTGTTCGGTGGCACGCCACGCGTCGAGCTCCTCAGCCGTGATCTCGCGGTGGAGGTCGAGCAGGGCGCGCAGTTCCAATGTCTTGTCATCGGCTGCGTCCGCAGCGGTATCGGCGAACGCCGCGCGCGCGGCGGCGAGCAGGTCCGCGAACTCGAAGCGAGCTGTACGTTCGCGCCAGCGGATCTCTTTGATGTCCGCCATCAGCTGGTAGATATCGGCGACGGAGTCTAGGAACGCGTCGACGGTGCCTTCGGTCAGTGCAGCGCGAATGCGGCCTTTGATCGCTGCCTCGTCGATACGAACGGCGGGTTCGCGCACACACTTCATTCGCTACTCACCGACTCCGAGCCGCTGGAATCTTCTGCAGCGAGCCAGCGGCGCAGTTCGGTCGCCTTGTCGCCTGAGATCTTCAGGACGGTCCGGAGTCCGTCCCGTGTGATCGGCCGTCCTGCGTGCGCGGCTCGGTGCGCCGTATCCGCCTCACGCGCGGCCGTCCTCAACTCGTCCTCGGTGCGCACCTTCGGTTTGCGCTTCGGCCGGGTCCGAAGACGAGGCTTCGGGCCGTCCTCGGGGACGTCCTGCGCCGCGTCCCCCGACTCGTCCTCGCGGACGTCCTCGGAGTCGTCCAGCGAACTCAGCGCATGAAGGTGCGCGGTGAACCCGAGGACGGCAGCCGGTACGGCCCCGACCGCGACGACGATGGGCGGCGAAATGGTCATCAGCCCGACCGTCACCGCGTGGTACGTGGCGTTTCCCGCGATGCTGGCCGTGATAGCCCCGATCGCGTTCGTGCGGGCGAAGCGCCGGGCGCGGCGGGCTCGCGTGGAAGCCGCGAGCCACACCCGCGCCGACGTCATCGCGTACGCGTCGACCGTGACCGGCAGCAGCCACGCCAGCTTCGGTGGCCACCCGGTGATGAGCGCGAGCCCGCGCAGCCCGGTGAAGCTGGCCACGGACGCGGATGCCGCGGCTATGAACATGCCGAGCATCACCCAGCCATCGCGGGGCGGCGGGCTCGCAGTCGTCATTTCAGACACGTGCGTTCGCTCCTCTACAGGTGGAGTCGGGACAGGAAGTGCGTGAAGGACTCGACGGCGTGCGCGACGTGCGGGCCGGCCGAGGACGAGGCGAGATAGAAGCCGAAGAGCGCGCAGAGGACGATCTGCCAGACCGGCAGGCGCGCGTACCGCCAGATCAGGTAGACGAACACGCCCAGCAGCAGCACGAGCGAGAGCGAGACGACCATGGGCAACCTCCTTTCGGATCAGTTCGGTCAGTTCGGGTAGTCAGCGGGCGATCAGTCCGACCAGCGCGACCGTGGCCACGCCGCCAGCGAAGAGCAGCCGTCCCGGCGCGGACGTGGCCCAGAGCAGCGCCAGCGCGAGCAGCCGGACCGGCAGCGTGACGAGGCGGAACAGCGAACTCACGCCGTCCTCGCGCGGCCACAGACGCGCCCAGTCCTGCGACTGCGCGAACGTGACCTGATAGGCCCCGCGGCGCATCTTCGAGTGCTGCGGATGGACGAGGAACTCGACGTTGCCGCTCATCGCTGGCCCCCGTCGCGCCGTCGGCCGGCGGCGCGGCGCTCCCAGCGGGCACGGGCGCGGCACTTCGCGCAGAGCTTGCCGCGCTCGTCCTGGCTGGTCACTGCCCCACACACGCAGGTCCGCTCCTCGGTTTCGGTCGGGTGGATGTGCACGGTCGGACTCCCTTCGGTGGGGAGCCGAGCCGCTCGATCGAGAATCTGGACATGTACAGCATGTGCAGATTCAGGATGCCCAAAGACTGACGATGCGTCAACACAGGGAGGTTTTCGAGCGGCTGGGCTCTCGGTTGCCGACGCCGGTTGCGCCGACACAGGAAGCATGCCGCCAGGTCAGGGGACTACATCACCACGTAGTCGGCCATCTCGACGACGTCCCGGCCAAGATCGAGGACATGGCTGGACTTGTGCAGGACGTCTCCCCTAACGTGGAGTCGTCCCGCGACGGCCTGAGAACACAGGGTGATGATGGCGAACGAGCGTTTGCGTGCCGCGCTGCTCGAGCGCGGAGTCACGCCGGATCAGCTCGCGGTCGCGGTCGAAGTGGACGTCAAGACGATCGAGCGGTGGGTCACCAAGAACCGCACGCCGTACCGTCGGCACCGCTACGCCGTCGCTTCGTTTCTCCAGATGGAAGAGACGTATCTCTGGCCAGAGGCGTTATCAGCCGAGCAAGTGGCGGGAGCCTCCGAGAGCGAGATCCTGAACGTCTTCCCGCACCGCTGGACCGTCCCCGATGACCTGTGGCGCCGGCACTTCGAGAGTGCCGAGCAGGAAATCGGCGTGCTCGTCTACAGCGGCCTGTTCATCTCTGAGGACGCCGGGATACAGCGCATCTTCCGTGACAAGGCGGATGCTGGGGTGCGCATTCGCATCCTGCTCGGCAACCCGGACAGCGAGCACGTCAGCAAGCGCGGTGAGGACGAAGGAATCGACGCGTCGATGGCGGCGAAGATCAGGAACGCCCTCGTCATGTACAAACCGCTGCGCGCGCTGGACGGGATCGAGTTCCGGCTACACGACACGATCTTGTATAACTCGATCTATCGCGCCGATGACCTTGTGCTGGTCAACACCCACATCTACGGCGTAGCCGCGTCTCAAGCGCCCGTGTTGCAGTTGCGGCACGTCGCTGGCGGAAGCATGGTCGCCAACTACCTCAACAGCTTCGAACGCGTCTGGGAAGGCGCAATCCCCTTGGAGTAGGAGCGCCGATGTCGCGCCGAGTCGACTACTACGACGACCCCGCCGCACCGCCTGCCAACAGCCTCGTGCCATCCGTGAACGTCGTCGTCACGAACGACGACGGTCACCTGCTGATGATCCGCCGGACCGACAACGGGAACTGGGCATTGCCGGGCGGCGCCATCGATCTCGGCGAATCGCTCGTGGCCGCGGCGGTGCGCGAAACGGTGGAGGAGACTGGCATTACGTGCGCTGTGAACGGCATCGTGGGCATCTACAGCGACCCGCGGCACTTGCTCCACTACACCAGCAACGACGAGGTGCGCCAAGAGTTCTCGATCGTGCTCACGGGCAGGCCCGTAGCCGGAGAGCCGACACCGAGCAGCGAGTCCAGCGAAGTCCATTGGGTTGCACCGGAGGCCGTCGAAGGGCTCCAGATGGACCGTTCCATGCGCATGCGCGTCTCTGACTTCCTCAACGGAGACGGGACGCCGCGCCTTGGGGACTGAGTGGATCGACACCACTTCCAACGTCTTCGCTTCAATCGGTACCGTCGGCGCGTTCGTGACCGGCTTCGTGCTGCTTCGCCGTGAACACGGACGCGAGGCGGAACGGACCGAGGACGAGCGACGCGCGCAAGCCGCTCGTGTGAGCGCGTGGGTTGAAATACACCGGTCAGTTGACGGGTCCCGGGAACTCCTGTTCCACGTGCATAACGCTTCGGATACGCCCATCTACGAGGTAGAACTGCCACTTCCGACCCGCGATGGCAGCGAGCCCGACGCCGAGTTCATCGGCCTGGTCCCGCCAGGCCAGACCGTGCGCCGTCCGGCCCCGCGCGATTGGCTATCGACCTACGTGGGCGCCGAACCCGTCGTGATCGAGTTTCTTGACAGCTCCGGCTGGCAATGGCGCCGCGACGAGCAGGGCGCACTCGTCCGCTCGGCCAACCGCACTACGCCCGAACTGCCGAAAGCCGCTCGGAGACGCGTCGTACCGACTCGGCGATCATCGGATTAGCCTCGCTGATGTAGTCGAAGACGAGGGACCCCGCGCCGTAGCGTCCAAGAATCTCGGTACGCCGGCCGTCCCAGTCCGTTATCTCGCCATCGGGCGTAGTTGTCATGTCGCTGTAGCTCATCGCATCCGCGAGCAGCCCACCGACCGGCGGGAACTCGGTCGCGAGCTCACTCGCCAGCCCTCGAAGCCTGGCTTCGATGCAGGCGCACGAGTGATGGGCAACGAGCGCGCACAGTCTGGGATCAGCGTGCTCCACGTCCCGCAGGTACCGCGCGCCATCCAGTTGATGAAGGCCAGTTGCTGCAACGGCTGGGGCATACCCGATGTCATGAAGCCAAGCCGCAGCAGCGACCAGTTCGGCATCCTCGCCGAGGATACCCGCGAGCGATTCGGCGCGTCGGCCGACCCCCTGACTGTGCGCCCACTTCCGAGGCAATGGCTCCGCTAGGAGTTGCTCTGTGAGGTCACGCGCCCAGGCCAGAAGATCCATGTACCGAACGTAACCCGCGACAGATGCGCAAAACAGCGCCCGACAGCGGACGTCTTGAGACGTCTCACGCTGGGGGCGTCGCCTTCACAAACCGCCCCTTGCCCTGAACTGCGTCGATGAGCCCAGCAGCCTGCAACTCCAAGAACGCCTGCCGCGCCGTCCCGCGCGAAACCCCGTACGCCTCGGTCAGATCCGCCTCGCTCGGCAGGGCGTCCCCTGGCCGCAAGTCGCCGCCCTCGATCTTCGCGCGGAGATCGGCCGCAATCTGCCGATAGCTCGGCTCAGCCGAACCCGCATCCGCCCGTGCCGTGCCGCCGGCCGGAGCGACGATCCGCCCCCGCCCCGGCAGCACGGTAATCAGCCGTTCCTCTTCGAGCTCTGTAAGCGCACGGCGCAGCGTGTTCCGAGACACCTGGTACTCGGCCGTCAGCTCCGCCTCGCTCGGCAGCAACGACCCAGGGGCATAGTCGCCCGCAGCGATGCGCTGACGCAACGCCGCAGCGATCGTCTTGTACGCGCCCCACGCCGTGGCTCGCGGGCTCACCGGCCCCATCCTCGCTCTCGTTGCCGCCGTTGCTCGCACCATCGAATCACGCTTCCGGCCCGCTCGGCAGCAGCACGCCCACGTCGAATTCAGCCCAGAGACACTTGCCGTACGTCGATGAAGTCGCGCCCCACCGATCCGAAAGCGCATCGACGATGACAAGCCCGCGCCCGCTCTCCGCATCGCTGGCCGGTGCCGGGCGCGGCCCGAGGTTCGGAGTCGTGTCGTACACCTTCACCTTGAGCATCGGCCCAGACTGCATCACCACGAGCAGCACGTGCGCATCGTCGCCCGCACCGCCGTGAACCACGGCGTTAGTCACAAGCTCCGAGACGACCAGCTCCGCGTTCTCCCGGGCCACCTCACCAATACGCAGCCGCCCGAGAACCTCACGCGTGACCGAACGTGCCTCACCAACACTCTCCGGCTGCGCAGCCAGACGCACGCACCCAAGCATGACCGGCTCATCGGCGCCCATGGCTACGGGCGCCCCGATCAGCTCAGCGAGGCTCTCACTGACGAGGTCCATACTCCGCCTCCGGCTCCGGCTCGCGGTTCAGGAACGCGTGGAGGTCGAACAACTCGGCTTCGAGCACCGTCATCGTTGCGATGGCACGGGACACCCGCCGCGCCGCGTCCGTTCTGTCCTTCGGCGCAGTCGGCGCGCACAGGTACGAGAACGGCTCACCCGTGAGCTTCTCAATCGCGTGCCTGTACCGTGCCGCCGGCATCCCGTGCACGCCGGCCTCCCACTTCTGAACGAGACGCTTCGAGCAGAAATTCGGCTCTCCGATATCGAGCCCGACCGCCTTGACCGTGTCCGCAAACGCCTCCTGCGACAGCCCGAAGCTGAGCCGCACGGCCCGCAGACGGGAGCCGACCAGCTGATGCGGTGCATATTCGCTGTGCAAGAGAAGCCACCCTTCGATCTGCCGTACCCAGCAGCCGAGGCCGCCCGAGCGCCGTGGCTCGCCGAGCCCATGCCCGGTGCACTTCGACCGCTCGCGGCTCCCAACGCTGAGAGATGCCACCGGGCGCCACACGCCAGACCGAGAGCGCAGTGCCGATCCATCGGGCCGGCTCCGGGACATCTCGCACATGGCGACCGTGTGCACGAGCATCGGCGCAGCCGGTAGTCAGCAGTACCGCGTTTCGAGGGACGTCTAGGGACTTCTTAGGTATGCTGAAGACGTCCGCCACGTCGTCAGGGGAGCTCGTGAACGAGACTCTACGCAGCGCACTCGCCCACAAGGGCTTAGATCAGCTCGGCCTCGCGTCCGCTCTCCAAGTGGACCCAAAGACAGTAGAGCGCTGGCTCGCCGGCCGCACCCCACACCCGCGGTCCCGCGTGGCAATCGCGAAGCTACTCGACCGTACTGAGGCGGAGCTCTGGCCGGACGTAGCGATCAACCGCGACGGCCCAACCACGCGCTTCGGCCCCGAAATCCGCGCCGTCTACCCCCACCGCTACGCCGTACCCCGCCAGGTCTGGTATGACCTGTTCGCTGGCGCCGAACAGGAAATCGACATCCTCGTCTACAGCGGCCTGTTCCTCTTCGAGGACACTCGCATCGTGCAACTCCTCACTGAGAAAGCCCAAGCCGGCGTCCGCACCCGTGTACTTCTCGGTCACCCCGACTCCCCCGCAGTTGCCCAGCGTGGTGAGGACGAACGCATCGGCGACTCAGTCGCCGGTCGCATTCGAAATGCTTTATCGCTCGTCAGCCCTCTCGCAGGTACCAGTGGAGTAACGCTCCGCCTGCACAACGCTGGCCTCTACACCTCAGTTTGCCGAGCCGATGACGAGCTAATCGCCACACCTCATATCTACGGCGTCGCGGGGGCAGCAGCGCCCACGTTCTGCCTCCGAAAGCTTAGGGAGCAATCTCTATTTATGGTCTACCTAGACAGCCTCGATCAGGTTTGGTCAAAAGCAGAAATGCCGACCCACGAATTCGATGACCACATTTAGAGCTACCACTCCCGCATCCGTCATGCCTGCTTACCAGATTTCCATCCGCATTAAGCTAGGTAAATTCACATAGATCCACGCAAGCCTAGCGATAGTAAGACCTGGCACGCGGCGAACGCGTCACGCCACGGAACATCGCCAACTGTGGGCTAAACTCAGTCGGCTCGAATCCGAGACCGAGCCTGTACAGCTTCGAAAGCCAATATTGACCTCCATCTACACGATGCAAAATCGAGTTGGCAAGCAATGCCCTAACCTCAACCCGGGTGAGATCCGCCGCATCGGCATCAAACGGGAGAACCTTTAGGCTCGAGTCAAGCTCTGACATCTTCTTAAGGATGGGACCCACAATAGAATCAAACTCGATTAGCGAAAATACCTTGTGCCGACCTACACGCTCGACTGCTTCAATTAGTGCATGGGGAGCAAGAACTCGGTCTTCCCACTCCGAAGAAGAATCGTCGCTGCCAGCTACCGACAACCGCGCCGCCTCGCCAATTACAGCAGCAACATCGCTAGCTCGGATAACACCATTAAAACCTGAGACACTGTCGAGGAACCAGTCGATTGATCTCGCAACCCTACTATCATTCGGCCCGAGGCGCTGACCCCAAAGCCAGTCGAGCGAATCTGCCTGTTGGATATATCTTCTAGTGTCCTCTTTGGCATCTCGTACGCGGGCTCTCTCACACAACCAGTCGACAAAATTTAGAGCGTCGTCCTGTTCCCAGTCGAGGGATGCCGTGCGAGAACTATACCGCGGACCCGTACGCCGGTCTGGCATCACAGCAGGGTTAATGAACGCAATAAATCCCAGATTGTCCCTCAGCGTCTCGACCCACGGCATGACTTCATTCCACAGTGCCGCAAGGGCCGCTTTCTGCACCTCATTAGTCAAAATATCTGGGAAAAGCTCATCCAAACCATCGAGGAGAAAAATAGTCCGCTGCGAACGCGCCAGTCGCACAAGACCTTCTCGCCCAGTGGGCGCGTCTTCGGTTTCGGCGATGCCCGCAGCAATAGCCATACAGTCAACCCACATCTCTGCCCACCGCGTCTCTGCGCCGGCAGATTGCAGCTCATCTCTAATCCGCGATGCGACCGTCTGCGAACGGTCAACCAACGACGGAGGCATCGTGATCTGCGCAAGACGCTCCATCGCGTCCCGCGGTGCATACAGGGGAACCATACGTACTTCACGACCCTCTGCCTGTGCAGAAGTCAGCCGACGCGGGAGACTACGCGTGGGAGTACGTGTAGTCTCCAAAAGTACCGCCGGGTCGCTGAGGCAGCTCAACCACAAGAATAGTGAAGTCTTTCCAGAGCCAGGACCGCCCACAAATACTTCAACCTGGGCGCCGAAGGCGATGCTTCGCGAGATGTACTGATAGAAATCCGCTGCCATTAGCTCCGGCGGCATCTCATCGCCGCTGGAAAATTTGGCAAACCGCTGACAAACACCAGAGAGCTCCAGGCGACGCCGGTCCATGATCTCGGCGCTTATTGCAGCCTGGTAAGGCGCAACAACGTTCCGATCCGGGCGAAGCGCTGAAGCAAGCTCCGATACCACCTCATCAAGCCCATTGCGTTTAATCTTTTGTATAACTTCAGACCAGCGGCCAGGAAGAGTAACCAGGTCTGTTTCAAATGTGCTAAGTGCGGGGCGTGCTGCAATATCCAGCTCTATCGGCTGCGCTGGCGAGGCGCCCCGTACCGTACCGGCAACAGCAGCAGCCAAGCGTGCAGCACCTCGCGTCAGTGCCGCGGAGCGCTCCGGGATATGATGAGTGACAATTACTGTAGCCACTGGATCGGTTTCACGAATTGACGGAGCCCGCAAGCCAATCTCTTCGAGAAGCTTTATTGTTCCACGAATCGACTGATCGCTTAGAGTGGTAACAAAAGCCCGATGGACCCTCGGATCAAGGAGTACCGGAGCGCTCAGCTCGCTCGTACCGGCGCGTAAGTCAACAATTGCCACCTCAGCGCCTACTGCCTTCGCAAGTTGGGCAATCGACTCTGTGAGGAAGTACTGATCGCGGCCTTCAGCGTTAAGCAGATCAATCGGCGAAATGGGTGACGCGCTAATACGGTCGATATCGCGACGCGCTGGAAGAATAACAATATCTCCCAAGTCTTGCTGCTCTAAATACTGACCGGCAAGTGCAATTGCTTCCAAAGGCGTTCCATCAGTTGAACCGTGAAGCAAAGCGAGGAAGTCCTCAAACGAAAAGTTAATTTCAGGCTGCTCGGCGGCAACCATCCACGTGATGCCCGGCGCTTCGAGGTCCGCGTCGACAAGTAAGACTCTGCACGGATGTGCTGGATCCGCTGCCAGGCTCATAGCCAAGGCTACGGCGTGCAGTGTACGGCCTACTCCACCCTTGTATGAGTGAAATGCGCAGACCTTTACGCCACCGCTTGCGAAGTCCGGTTCTTTCGGAGCTGGCAACGGATTCGCAAGTTCTCGCGTGATGAACTTGTCATGCCAGCTTGGAACACGAACTGAATATAACTCATCGCCATTATTTGGAGCGATTTGAACGGGAAGAAATCGTCCATTACTCTGATCGAAGCTTTCGAGCTGAATAGCAGCAGCCTCGGGATCAACCGTGAGTGGGCCAAATGCACGGGCCAACCAGGTCCAGACTGCCTCATGGGCGGTATTTTGAGCGACAGTCAGCACGAGCGAATCCCAGTATGCACTGCACTCAAGAAGCCACTCGGGCCACAAGCCTAAGGTTACGAGCTTGGTCAAATGAGCATCGACATCTACCCAGGTGAACAGCCTTCTGGGCACCGGAACGTCAAGTGGGTCGGTCATCACCTGATCTCCATTCGACACCACTGAACCAAGGTCATCAAGCATGCGATCGCAGTAGATTCATCTGATGACTCCAAACCGCAGCCGTAGCGCCAGGCCTGATGCCAGTCAGCAACATCTACTGTAATGGATCGATCATGGCTAGCCCGGCATCGGCGGTCTAATTGCATCACCGTTGCATGGCTCAGGTGTAGTTCCTTGGCCAGGTAGCGAAGATCATGTGATCTCGCGCGAGGTTCGAGACTAGCTGTGCTGTTCAGGCTCTGACGCTTCATGTATGCCGCTTTGAGCCCACACTCCGCAGCGTAGAACAGCAGGAGAGCCGAAGACGAGCCTGCCAGGCTGTCAGCACCCGCCGACTCCCTGTGTGCCCGGTGACTGGCTACGAGAGCGGCAACCCCCACATCGACAGACATAAGGTGAGCATAGTTGGTGGGACCCGCGCACAGTAGAGTTTTGACGAGCGACGTGCCGGTCTTGGGCCCAGCCCAGGCTGCAAGACCGACCTCTAAGCTGGCCGGAGGCCACAACAGACGTGGGACGAGCCGTCCGACACGCCGTCACGATAGTCCTAGTCGCTTGCCTTCCGCCTGCCTGACCGCCTCGCTGTTGCTGCACATGATGTGCCCATCGTCGAGCACCGTTGGCTGCCCATAGGGTCCGCGCGCCCATCGAAGCCGGTTTATCAATGACCGTAGTCTCAGTTTCAGTCTCAGTTCGCCAAGATACGCCGGTGTCCGCCGATGTCCGTTGACTGTCTCCACCTGCATGGATGGACAGTCACGGACGCCGACGGACACCGGGTGATCGAGCTTAAACCTCCCAGGCCGCAAGGCCGTGCGGGTTCGAATCCCGCTCCGGGCACAGCCTCTGAGCTGCGGCCCGCGAACCAAGCCGCTTATTCGGATAGATCCAAAACAGCCCCGTGGTCTCAACTGTGGTCTCAACTAGAGCCGGTCTGGTCTCAGTTTGAGCGCAGCTGGTCTCAGTTACGACCACAGCGCCCGTTCCATGCGCGCAGCGGCGTCCCGAGTGAGCCGGGTCGTCACGTGCTCTGGCGGAGTCAGGTATCGGAACTCTCGGAATGGGTCGGCTCAGGCCGGTTCGGGGCCCGTGAACTGGACCAGGATGAGCCATGCCTCGTCTGGGATCTGGATGTAGCCCGCCTGGACTGTGTGGTGGCCGGCGGCGAGTTCGATCCGCACGCGCTCTTCACCCTCCTCGATGACCTGGGTGTAGCTGTACACGGAGTCGAAGAGCATGATGGGGCCGGGAATGTCCCAGGTCAGTTGCTCGTCCCAGTCGATGGTGGGCAGGACTCGGTCGAGGAGTGCGTCAAGGTCCGTGTCAGCCTCGATGGCGATGGCCCGGATGAGCAGGTTGCGCTCGGGGTGGAATGTCGTGGGTGCGGGGTCGTCGCCCAGGACAAGAGCGCGGGCCGGTCCGACATCGATCAGGCCGATGAACCCGTCGACGGCGCACGCTCGCCCGTAGTCGCCTTCGTCCTCAGGCCAGTCGCGCGGGGCTCCGATCCAGTGCTCGCAGGCGGATTCCGGGATCAGGATCAGCGGGCCGCCGAGGGATGTGATCCACGGTGAGCTGTTCACAGGCGTGTTTCCTTGTCACGATCAGTGGTGTTGCGGCGGCTGATTTCGGCGGCGTAGGTGGTCCAGTCACCGCTGCTGGCTCGCTGCCAGGCGACCGCGACCGTGATGTGGATGCCGAGCATGCGGGCGAGCAGGGCGGCGGGCAGATCGGTGGCCAGTTGGAACAGCGCGCTCGAGCGGGCCTGGCCGGGGCGGATGCCAAGCTCACGCAGGCGTTCGCCGAGGCGGTAGGCGCTGATCGGGCGTCCGGGCTGGCCGCCGGGGAACAGCCAGCCCGTTTCGCTACCCGCGCCGATGGCGGCGTGGCCGGTGCGGGTTGTGGCCAGGCGCAGGATCAGAGCGTCGAGGGGTTCCGGGAGCAGCACGGGCTCCTCGCCCAGGCGCAGCAGCACTCCGCCCGGGCCGCTGGTGACGTGGCTGATCGTGAGGCGGCTGATGGCGGCTGCTCTTTGCGCGTAGAGCAGGACCAGCAGTCCCGCGACGCGGTCTTCGGTCTCAAGGTTCTCATCGTGAAGCAGGGTACGGGCCTGCTGCCAGCGCCCCTCGGTGTCGATGACGCCGGTCGGCCCCGTCCAGCGGATCGCGGCGAAGTCGAGGGATGTCAGTTTGTTGCGCTTGGCCCAGCGCACGAAGTTGCCGGCATCCTTCCGGTTGGGCGCGTTCGAGTCGGCGAGCCAGGCTTCGAGGTCGCGCTGCCGGGCGGTGGCGAGCGTGGTGCCGTTCCCGGTCAGGGCGTCGAGCAGCGCGATCGCGGCGTTGATGTTGTGACGGGCGCCGGTGAACTGGCCGTAGGTCGCTTCGGTTCCGTTCACACGCCCGCGCAGGCGCCGAGCTACGTGCCAGGAGGCGTAGCGGTGCAGCACGCTGCGCTCGTCGGGGTCCTCGCGTGCGGCGATCGTGGCGGTGATCCAGCGTTCGAGCCGGGCCATCTGCTCGTCGCGCTGGGGCAGGGTGCCGATCGCGACCAGGACCGAGCGCAGGTGCTCGACAGTCTTGCCGGAGGGCAGTTCGTCGAGGGTGGTGTGGGTCAGTGGCTTGTCGCCGTCTTTGATCTCGCGCAGGATCCGCGGCGCGGCGCTCTTGGCCAGCCACCCCGCGGCGGTGTGCGGCCGCGGCGTGGTGGCCAGGGCCTGGTAGATCTCTTGCAGGTCCGGGCGTATCTGCCCATTGTGATCGCCGAGGAGTTCGCGCAGCTTCTGGTCGAGGCTGCAGCGGGCACAGCGTCCGAGATGGATGCGGCCGGGCTGTCCGCAGTCCTGGCAGGTGCGCCAGAACGCCGGATCGGGGCGGGTACAGGTCGAGCACAGCGGTTCGATGCGCGTGCCGCCGCGCACCGGACGCATCTGGTTGCAACCCGAGCAGATCGCCCAGCGCTGGGCGCAGGCGGTGCACCAAGGTCTTCCGGTGGTCTTCGAGCGCAGTGTCGGGCCGTGGGTGCCGCAGATGCTGCAGGTCGCGATCGTCAGGGGGCGGCAGTTCGCGCATACGGGCCCTGCCGGCGTGCGGTTGCACACCGGGCGCCGTCGACCGCACGTGATGCACACCTCGTGGTTGTTCGGATGCCGGGCCAGGCAGTTCGGGCACAGCGGGCGTCCGTGTTCGTCGCGGGTACCCGGTTCGCGCACCGTGCCGCAGCTGGCGCAGGCCACCGCGCGGGAGTGGGCCACGCAGGTGCGGCAAAGCCACAACCCATTGATTCTCCGGTGCAGCGGGATCACGCGGTCGCAGCCCGGGCAGGGCGGGCGAACGATGCCGGCGACCCCGGCGTCGAGGAGTCGGTCGATAAGCCGCAGCACCGAGGGAAGCGGAGCTTCGGCTCCCGCGCCGGTCAGCAGTTCCGGACGTTCCTCGATCGCCCAAGCAAGCTGGCGACGGAATCCCGGGCGGCTGGCTGTGGCGGCGAGTGCCGTGGCGATGGTGGCCTGATCGACCGAGGGATCGATACCGGCGATGGCCGCGGTCAGCATGGTGGCCGGGGCGCCCGACTCGACCGGCGGGCACTGGGCGCAGCGCGCCCGGCCCTGCCGGTCGCGGAAGACCAGCTGTTTTGTCTTCCCGCAGGCCGCGCACGGGCCCAGCGCGGCAGTGCACGCTGTGCAGTACCAGTCCTGGCCGCGGCGTTGCAGGGTGCGAAGATGCTTGCCGCACATCGCGCAAACTGGTGGCGTGATGCTCTGGGTACCGAGTTTCTGCAGGGCCAGCAGCAGATCCCCGATCGCCCGCGGCGCCGGAGAGCGCCCGTCCTGCAGTACCTGCGGGTTGTCCACGAGCGATTGGGCCAGCAGGCGGCGCTTGTGCCGTCCACCGGAAATCTTCGTCACCGTCTCGGTGATCGCTTCGCGTTCGAGCGCGGGCTCGACCGTGAGCACCGCCTCGACGATCACGGCGATCGGGTCCTTCAGCACCTGCGGCGCGAACGTGACGGGCAACTGCTACTCCTCGCGGACCGCGGTGATCCGGGCGCGGCGCGGGCGCAGCTCCCCGATGCTCGTCTCGGCGCCGACGGCCTTCTTCAGCCGAGCAGCGGCACCGGGGGCAGCGGCCGGCTCGATCAGCTCGTCCATCCGGGCCTCGAGGATGTCCATCAGCGCCATCAGAACTTTGAGGCTCAGGCGTTCGGGGCGTTCGACGACCAGGCGGTAGACCTGGCTGGCCGACAGGTTGATCCCGCGATCGGCCAGCGGCCGGATCAGGTCCGTGGTCTGAAACATCCCACGGGTGGCCATCACCTGCCGCAGGTTCCACCGGTAGTCCAGCAGCGCAGTCATCTACTTCCCCTCCCGCTGCGGCGCGGGTGGCTCGAACGCCGGTGTCAGGGCCTTGCGCAGCGCGGTGTTCATGAAGTCTCCACTCACGTGGGTGTAGATGGCCGTGGAGGTGTCGCACCGGTGCCCGACAGCCTCCTGGATGAACCGGCGGTCAACCCCGTCCTCGGTCAGATGGGTCACCCAAGAGTGGCGCAGCGAGTGCGGGGTGAGCACCTTCGGCAGCCCGAGCGCGTCGCGGTAGGCGACGAACCGGGCGTTGATCTCCGCAGGCTGAAGGCGTCCGGCCCGCTCGGTCACCCACAGCGCCGCGTGCTCGGCGGCCCCGAACCTCGGCCGGACGTTCTCGACGTAGTCGGCCACCGCTTCCACCGCCCAGCCCATCACCGACGGCACGTTGCGCCGTCGCGGCGGTTGCCCGCGCACCGCCTTGCCATAGCGCACATGCAGCATCCCGAACCGGCCGAATTCCGGCGCGGCCGGATTGCGCCCGAAGTCGACCAGGTCAAGCTTCGAACACTCGGTGCGCCGCAGACCCCAGGCGTAGAGGACCTTGAACATCGTCGCGTCGCGGTACGCCGCCAGCACGCCCTTGCGCCGGGCCCGCACCGCCCGCTCGACCTGCTCGTCGGCGTAGTCCAGAAACCGCTGCAACTCCTCGCGGGTGAACGGGCGCGCCTCCGGATTTCCCTCGTACTCGTTGAGATGGGCGATCGTGTTCCACTCGTGGCAGATCGCCACCGGGAACGTGCCGAACGCCTTCTCGCACTCCACCGCCCACCCGTAGCGCCCGTCGGTCACGTATTCGCTGAACAGGCGAAGATCCGTCTGGTACCCGCGGATGCTGGACGGCGCCAGGTGCTTCTCCGAGGTCAGCGACAGCGTCCAGTCGTCCACGTCGCCCGGCGTCCACTGCCACGGGTAGGCGTTGGTGAACTCCAGGAAGCGGCGTACCAGCTTCTCCCGCGCCTCGATCGTCGCCGACTGCAGACCCCGGGCCGTCTGCTGCGCCCGCCAGCCGCGCAGCATCGCCTCGAACATCGCGTCCTGCGGGCGAAGTTGCACCACCCCGGAGACGAGCTCCATGTGCGCGGAACCAGCCAGCCCGCCCCGTCCCACAC
>NZ_JAGSOG010000172.1 GCF_018139695.1 Actinospica durhamensis | reverse complement strand
CCCTCGACCGCGACGGCGTCGGGCGCCTCGTCCAACTCGCCACCCGCGAAGGCCGCGCCGCCCGCCCCGCACTCAAACTCGGCGTCTGCGGCGAACACGGCGGCGACCCCGAATCCGTCCAGTTCTTTCACCAGGTCGGACTCGACTACGTCTCCTGCTCCCCCTTCCGCGTCCCGGTAGCACGACTCGAAGCCGCACGCGCAGCGGTACGCGACCCGCGAACCTGAGCCGGCGGCACGTGTTCGGCATTGGCGCCGTCGCGAACCGCTCGTGGCGGCGCGCCGAGTTCGCGGCGGCAGGTCTTGTTGAACGCCTGCAGGTCGGGGATGCCGACTGAGGCCGCGACGGTGGCGATCGGCAGGGTGGAGGAGGTGAGCAGGTGTCGGGCCCGCGCCATCCGTCGGGCCCTGATATATCCCACGACGGTCGAGGACAGATGCGTGCCGAACAGTCGCGTCAACTGGTTGTGCGAGATCCCGCAGTGCCGCGCGAGGCCCGCGACCGTGATCGGGTCGGCCAGCCGGGCCTCGATGTACGCGGTGGCCGCGTCCACCACCGGATGCCGGCGCCGTGCCGCCGTTGCGTCGGCGAGGTCTGCGACGTGCCAGAGCGCCGCCCAGACGCTCGCCGTCGCGGCTGCCGCGCTGTCCTGCGTCCGCGCGCGGATCGCCCGTTGCAGCAGATCCGTCAGCAGCGGCGCGGCCTCGGCGGCGTCCTGGAGGACGGGAACCGCGCGCACCTCGGGCTCGGCGGCCCGGTCCACGCCTCCCGGCAGGTCGAAGTGCACATACAAGTGCTCTGACCTACCTCGGTACCAGTATTCGACGACGGTGTCCGGCGGCGCCAGGCTGAGTGTTCCAGGCCTGATGCTCAGTTCGTCGCCGCCCACGCGGTAGCCGGCGTGGTAGCGGTACAGGTGCAGCTGCCAGAGCCGGGGCAGCTGGAACCGGTCGTGCGGTGTGCCCACGCCGTGCACCGCAAGCCCCGCGTCGGCGACACGGGGCGCGTGCGAGAGCGGGAGCGAGACGGTGTGCATGGTGAAAACGTACCAGTGCGGGTGAATGAAACCGATCCGCTACCACGAGCGCGGAATTAGAGTCGCCGTATTCAAACCACTCCCACACGCGGAAGCGACCTGCGCCCATGACCATGCAGCCCTGGTTCCCCGACGCCAAGCTCGGCATCTTCGTCCACTACGGGATCTACGCTGTCGACGGCGTCGCAGAGTCCTGGTCCATGTTCAACGGCGAGCTCACGCCCGAGGCCTATCTCAAACAGCTCGACGGGTTCACCGCGCGCAACCACGACCCGAACGCCTGGGCCGAGCTGTTCGCCAAGGCCGGGGCGAAGTACGCCGTGCTCACCTCGAAGCACCACGACGGCGTCGCCCTCTGGCAGGCCCCGCACAGCATTTACAACACGGTCGAAAACACCCCGGCCGCCCGCGACCTCGTCACGCCCTACGCAGAGGCGCTGCGCGCGCACGGGCTGAAGGTCGGGTTCTACTTCTCCCACATCGACTGGACGCACCCGGACTACGCCACCGTCCAGGTCGAGCGCGACGCGGACGTGGAGCCCGATCCGGAGGTCGAGCCCAACCCGTTGAGCGTCCCGGTCGACGGCGGGCAGGACCTGGAGCGCTGGGCCCGCTTCCGCACGCACTACCACGAGCAGGTCGAGGACCTGGTGGCGCGCGTGCGTCCGGACCTGCTCTGGTTCGACGGCGAGTGGGAGCGCTCGGACGGGCAGTGGGCCGCGCGGCGGCTCGGTGACCGGATCCTGGAGCTCAACCCGGCGACGATCCTCAACGACCGCATCCGCACGCACGCCGACTACGCCTCGCCCGAGCAGTCCCTGCCGTTCACCGCTCCCGACGGCCCGTGGGAGCTGTGCCTGACGGTCAACGACTCCTGGGGCTTCCAGCACACGGACACCAACTGGAAGTCCGCGCGCCAGATCGTGCGCTACTTCACCGAGACCATCGGCCTCGGCGGCAACCTCCTGCTCGACGTCGGCCCGCGCGAGGACGGCACCATCCCGGCGGAGGCGGCCGACCGCCTCGAGCGGCTCGGCGCGTGGATCGCGAAGCACGCCGAGGCGGTGTACGCCACCACCGCAGGTCTGCCCGCCGGCCACCACTACGGCTCCTCGACCCTCTCGAAGGACCGGCGGACCGTGTACCTGGTCTGCTACGACAACCCGCGCGAGTCCATCGCCGTGCGCGGCCTGCGGAACCAGATCAGGCGCGTCACCGTCCTCGGCTCCGGCCGCGAGCTGCGCCACAGCCGCACCGGGGGCCTGGGCGGCCACCCCGGCCATCTCTGGATCGAGGCCCCGGCCGCCGAGGAGCTCGACGAGTACGCCACGGTCCTGGCCGTGGAGCTCGATGGTGAGCTCGACCTTTACACCGGCACCGGCCGCTGACGTCAGTCCGTGATGATCTCGAGGACGGGGCCCTTTCCGGAGCCCTCCTCCTTCGAGTAGACGACGGCGGCGAGCCCGGCGCTCTGCTCCGACACGCCGAGGGCCACACCCGCGGTACCGGCCGCGCTCACCGCGGCGGTCACGTCGAGGCCGACCCAGTCGTAGGTGTTGCTCAGCGAACCGGTGCCGAGCGCGGTGGTGAGTGCGGGGGTGGTGTTGTAGGTGACGGTGCTCTCGCTCCACGAGCTGCTGCCGAGTTCGTACGCGGTGATCGGAGTCTGGCTTCCGCCGCTGTCCTCGGTGTTGCCGTTGAGCCAGAGGATGGCGCGCTGCACCGTGCCGGTGACGGTGGAGGTGCTGAACTTGAGCAGGGCCACGCGGTCGTAGTCGCCGGTCGAGTTCTTGATGACCATGGTGTTCGTCGTGCCGAAGTTGTCCGTCGCGTAGCTTCCGCCGCGTACGTAGGTGTCGTCGGTCGGGGCGAGCAGCGTCGCGGTGGCCGGAGTGAGGGCGGCGCCGCTGGTGGACAGCGTGACCTGGTGCGTGGCGCCGCGGCTGCCGCCGGTTTCGACGAGGAGCGAGATCGATCCGTTCGCGCTGGACAGGACGGTCACGCTCGGATCGGCCGAGACGATGCCGCTATAGCCGGATGCCGCGACGGTGACCTGGATCGTGGCGCTGGTCCAGGTCGGGTCGGACACGGCGATGGTCAGATCGCTGCCGCTGGTCTGGGTGGAGACGGAGGCCGGGGCGTTGACGGTGATCGGTCCGGCGGTGGCGGCGGCGTAGAAGTTCGCCATCGTCACCCCGAGCGCGGTGTCGCTGATCGCCTGCACGGTCGCGGTGTTGGCGACGACGGTCACCGACGGGCTCGCGGCGTACGCGGCGGTCTGCGCCTCGGTCGCGCCGGGCAGGATGACGTAGGAGTACGTCGCGGCGCTCGGGTTCGCGCCGTGGTTGAACGCGATGGACAGGTACGGGCGGGTGTCGTCGGCGAGCGTGGTCGGGGCGCCGGAGTTGACGTCCAGCCAGTTGCCGGTCTGGTTCGTGAGCGCGAACTCGACGTTGTTCGCGCCCGCGGGCCACAGGAAGCAGTACCCGGCGACGCCGGTG
The DNA here is from genome assembly GCF_018139695.1 of Actinospica durhamensis. Classification (GTDB taxonomy): domain Bacteria; phylum Actinomycetota; class Actinomycetes; order Streptomycetales; family Catenulisporaceae; genus Actinospica; species Actinospica durhamensis. The sequence continues at coordinate 15,674 of NZ_JAGSOG010000172.1, read as the reverse complement.
ATGCAGGCCGAGTGCACCGCGCTGACGGTGCTCGACCACCCGGCGCCGATGGACTGCTGGGTGCCGTTGACGTACAGGCTGTTGTTGCCGACGGTGTGCAGGTTGCGATTCTCCACCGTCGTCAGGACGTTGTTTCCCGAGGTGGAGGTGATGCCCGCGCCCAGGCACACGACCTGGGAGTCCAGGCAGAACCAGGACTTCACGGCGGTCAGGTTCGTCGAGTACGCCTGCAGTCTCATGCCGACCGCGCCGTAGCTGCCCGCGAGTACGGACCCGCCGACCCAGGTGGTGGACGGCTTGGTGGTCGCGCCCGCGGAGTTCGCGAGTGTGCCCGCGTCCGCCGTCACGCCGGGGAGCTGGTACATCTCGACGGTGTCCCAGTACGCGTCGTTGAACTGGGCGACGTCGGTGTCGAGGTAGAGGTAGCCCATTCCGTCGCCGGTGTACCAGCCGTGCAGGTTCTCCCCGTTGATCACCTCGTAGCGCTGGATCTCGTCCGAGCACATCGAGACGGCGTAGGCCCAGCCGGGGCGGCGGTGCACGGCCCGGGCCATGTTCGGGAACTGCTGGTGCGCGGTCGGCTCGGCCGCAGCGGTCACCGAGGAGTCGCCGAGCACCGATTCGGCGAGCGCGATGCCCGCCACGCCGGCCGCCGAGACGGTCACCGTCGCGCCGGTCGTGGTGTTCACGATCGACTGGCGGGTGGCCGAGACGCCGTAGACCGTGTTGCGCTGCAGCCAGCCCTTGGCGGTCGAACGCCACTGCGCGGCCTGGCTCGGGTCCGCGGCGGCGACGGCGGCGGCCCAGTCGAGCAGCGTGAGCGCGGCGGAGAATCCGTCGGAGGCGTCGGGCTCGTTGTAGCGGGAGATGGCGCGGCCGCGCACGGCGTCGAGCATCAGGCCGTTGTAGACCAGGGGCGCGTAGCCGGCCGAGACCCCGGTGATGACGGGGGAGAGGTCGGCCGCGGGGATCGCCCAGCTGGAACCGGCCAGCAGCTGCACCATGGCCGCGATGTCGCCGAAGTAGATCGCGCCGTAGGTGCCGGTGTAGGCGACGCCGCCGTGCTGGGTGAAGGAGCCGTCCGCGTACAGGCCGTCGCCGCACATGACCAGGCTCAGCTCGGGGATCAGGCCGCTGACGCCGGTGCCGATGGCGGTGGAGTCCTCGCCCAGCGCGCCGCGCACGATCACGGCGCGGCACATGTCCAGCCGGTTCGCGCCGGTCGAGGTGGTGGACCCGCCGCTCACGATCATCTGCTTGGTCGGGTCGGGCACGAAGGCGTCGATGCAGGCGCAGTAGGCGGCGATCCGGCTCGCGCTCAGCTGCGCGTACATCAGGATCGCGGTGTCCTCCAGGATCTGGCTGCTGCCGATCTGCCAGTCCCACCAGTTGTCGTACGGGGTGGTCGAGGGGGAGTAGGCGCCCGCCGCCATGAAGTCGAGCCCGGCCAGGATCGTCGAGGCCAGCGACGAACTCCCGGTGTAGTTCGTGCCCGGGATCACGTACGCGGTCGCGAGCGATTTGAGGCGGGAGAAGGTGGTGGAGATGTTGGCGGAGACCGAGCCGAGCGGCAGATCGCTCCACAGCGCGGTGATGCCCGAGCCGGTCTGAATGCTCGCGAGCCAGGCCTGGGTCTGCGCATTGATTCCCGCCACGGCGGCGGTGTACGCGGAACCGCTTGTGCTGGTCACGCCACCGGTCATCATGGAAACCCAGGTGGAACGCAAGGCCGCGTACGGATCGGTCGCGGCCGCGGCGGAGTTCGCCGCCAGGGCGGGCAGCGCGAGCGCCGTCCCGGCGCCGATGCCGAGCTGCACGAGCCGCCGGCGTGAGAGCGGGTGCGCGTTCAGCGAGGTGAAGGGGGTGAGGGAGTGGAAGTCAGGGGAACGCAAGATCGCCTCCGGGGCCGCCGGGCGCAGCGGACGGCGCTGTCCTGGGTGTCTGGCGCGGCGGAAACCGCGGACGGGCAGGGGTGGGCGCCCGTCCGCGGGTTCGTCGTGACGTGGGGGTTGTCCCGACGGTTTCGGGAGTTTAGGCAGCCGCGCGTCCGAGCGTCAACGAAACCCACAATACGGTCACGGAAACGGTCAATAGACGGCTGGGCGGCCTACCATGGCGCGACGCGAGGCGCGCCGGCCGCGACCGAGCGCCGCCGCAGGGCGTGCGGAGGGAGGTCAAGGGTGAGCAGCAGCGTGGAGGACCGGCACCGCCGGATCTTGCAGATCGTGCGCGAACACGGCCTGATCGAGGTGCGCGAGCTGGCCGAACGGCTCGGGATCTCGATGGAGACGATCCGCCGGGATATCCGGACCCTGACCGACGCGGGCCGGCTGCAGCGCCGGCACGGTGCGGTGGCCTGGCCGACCGCGCGGCTGCCGGCCACGCCCGGGCGCGCCGGCACGGGTCGGCCGCCGGCGTCCGGGGTCCTGCTCGGCATGGTCGTGCCCACCACGGAGTACTACTACCAGGAGGTGATCCGGGGGGCTCGGGCCGCGGCGGCCGCGGCCGGCATGCGCCTGCTCATCGCGGTCACCGGCTACGCCGCCGACCAGGACGCGTCGAGCGTGCGCGGCCTGCTCGAGGCCGGAGCCCAGGGCCTGCTGGTGACGCCGAGCTGGGACATGGCCGGGCCGACCGAGGCGCAGTGGGCTGCGACGGCCGAGCCGGGCGTGCCCACGGTCGTGGTCGAGCGGCCAGGTGCGAAGGGGATGTACATCGAGGGGGTCGACGAGGTCTACTCCGACCACCACGTCGGCGTCGCGCTCGCGGTCCGGCATCTGACGGCGCAGGGGCATCGTCGCATCGCCCTGATGTGCCGGATGACCCATACCGCGCCGCGCATCATCGAGGGATACCGTGCCGCCATGCGTGCGGCCGGGTTGCCGCAGGACCTGCTCGTCGAGGGCGGGCGGCAACAGGATCCGCAGACCGAGACGGCGGCTCTGCTCGCGCGCCGCGAGGTGCGCGCCGCGATCGTGCACAGCGACGCCGACGCGTTCAACGTGCTCCACCGGCTGCAGGCGGAGGGCCTCGCAGTGCCCGGAGACGTGGCGCTCGTCAGCTACGACGACGAGATGGCGGCGCTGGCCGACGTTCCGTTGACCGCGGTCGGTCCGGCCAAGTACGAGGTGGGCGAGATGGCGGTGAGCGCGATGCTGCGCCGGCTGGCCGCCCCCGAGGCTTCCAGGCTGAGCATCGCCGTCGCGCCGCGGCTGACCGTGCGCGACTCGAGCGGATCCGAGCCCGCCCCGGCCTGAGCCCGGTCCAGGGGAGCGGTCTGGGGCAGGTTTCGCCCCGCTACCGCCCTGGCCACGAAAAGGCTACAGTTTGAAAGATCGATCAATCGACCAACAACTGTGAGACCGAGCCTCAGCGCCGCCGCCGACGGGCCGGTGACCGCCGACCGTGGGGGAGATGACATGCGCGAGTCCGCCTCGGACCGCCAGGACCGCATCGTGAGCCTGGTGCGTGCGCAGGGCCGGGTCCAGCTGCCCGACCTCGCCGAACACCTCGGCGTCTCGCTGATGACCGTCCGCCGCGACGTGGACGCCCTCGACCAGGCCGGACGGCTCCGGCGCAAGCACGGCTACGTGCTCCCGCCGGCCTCCGCGTCCGAGGCGGCCGCGTCGCCCGGCATCGAACTGGCCGGTCAGGTGCCCGAGGGGCGCGGGCTCACCCTCGGCCTGGTCGTGCCGAGCGCCGAGCGCTACTACCCGGACGTGATCAAGGGCGTGCGCGCGGTGGCCGCGGCCGCGGGGGCCAGGCTGGTGCTCGGACTGACCCTCTACCAGCCGGAACAGGACGCCGTGCAGATCGAGCGGCTGCTCGACGCCGGGATCGACGGGCTGATCATCGCGCCGATCTGGGAGACCGGCACCGCGCGCGGCGCCGAGGCCGAGCGGGTGCTCGACCTCGGCCTGCCGACGGTGCTGCTGGAGCGGCGCGCCTCGGTCGGGACCGCCGCCGACGACCTGGACCGGGTGTGCACCGACCACGCCCACGGCGCGGCGGTCGCGGTGCGCCACCTCGCCTCCCTGGGCCACGAGCAGATCCTGTTCGCCGCGCCGCCGAGCCCGACCACGCCGGGTCTCGCGCGCGGCTACCGCGAGGTGCGCGAGACGCTCTCGCTGCCCGAGCCGGTGGTCGGCCCGATCGAGTTCGGCGGTGACACCTCGGATCCGGTGGTGCAGCAGGATCTGCTCACCGGCACCCTGGCCGCGATCGAGGCGGGGATAACCGCGCTGGTGGTGCACGACGACACGCACGCGATGCTGCTCAGCCAGATGCTGCTGGCGCGGGGGGTGAAGATCCCCGGGGACGTGTCGATGATCGCGTACGACGACGAGGTGGCGGCCCTGGCCGACATCCCGCTGACCGCGGTGGTCCCGCCCAAGCGCGAGGTCGGCGACCAGGCGGGCCGACTGCTGCTGGAACGGCTGGCCGCGCGGCGCGGGGCGGGCCCGTCGTCCTCGTCACCCCGGCACATCGACCTGCTCCCGACGCTGCGGGTGCGCGAGTCCTGCGGAGCGCGGGTGGCCTGAGGGCGCCGGGGCGCATCCGAGACCGTGGAAGCGGGTTCTGCGCCCGTCTACGGATGTTCGTTTGTGCGAACGGTAGATATTTGGTTCTTAGCTCTTGACTTTGTTCCTTCGCGCACGCAGACTGAGCCACCGACACCGTCGCCCTTCCTCCGAGGAGCCGTGAGAGCAAAGATGCTTGATCTTCATAACCTGACCCGGATATCCCGTCGTGGCCGTTCCAAGGCCCTCGTGACGGTAGGCACGCTCGGTATGGCAACGGTGCTCGCCGCGTGTTCGAGTTCTGCCGGCGGATCCACCGATTCCGCGGCGCAGGTTTCGGCCACGTACAGCGGTAGCGCCGTGGTCGATCTGTCGTTCTGGTCATGGACGCTCAACGCCCAGGCCGTCGTGGACGAATTCAACAAGACGCACCCGAACATCCACGTCACCTTCACCAAGATCACCGGCGGCCCGGCCGGCTACTCCAAGCTCTTCGACGCGTTCAAGGCGGGCAACGCCCCGGACGTGTTCAACTGCGAGTACGACATGCTGCCGGAGTTCGCCTCCGAGGGCCTGGTCCAGGACATCAGCGCGTACGTCACCCCGCAGCTGAAGTCCGCACTCGGCGCCGCGCTCCCGCTGACCACCCTCGGCGGCAAGACCTGGGCGATTCCGTACGACATCGAGCCCACCGAGCTGTGGTACCGCGCCGACCTGTTCCAGAAGTACGACCTCGCCGTCCCGACCACCTGGGACCAGTTCGCCTCCGAGGCCAAGGCGCTGGCCGCGAAGGACCCGGGCGCCAAGCTCGCCGCGCTGCCCACCGACGACGCCCTGTGGCTGGCCTCGCTGGCCGAGCAGGCCGGCGGCCAGTGGTTCTCCAGTTCCGGCGGCACGTGGAAGGTGGACCTCACCGGCGCCGCGGACGAGAAGGTCGCCTCCTACTGGCAGGGCCTGGCCGACGACAAGCTCCTCTACACCGGCGCGAGCTCCAGCCCGGCCTACACCACCGCCTTCACCAACGGCCAGATCCTCTCGATGATCGAGCCCGCATACGAGGGTGCCTACCTCAAGTCCAGCTACCCGAAGCAGGCCGGGGACTGGGCGGTGGCCCCGCTGCCGAACTGGGGCAGCGCGGCCGACGGTGCCGAGGGCGGCTCGTCCTACCCGGTGAGCAAGGACACGAAGAACACCGCGGCGGCGCTCGAGTTCGCCGAGTGGATGGCCACGAGCTCGGACGCGATCTCCACCCGCATGCAGGGCGGCGCGTCAAGCGCGCTGCCGGCCGACTCCGCGGCCGCCGCGCAGGCCGAGAGCTCCTTCGACAAGAGCTACTACGCTCAGAGCCAGGACATCTTCAGTGTGGCCAACGCTGCGGCTGCGACCGTCTCGCAGAGCTGGGCCTGGGGACCACAGGTGCCTGGCATGGACACCGCGATGTCCACCCCGATGGGACAGATCGGCTCCGGCGGCACGGTCGCCGCGGTCCTGTCCACCGGGCAGAGCCAGGTGCTCCAGCTGCTGAAGTCCGCCGGCCTGCAGGCCTCCGCCGGCTGATCCGGCGCGCGAATCCATGGCTACTCTCACCTCCGCCGCCCGGCGGCCGTCCACCCGGACGGCCGCCGGGCGCGGGCCCCGCACCCGCAAGGGCCACGGCGGCCGCGCCGCCGCCGTCCTGCTCTCCCCGTTCTTCCTGCTCTTCGCCTGTGTGACGCTGATCCCCATCGGCTACGCGCTCTACATCTCGCTGTTCCGCACCGAACGCTCTGGACTCGGATTCGGCGGGTCGAGCACCGTGTTCACGGGCCTGGGCAACTACGCGAAGCTGCTCGGGGACAGCGTCTTCCGGGCCGGCTTCGCCCACGTGGCGATCTACGGCCTGATCTACATCCCGGTGATGATGGGGATGGCGCTGGCCGGGGCGCTGCTGCTGGACAGCACGCTGGCCCGGGCCTCCCGGTTCTTCCAGCTGGTCTACTTCCTGCCCAGCCAGGTACCGGGCGTGCTGGCCGCGCTGGCCTGGCTCTACCTCTACACCCCGCACGTCAGCCCCCTGATGAACTGGCTGGGCGACCTGGGCGCGGACCCGAACATGAACCATGCGCTCTGGCTCTTCCCGGCGATGGCGAACGTCGCGGTGTGGCAGTTCACCGGCTACAACATCGTGATCTTCTTCGCGGCGCTCAAGGCCATCCCCCAGGAGGTCGCCGAGGCCGCGCTGGTGGACGGCGCCTCCGAGCTGCGGACCGCGCTGAGCATCAAGCTGCCGCTGATCGGACCGGCCGCCACCTTCGCCGGCCTGATGACGATGGTGGGCGTGCTGCAGCTGTTCACCGAACCGCTGGTCATGCAGGAGATCGCGCCCGGAGTGATCGGCGGGCAGTGGACCCCGAACCTCTACAACTACAACGCCGCCTTCCTCGACCAGGACACGGCGAGCGCCGCCGCGGGCTCGATCCTGCTGGCCGTGGCCGCGGCGCTGCTCTCCTTCCTCGTCATGCGGCTGACCCGTCGCTGGAGGGATGCGGCATGACCTCACGATCCTCCCGGCTCACCTCGAAGACCCTGGTGAACCTCGCCCTGGCCATCGGGCTCTGCTACGCCCTCGCGCCGCTGCTCTTCATCATCCTGGCCGCGTGCAAGACCGCGAGTGGAACGCTCAGCGGCGACCTGTTCTCCTTCCGCGAGCTCGACCCGGCGGCCAACTTCAAGGCTCTGGTCCACGCGGACGGCGGCATCTACTTCCGCTGGTACCTCAACTCGATCTTCTACGCGGGCGTCGGCGCCGTGGTCAGCGGCGTCATCTGCGCGGCGGCGGGCTACGCCTTCGACAAGTACGCGTTCCGCGGCAAGGAGAAGCTCTACGGCCTGGTGCTGCTCGGCGTCCTGGTCCCCGGCACGCTCACCACGCTTCCGCTCTACCTGATCGCCTCCAAGATCCACCTGGTGAACACGGTGTGGGCGGTGCTGATCCCCAGCGTGGTCAGCCCCTTCGGCGTGTTCCTTGCCCGCATCTACAGCCAGGCCTACGTGCCGGTCGAGGTGATGGAGGCGGCGCGGCTCGACGGTGCGGGCGACCTGAAGGTGTTCCGCTCGATCGGCCTTCCCCTGCTCAAGCCGGGCCTGGCCACCGTCATGCTCTTCCAGTTCTCCGCGATCTGGAACGGCTTCTACCTGCCCTACGTGATGCTCAACAACGAGAAGCTGTTCCCGGTCAGCCTCGGCCTGTATATCTGGAACTACCAGGCCGCCGCGGAGAGCCCGACCTTCATCGCCCAGGTCCTCACCGGCAGCGCTCTCGCCATCCTCCCGATCATCGCGATCTTCATCGGCCTGCAGCGTTTCTGGCGTTCCGGGATCACCGCCGGGGCCGTGAAATGACCGGGACCCGGAGCGGGACCAGGACCGGGCCCGGCACCACCGGCGCGACCATTAGTCAGGACATTTACGTGAACCTGTCTCGCGTGAGCACGGCGCAACGGCGCCCGCGCACCCTACTCGCCATGAAGCCCGAGGTGGCGCGGCGCGCGCTCGGCCCGGCCGGGCTGGCCGCGCTCGGCCGGGTCGCGGACCTCGTCCCCGACATCGTCGCGCACGACTTCGCCGAGCCCGGCGCGCTCGCCGCCCTGGCCGAGGCGGAGGTGCTGGTCACGCACTGGGGCTGTCCGGAACTGACCGGGCAGGTGCTCGCGTCGGCGCCGAGGCTGCGCGCGATCGTGCACGTGGCCGGCTCGGTCAAGGGCTTCGTCACGGACGCCTGCTGGGAGCGCGGGATCCGCGTGTCCTCCGCGGGCTGGGCCAACGCGCTGCCCGTCGCCGAGTACACCCTCGCCGCCATCATCTTCGCGAACAAGCAGATCCTGCGGATGCGCGAGGACTACCGGGAACGACGCGGACAGAGCCCCGACCTGCTCGAAGACTACGCGCTCGCGGGCAACTACCGCCGCCGGGTCGGGGTGGTGGGGGCCTCCAGCGTCGGGTGCCGGGTGCTGGAACTGCTGGGCCCCTTCGATTTCGAACTGCTCGTCTACGACCCCTTCCTCAGCCCGGAGCAGGCCGCCGAACTCGGCGCGCGGCTGGTGACCCTGGACGAACTGTGCGCCCAGGCCGACGTCGTCACCGTGCACGCCCCGCAGATTCCCGAGACGTACCACATGCTCGACGAGCGACGGCTCGCCCTGATCCGGGACGGAGCCACCGTCATCAACACCGCGCGCGGTTCCCTGGTGGACGCGAGCGCCCTGGAGGCCGAGCTGCGGCGCGGGCGGCTGCACGCGGTCATCGACGTGACCGAGCCGGAGGTGCTGCCCGCGGACTCGGTGCTCTACGACCTGCCCAACGTGCTGCTCACCCCGCACATAGCCGGCTCGGTCGGCAACGAACTCCAGCGCCTCGTGCACGCCGCCGCGGACGAACTCGCCCGGTACGCGCAGGGACTCGAGTTCGCCCACCCGGTCACCCGCGAGGGCCTGGGACGCAGCGCGTGAGCGAGGCGCACGGCGCTGCGCCGGTGCCCACGGCCGCGCAACTGGCCTGGCAACGCGACGGCTTCGGCGTCTTCCTGCACTTCGGCATCAACACCTTCTACGGCCGGGAGTGGAGCGACGGCACGCTCGACCCGCGCGGGTTCGACCCGAGCGCGCTGGACGCGGCCCAGTGGGTCGCCCACGCGAAAGCCGCCGGCGCCGCGCGGGTGATCCTGACGGCCAAGCACCACGACGGGTTCTGCCTGTGGCCGAGCGCCACCACCGCGTACTCGGTGGCCGCGAGCCCGTGGCGTGGCGGGCGGGGGGACGTCGTGCGCGAACTGGCCGAAGCGTGCCGCGCCGCCGGGATGCGGCTCGGGCTGTATCTCTCACCCTGGGACCGCAATGCGGCGTGCTACCCGGATCCGGCCGCGTACGACCACTTCTACCGGCAGCAGCTGACCGAGCTGTGCACCGGCTACGGCCGACTCGACGAGCTCTGGTTCGACGGCGCGGGGTCCGAGGGGCGACGCTATGAGTGGGCCTCGATCATGGACGTGGTCGACCGGCACCAGCCGGACGCGATGGTGTTCAACATGGGCCGGCCCACGATCCGCTGGGTCGGCAACGAGGACGGCCTGGCCGCCGACCCCTGCCGCTACGCGGTCGACCGTGTCGGCAAGTCGGTCTACACCGAGGACGCCGAATCCCTCGACGCGACGGTGTACCTGCCGCCGGAGTGCGACGTGCCGATCCGCGCGCACTGGTTCTGGCAGCCGGAGAACGCGGCGACGCTCAAGTCCCGGGAACACCTGCTCGGCATCTGGTACCGCTCGATCGGCCTCGGCGCGGGCCTGCTGCTGAATCTGCCCCCTGACCGCAGGGGCCTGCTGGACGAGGCCGACACCGCGCGGCTGGCCGAGGTCACCGCCGAAATCGGCCGGAGGTTCGCCGAACCGGCGCTCCCGGCGCGCCTGGTCCACGAGCCCGGTCGGGTCACCGCGTACTTCGACGGCCCGGTCCGCTTCGACCACCTCGAGCTGCGCGAGGAGCTCGACGGCGGCCAGCGCGTATTCGTGCACGAAGTCAGGGCGGACGGGCCAGCGCTCGCCTCAGCGGGAACCGTGGGAGTACGCCGCTGGCACGTCTTCGCCGAGACCGAGGCGAGTCGCTTGGAGATCTCGCTCGGCGATCCGGCGGCCCGGCTCGAGTCGCTGGCCGTCTTCCACACCGGCGCGACCCGGCTGCCCAGCCTGGATCCGCCAAGCCCGGATATGTCGATCCTGGATCTGCCCAGCCTGGATCTGCCCAGTCTGGATCTCTGAGGGGAAACCGAGATGACCGACGGCTCGCCGCTCCGTGCGCCACAGCTGCCTGATATCAGGCATGTGGTGATCCTGATGCAGGAGAACCGCAGCTTCGACCACTACTTCGGCACGCTGCGCGGCGTGCGCGGGTTCGACGACCGGCAGACGTCCACCCTGCCCGGCGGGCGCGGGGTGTTCGAGCAGCCGGACGCGCGCCACGAGGACGGACGGGTGCTGCTGCCGTTCCACATGGACTCGTCCGCGTTCGACGCGCAGGCCCCCACGTTCCTGCCGCACGACTGGGAGACCACGCACGCGGCGGCCGGGCGCGGCACCTGGGACGGGTGGACCGGGGCCAAGGGCGCCGAGTGCATGGGGTACTTCACCCGCGCGGACATCCCGTACCACTACGCGCTGGCCGACGCGTTCACGATCTGCGACCACTACTTCTGCTCGGTGGCCGCGTGCACCGACCCGAACCGGCTCTACCTGTGGTCGGGCACCGCAGGCCCGGGCGTCGACGGAACCACCGGGCCGTTCACCGACAACTCGGTCGTCACCTCGAACCCGGTCGCGGACTGGACCAGCTACGCCGAGCGGCTCGAGGCGGCCGGGGTGAGCTGGCGGGTCTACCACACGCCCGGCGACGACCCGATCGAGGGCGACTTCGAGTGCAACGGGCTGTCGTACTTCAAGCAGTTCCACGCCTTCCCGGAGGACGACCCCCGCTATGTCAACGCCATGACGAAGTTCGACCTCGCGGCGTTCGCGGAGCACTGCGCGGAGGGCACCCTACCCACCGTGTCCTGGCTGGTGGCACCGCAGCAGTACTCCGAGCACCCGGAAGCGCCGCAGGCCCCGGCCCACGGCGCACTCTACGTAGACACCGCGCTGCAGGCGCTGTTCGCCAATCCCGAGGTGTGGCGGCACACGGTGTTCCTGCTGATGTACGACGAGAACGACGGGTTCTTCGACCACGTCGTCCCACCCATCCCGGCCGCCGGGACACCGGACGAGTTCGTGGGCGAGGAGGCGATCGGCCTGGGCCCGCGCGTGCCCATGCTCGCGATCTCACCGTGGTCGCGCGGCGGCCACCTCGATTCGCAGGTCTTCGACCACACCTCCGTGCTGCGCTTCCTCGAGCTGGTCACCGGCGTGCACGAGCCGAACATCTCGGCCTGGCGCCGGGCCGTGTGCGGCGATCTCACCAGCTGTTTCGACTTCGACCTGCCCGACTACTCGATCCCGGCCCTGCCCGACGCCCAGGCGCTGCTTGACCGGGCGATCGCCGGCCGAGACCTCCCGCCGGTCCCCGTGCCCGACGGCCCGCAGACGCTCCCGGCCCAGGAACCCGGCATCAGGCCGCGCCGGGCGCTGCCGTACCGGCCCGGGGCCGAGCTGGCGGTGGACCAGGCCGCCGGCCGGGTGACCTGCACCCTGACCAATCACGGCACGGCGGCCTACCACTACAACCTCGCGCGCCACCTCCCGCCGTTCACCACGACCGGAGTGACCGTGGCCCCCGGTCGAACGCACACATACACGTGGGACGGCTCGGAAACCGAAGGCCGCTACGACTTCTCCGTCCACGGCGCGGACGGATTCCTGCGCCGCTACGCCGGACACTGCTGACCCAGAGGAAAGCCCAGAGTTCTGATGCCTGCCCCCTTCACCGTCCCGGCCGCCGCCGACCGCATCCTGTCCGGCGCCGTCCACTACTTCCGTGTCCTGCCCGAGCAGTGGCGCGAGCGTCTCGGCCTGCTGCGCGCGATGGGCCTGGACACCATCGAGACCTACGTCCCGTGGAACCTGCACGAACCCCGTCCCGGCGAGTACGACTTCTCCGGCCTGGCCGACTTCGAGGGCTTCCTGCGCACGGCGGCGGACTGCGGGCTGCGCGCGATCGTGCGTCCGGGTCCTTATATCTGCGCCGAGTGGGACAACGGCGGGCTGCCCTCCTGGCTGCGCGCCGAGGCGGAGATCCCGCTGCGCTGCGCCGACCCGCGCTTCCTCGCCCCGGTCGACCGCTGGTTCGACGTGCTGATCCCGATGCTGGCGCGACACCAGGCCACCCGCGGCGGAAACGTCGTCATGGTGCAGGTCGAGAACGAATACGGCTCCTACGGCTCGGACGCGGCCTACCTGCGCCATCTCGCCGACGGCCTCACGGCCCGCGGCATCGACGTCCCGCTGGTGACCGCCGACGGCCCCACCGAGCTGATGCTCACCGCCGGAACGGTGCCGGGCGTGCGGGCGACCCTGAACTTCGGCAGCCGCACGGCCGAGAGCTACCGCGCGTTGCACGCACTGCGCCCCGGCGAGCCCGAGCTGTGCATGGAGTTCTGGGACGGCTGGTTCGACCACTACGGCCTCGGCCACCACACCCGGGACGCCGAGGACGCCGCGAAGACCCTGGACGAACTACTCGGACGCGGCGGCTCGGTGAATCTCTACATGGCCCACGGTGGAACCAACTTCGGCTTCCACGCCGGCGCCAACCACGACCCGGCCACCTCGACGTACCTGCCCACCATCACCTCGTACGACTACGACGCACCGCTGTCCGAGGACGGCCGTCCGACCGCGAAATACTGGGCGATCCGCGAGGTCCTCGGCCGCTACACGCAGCTCCCGCCGATGCCCGAGGTCGACGAGCGGCGCCTGCCGAACACGCTCGTCGCGCTGGACGCCCGGCTGCCACTGCTCGGGTGCATCAGTGAACTGACCAGCGGCACCGTCGCCACCGCCACGCCGCCGAGCTTCGAAGAGCTCGGACACGCCTACGGGATCGCCGTCTACCGCACCCGGATTCCCGGACCGCGAGGCAAGGCCGAGCCGCTCTCGGTCGAGGGGCTACGCGACCGCGCCCACGTCTTCGTCGACGGCGCACCGGCCGGGATCCTCGAACGCGACGGGCTCGACGCCGTCCCGCTGACCACTCCGGCCGGCGGCGCCGAGGTGACGCTGGTGGTGGAGGCGATGGGCCGGGTGAACTACGGCCCGCTCACCGGCGAGCGCAAGGGCGTCACCGGCGCGGTCAAACACGGCTTCCAGGTCCAGCACGGCTGGACCGTCGACCCGCTCGACCTCGAGGACCTCAGCACTCTGCCGTGGGAGCGCGCCGCCGACCCGGCCGTCTCCGAGTTGCCCGGACCGGCGTTCCACCGCGGCGTGCTGCACGTGGACGAGCCGCGCGACGGATTCCTCGAACTGCCCGGGGGAATCAAGGGGTACGTCTGGGTGAACGGGTTCTGCCTCGGCCGCTACTGGAACCGCGGCCCGCAACGACGCCTCTACCTGCCCTGGCCGCTCCTGCACAGCGGTGCGAACGAGATCATCGTGCTCGAACTCGACCAGGACGACGTCGAGGCCTTCGACGCGCTGGCGGTGCGCGACGAACCCGACCTCGGGTACGCGGCCCCGCCGTCCACGCCGTGGAGCTTCGAGGACTGAGTTTCGAGAGCTGATCTTGTGAGAATTGGCCCTTGAGGACTGCGTTTCGAAGACCGACCGAATCACGCGGAGAGGACGATCATCCATGGCCGAGCAAGCTGCCGCCACGTCGAGGCTGTTGTTCCGGGGAGCCACCCCCCACACGCGCGCCGAATTCCAGGACGTGCTGCGCGGACTGTGCGCGCCCTTCGCCGACGAGGCGCAATTCGCGCGTGTGCTGGACGGCGTGGCCCAACCCTCCGCGGTCTACGCGCCGCGGGTGGCCCGGCTCGAGCTGGTCTCCCGCCTGCTGTGGGGCCTGGCGCCGCTGGCCGCGGGCGGTGGCGAGTACGAGGGCTGGCCGCTGATCCGCCGGGAGATCACGGCCGGCACCGATCCGGCCGATCCGCTGTACTGGGGCGAGCCCGTCGAGCGCGACCAGCGGATCGTGGAGTCCGCTGCGCTCGGATTCGCCCTCGCCCTCGCCCCGGACCGGCTGTGGGATCCGCTCGACCCGACCGAGCGCAAAAACCTGGCCGACTGGCTGCGCGCCTGCGCCACGGCAAAAGCCGTGGACAACAACTGGCTGCTCTTCGCCACCCTCGTCGACCTCGGCCTGCGCGCCGTCGGCGAGGACAGCGACGAGCGCATCTCGGCCGCGGCCTTCGCCCGCGTCGACGAGTTCTACCGGGGCGACGGCTGGTACTCGGACGGTCCGGACGACGCCTTCGACTACTACGGGCCCTGGGCCATCCACTTCTACACCCTCCTGCACGCGCGCCTGGCCAAGCCGGGCAGCCCCTTCGGCCCCGAACGCCGCGCGAGCGTCACGGCGCGGGCGAACGAGTTCGGCAAGCGATTCGCGCACTGGCTGGCCGAGGACGGCAGCGCCCTCGCCTTCGGCCGCAGCCTGACCTACCGGTTCGCCCAAGGCTCGTTCCTCGGCGCACTCGCGTTCGCCGACGTGCCCGCAGTCGGCGACACGGCGGCATTCGACTGGGGCCGGCTGCGCGGCGCCTGGGCCAGACACCTGAGATGGTGGGGGAGCCGGCCGGTGCTGAACGGAGACGGCACGCTCTCGATCGGATACGGCTATCCCAGTCTCCTGATGAGCGAGAGCTACAACGCGATCGGCTCGCCGTACTGGGCGTTCAAGGCCTTCCTGCCGCTGGCGCTGCCCGCGGACCACCCGTTCTGGACGACCCCCGAACAACCGCTTCCCCCGCGCGCGGCGATCGAGCCACAGCCGACCGCGGGCCTGCTGCTCGCACACGACCACGCCGGCCACGTCACCGCACTCGCGGCCCTCCCAGGCGGCCGCTGGGCCCGGCACGGCGAGGCCAAGTACGGCAAGCTCGCCTACTCCACCGCCTTCGGCTTCTCCGTCTCCACGCGCGCCGTCGCACTCGAAGGCGCGGGCGTGGACTCGATGCTCGGGCTGAGCGACGACGGCGTGCACTGGCGCGTCCGCGGCGAGAACCTCGCGTGGTCCGCGGACGCCGACGGGCCCGGAGTGCTCGCGCGTTGGCAGCCGTGGCCCGATGTCGAGATCGAGACCCGCATGGTCTTCGCCGACGGCTGGCACATCCGCACCCACCGCGTGGCCACCGCACGTGCACTGCAGACGGCCGAGGGAGCGTTCTGCGTCCCCTACGACGAGGCGACGTCGCGGTACGAGGCGGGCGAGGCCGCGGCACTCGCCGTGACCGGAGCCAGGGCGAGCGGGCTGCGCGACCTCCGTGGCCCGCACGATCTCGGCGTTCGACGCGTCGGCGAGGTGCTCCGCCCCGACCCCAACGGCCACCTGCTCTGGCCACGCACGCTACTCCCCGTCCTGCGCGGCGAACTCGAGCCCGGCGAACACGTCCTGACCACCGCCGTCTACGCCGACGCCACCGGAGACGCCACCGGCTTCACCCACCCGCCCACTACATGGTGACCTGTCTCTT
>NZ_JAGSOG010000171.1 GCF_018139695.1 Actinospica durhamensis | reverse complement strand
GGTCTTCTCCCGTGGCGAGCGGGTCGTCGCACACGAGGCCGGAATCGCCGAACGCACGGTCCTGATTGAGTTCGACAGCTTCGAACGCGCCCTCGCGGCATACGAGAGTGAGGCCTACCAGAAGGCGCTGGCCGCTCTCTCCGACGGCGTTGAGCGCGACTTCCGCATCATCGAAGGCATCGGCTGACCGCGGGCTCGGTCGGCGACCTGTCCGGCGTCCGGCTTTTGGCGGGCACGGCGCAACCATCACGGCTCGACCAAGTGGCAGAACCACCCTGCCGCCCCCAGTTCCTGGCCGGGATGTTCGCCGAGCATCTGCAGGTGCACCCGTTCCCGTACGTGTTCATCGGGTACCGCCCTGCGCCGCAGATCCTGCCATGGGGGACCACACCGACACGGACCTGACCGGGCTCGCGTCGGTCAGATTGCGACCGTTGTCGGGATAGGTCGCCGGGCGTTCGCGGTCGTAGCGCAGGATGTCCGGCAACACGGTCCGCGCCGCCGCGGTTGCCGCGTCGGGAGCGTAGCCCTGGTCCCCGAGGATCTGGGCCCACGGCTCGAGGTAGGTGGCCACGTCGTCCACGGGTTGCCCGGCGTTGTAGGCCTCCTTCGCGTACTCGGGATTGATGAACGGGTTGAGCGTCGGATGCCCGGCGCGGTCGACCTGAACGTACCCGCCTGCGTCCCGCCAGACGCCGGAGGTGGCCCACACGTCGATCACCGGATCGCCGCCGAGCATGCTGTCGGGCACGTCCAAGGCCATGCACTGGATGTTCTTGTCGGCGAAGGCGTCCTGGCCCGTCCACTCGAATCCGTGGAGGGCGCCCTCAGCGTCGGCGAAGAACGGGTCGCTGCGCACGCCGACGAAGATCCGGCACTCACCGGCCTGTACCGGCTGCGCCGAGTCGTCGCGACCGACCGGGGCGGCCTCGACGAGCACCTCGCCGAGCGCTTCTGGCCTGCGCGCATCCTCGCCGACGGCGTGATGGACTGTCACGCTCTGCCCGCCGTCCGCGGCGTCGGCGAACACGAACGTGAACGCGGCGTCGGTCAGCAGGTCGCCGTCGTCGTCGATGTTGATCCGGTAGACGGCATCCGTCCGCATCGTGTCGGTCATCAGGAACGGCGGGATGGAGTTCAGGCCGGTCATGTACGGATCCGCGCAGGCTCAGACCTGACGCGACCTTAGCCCCTTTGGGCGACGCCCTCGCTGGGGCTGCCTGCCTCCGGCGGTGGAGGATCTGCACCACCATGCTCAGGAGGAGCAGCACCGAGAAGGTGAGATCGATGTCTCCGGCAATGGCGAACAGGCGGAGCTCGTCGTGTCTCCAGCCCGAACGGCAGCGCGACGGGTACCGTGGCCACCACGTCAGCACCACGATGAGAGTAGGTCGGGACAGTTGGAACCGGAGCGGGCTCGATCGCTGCTGACCGCCGAGCGGGCGCTGTTGCGCCGGTCGCTTGCCGAGGTCGGTACAGCCCAGGTGGAAGACAGGCAAGCCGAGCAGGAAACCGGCGACGTGGCAGATCCGGCGCTGTCGCTGGAAGCGCAGGGCATCGATGACGCCGTGGCCGCCGAGCTGCGGGATCGGCTCGCGGCGATCGATAGAGCCGTGCAGCGTGTCCAGGACGGTACCTTTGGCCGTTCCGTTCGGAGTGGCGCGCTGATTCCGGACGACCGGCTCGAGGCGGATCCCGCGGCGGAGCTGACGGTGGAGGAAGCCGAAGCGGATCAGGGGTCTGCGCGATAGCGGCCGCCGGTGAACTGGTCGCAGGGATGCGCAGACGCGCTCACGAAGTGGACCGATCCGCGTTTTCTGGCCCCTGACTTTTCCGTGGTGGTTCGTCCGCAGCCCGGGTCGGTATCCGCTGTGTGCGAGCAATGGCAGGGCGATCAGGACATCGGGGTTGGCGAAAGCGATCAGAGCCTGGCGCAAGTGGGTGGATCAGGCCCGGATCGATGCGGGCGGGGATCGGGGTGGCGCGTTGACCACCGCTGAGTGCGAGGAACTGCGCCGCCACGGAGCGAGGAAGACCGAGCTCGCTCAGAAGATCGCCGAGATCCATGCGGCCTCCGGTGGGCGTACGGCGCGATCCGCGTCACCCGGGAACCGCGGGCCCGAGGCCTGGTGGTCGACAAGAAGCGCGTGGCGCGAGTTCCAGAGGAGAAGGAGATCCCTCCGCAAGGCCACTCGATATTTTGTCAGGGGGATGAGTCGGTGAGCCGCCGCTACCGGTTCGTCTGCGCGCGCTGCTTGTCCGGGCTCGGCGACGTGCTTGCGGGTTCGGGGCGGTGAACGCCGCGCGGGCGGTAGCCGAGGAGGTCGGCGCGGCCGGCCAGGTCGGCGAGGAGCCACATGAGCGCCAGCCACATCTCGGTTCCCTGCAGACCCGGCTCGCGGCCCGGCCCGCCGCCCTCGGGGGCGGGGCCGAAGGCGAATCCGCGCCCGGCTCGCCAGCGCGGGAGCGCCGCGGCGAGCTGTTGTTCGGCCCAGGCCCGCGCCTCGTCCGCGCGGTGTCCGGTCTGGCGCGCGCAGAGCCACAGCGGGTGTGCGACATCGAGTACGTTGCAGGCGTTCTCGCGTCCCGCACCGAAGTAGCGCGGGTTCCGGGCGTGGTCGAGTACTGCGTCGATGACTCGTTCCGGATGGGGGACGGGCAGGCCGTATTGGGCGAAGGAGCCGCGGGTGAGCCGGTAGTAGCCGTTGACCACCTGCAACCGGTCGCCGTCTCGGGACGGGCTGCCCCACATCCCGGTGCACGGGTCGGCCCGGGTCAGCAGCCAGCCGAACAGGGTTTCGAGCGCGCCCGGCGCGGGATCGGCACCGTGGGTCAGGTTCCAGTGCGTCGCACTCGCCCAGGAGTCGATCCAGCTGCCGGCGCTCCACGCGTGCTCGCGCCAGGGAAGCCGGTCCAGGCGGTCGGACAGTTGCCCGGCCGTCATCCGCTGTACCGGGGAGATCGGGTGCGGCAGGCTGCTGCCGAGCAGGTCGAGGGCGTAGCCGACGGACAGCACGTGGTACTGCGCCGCACCGTCGCTGACGAACCCGTCCTCGTCCGGCGCGGGCAGCGGGCCTGGCAGGGCGGTGGCCGGATCGAGCTGCGCGACCAGGCCTGTCTCAGGGTCTTGCAGCGCGCGGAGGCGGGCGGTGTGCTCGACGGCGGTCAGCTGCTCGGGCGCCGCGCCGAGCAGCAGGTCCGCGATCTCGATCGCGTCGCAGTGCGCGCGGACCGTCGGCACGTCGCCCGGGCGATCGCGGTAGCGCCCGCCCCCCGGAGCCTCGGGATCCCAGCACCGGGCGATCACCGCGGCCCCCTGCTCGCGCGCGGCGACGGCGAACCCGGCCAGAGCCTCGTTCAGTCGGTCTGCGCCGCCGGTCGCGGCCTTCGCCGTCTTCGGTGCGGCGCGTCGGTCACGGATGACGCGCGCCGGATTCCCGACTGCGACCGACCAGGCCGGGACGTCCTTGGTGACGACCGCGCCGGCGCCGATGACGCAGTGGTCGGCGATGACGACCCCGTCCAGCACCACCACGTGCGAGCCGATCCACACGTCGTCGCCGACGCTGATCCCCACACTGGTGAGCGGCTGGCGGTGGATCGGGCGGTCGGTCGCGGTGGAGTGGTCGAAGCCGAGCAGGCTGGAGTGCGCTCCGATGCGCACGCCGTCGCCGAGCCGGACTGCTCCGCGCACGGTCGTGAACGGGTTGAGCGTGCAGTCGGACCCGGTGCGGATATCGCCGGTCACATACGCGTGTGCCGCGATGAAGGAGCCCGAGCCCAGCCGGAGGCGATCGGGATAGACCGCGGCCGACGCCGCGACGAAGCAGCGTTCGCCGATCTCGGTGTCGCCGGCCGCGGTGAGTGCGGCTTGGCGGCGTGACTGGGCCGCGCGCTGGTCCTCGGACGCCTCGGCCTCGAACAGCCACGGGCAGTGCTCGAGGTGGCCGTCTTCATGGACGGTCTGCTGCACGGTTCCTCCCGCAGGGCCCGACACGATCGGACTGGAACGATCGGACTGGAACGAACGCCGACGCAGGCCCCGGGCGTGCCCGGGGGGCCTGTCCGCGTCCGGCACCGCTAACTCGACGGGGTTTTCCCGGGCTGTGTGCTGGAGTCGCGGATCACCAGCTGCGGGCTGATCCGGATCCGGTGGACCGGGCGGTCCGCGCCGCCGTGCATGCGCTTGGCGAGCAGGTCCACGGCCGTCTGGCCGAGCGCGGGCTTGGCCGGGCGGATGGCGCTCAGGGCGGGATCGGCCAGATTCGCGACCTCGTCGTCGTACGCGACGACGGCGAGGTCCTGCGGAACCCGGATGCCGCGTTCCTGGCAGCGGCCGACCAGGGAGATCGCCTCGCGGTCGGAGTGCACCAGCAGCGCTCTGGTGTCGGTGGCGACGCAGGCGTCGAGGAACTCGTCGAGCCGCGCGCTCCACGCGGGGTGGCGGTACTCGGGGGTCAGTGCGTCCGGGATGCCCTCGAGCTGCAGGCCCATCTGTTCGACGGTCTCGCGCCAGCCTCGCCGTACGGCCTGGTGGTGCGGGCTGGTGGAGGAGGCGAGCAGGCCGATCCGGCGGTGGCCCTCGGCGGCGAGGTGACGCACGGCCAGGCCGGCGCCGAACATGTGATCCGTCGTCACCGACTCCACGTGCTCGTGGAAGGGGCCGACCGTGGCCGTGCGTTCGACGAAGGTGACCGGAATGGGCAGGCCGGCGAGCCAGCCGATCAGCTCGGCGACCGCTTCGCCGCCGGTGGGCGGGGCGATGAGCAGGCCCTGGATGCCGACCGTCTCGAGCAGCCAGGCGGTCTGCCGGCGTAGGTCCTCGACGTCGTCGTAGGAGGAGCCGCGCAGCACGATCCGCACCCCGGCCGCGGGGGCGGCGTCGCGGGCGCCGCGGATGATCTGCGGCCAGTAGTAGTCCAGGGACGGTACGACCATGCCGACGGGTGACAACTGCGCCTCGGCCGGGTCGGCCGGGGCCCCGGAGTCCTCCGCGGCCGGCTGCACGGCGACGCCGCGCGGCAGCCGGATGCCCCCGTGGACGCGCTCGATCACGCCCTCGTCGGCCAGCTGTGCGATGTCCCGGCGCATCGTCACGGTGCTGACACCGAGCGCCCGGGCGACGTCCGCGACCCGCAGCGTGCCATGGGCGCGCAGTTCGGCCAGCACGCTCTCGCGGCGCTGCACCGGCAACAGCGGTAGCTCGGTGTCGGTCACGGCGGGGCCTCCACTCCTCAGCGTGTCAGAGTTGTGATCGAACGTCACGGTGTCACGTCGAGAGCATCATGGCACAGCTCTACCGGGCACGGTTCATACGATCTGATTCGATCGTAATCGATCAGATTGGCTCGCGTCCACTGAGGTTACAAGTAAATAACGGGGCCTTGTGTTGCGCTTTTGCGTGCGCTCTACTCCTCTCACCGACCGATCGAACGAATCTGAACATTTTCGATCGGTAGACGACGACGTCAGAGGAGGGGATCGCATGCACCGCCCGCAGGCCCTGCTGGTGATGCGGCCCGGCACGTTCCGGATCCAGTTCGGCCCGGAACAGCTCGACCGGCTGCGCACGGTGGCAGAGCTCGGCGACCCGGTCTGGGCGCAGGACCTCGACACCTCGGCCGCCCGGGCCCGCCTGACCGAGGCGGAGGTGCTCCTGACCTCATGGGGATCTCCCGAGCTGACGGCCGAGCGCCTGGCGGCGGCGCCGAAGCTGCGGGCCGTGTTCCACTGCGCCGGCAGCGTCCGGGCGATCGTCTCCGAAGCCTTGTGGAGCCGCGGGATCCTGGTGACCAGCGCCGCCGAGGCCAATGCCACGCCGGTGGCCGAGTACACCCTGGCCGCGATCATCTTCGCCGGTAAGAAGGCGCACGTGCTCGCGGCCCAGTCGCGGCTCGAGCCGTTCAGCTGGCACGCCGTCGGGGATCGGGAGGACCTGTCCAACTACGGGCGGGTGATCGGGATCGTCGGCTTCTCCCGGACCGGCCGGCAGGTGATGGAACGGCTGCGCCTGCTCGAGACCGGCGAGATCCTGGTCACCGATCCGTACGCGGACCCGGCGGCCGTGGCCGGGGCCGGGGGGCGGCTGGTAGAGCTCGACGAGCTGCTCACCCGGGCCGAGATCCTCTCCCTACACCTGCCCGAACTGCCCGGGACCCGGCACACGATCGGCGCCCGCGAACTGGCGCTGCTGCCGGACGGCGCCACCGTCGTCAACACCGCCCGCGGCTCGGTCATCGACACCGCCGCGCTCGAACGCGAATGCGCCACCGGCCGGCTCAACGCGATCCTCGACGTCACCGAGCCCGACCCGCTGCCGGCCGGCTCGGTGCTGGCCTCGCTGCCGAACGTGATGATCACCCCGCACATCGCCGGCTCCCTCGGCACCGAGACCCGGCGGATGAGCGCCCAGGCTCTGGACGAACTCCAACGCTACGTCCGCGGCGAGGCGCCGCTGCACCCGGTCACGCGCGAGACCCTGGAGGTGAGCGCATGAACGAGCGCCGAAGCGCGTCAACTCGCCCGGCCGCCATGGGCCAGGACTCGGCTCTGTCTCCGTACACCGGTTGGACCCGCGCCGAGTGGGCCGCACTGGCCGACCGCATGCTGCTCGCCGCGCGGCGCCACGCCTCCCCTTCGCACGCGCTGATCACCCCGCCCGGTGCCCCCGGCGGATACGGCACCAGGGTGGACGGCCTCGAGGGCTTCGCCCGGACCTTCCTGCTCGCGGGATTCCGGCTGGCCGGCGAGCAAGGCCGGGATCCGCTCGGTCTGCTTCCCCGGTACGCCGAGGGGATCGCGGCCGGCACGGACCCTTCGTCGCCGGAGCGCTGGGTGACCCCGCGCGAGCACGGCCAGGCCAAGGTGGAGGCCGCCTCCATCGCGCTGATCCTCGACCTGACGCGGCCGTGGCTGTGGGACCGGCTCGACGGCGGCGTCCAGGAACGGGTGGTGGACTACCTGGCCCAGGTCGTCGGCGACCAGGACTATCCGCGCACGAACTGGCTCTGGTTCCGCATCGTGGTCGAGCAGTTCCTCTCCTCAGTCTCAGGGCCCTGCTCCCTCGCGGACCTGCGCGCGGATCTCGCGCTGCACGAGTCCTTCGTGCGTGACGGCGGCTGGTACAGCGACGGGGACGAGCGCAGCTTCGACCACTACTGCGGCTGGGCGCTGCACCTGTACCCGATCCTGTGGAGCCGGATGTCCGGCGCCGCCGAGCTCGCCGCGCCCCTGCTGCCGCAGTACACCGCGCGCCTTGACCGCTATCTGCTCGACGCGCTCCAGCTGGTCGGCGCGGACGGCTCGCCGCTGCTCCAGGGCCGCAGCCTGGTCTACCGCTTCGCCGCCGCGGCGCCGTTCTGGGTCGGCGCCTACGCCGGCACCGGCACGGTGGAGCCGGGCCGGCTGCGCCGGGCCGCCAGCGGGATCCTGAAGCACTTCGTCGACCGCGGCGCCCCGGACGAGAACGGCCTGCTCACCCTCGGCTGGCACCACGAGTGGCGCCGGCTGGCCCAGAACTACTCGGGACCGGGCTCGCCGTACTGGGCGGCGAAGGGAATGCTCGGCCTCGCCCTGCCGGCCGAGCACCCGGTGTGGACGAGCACCGAGCTGCCGCTCCCGGTCGAGCAGGAGGACCGGCTCGCCGTCCTCGCCGCCCCCGGCTGGGCGCTGAGCTCGATGGTCGCGGACGGCGTCGTGCGCGTGTACAACCACGGCACCGACCACGCCCGCCCGGGCGACCGGACCGGCGATTCACCGCTCTACGCCCGCCTCGGCTACTCGACCGCGACGTGTCCACAGCTTGATGAAGAAGGCTGGGACGCGCCGCTCGACCAGTCCGTCGTCCTGCTCGACGGCGACGGACGCGCCACGCACCGGTCCGGCTTCGAGACGCTCGCGGTCGCCGCCGTCGACGGGGCCGCGGTGCTCGCCTCGCGGGCGCTGTGCCGGTGGGTCGATCCCGACCGCACGCTCCCCGACCACGGCTCCGGCCGTCAGGGCACCGCCGTCGACGCGGCCGCGGTCACCACCGTCTCGGTCGTACGCGGTGCCTGGGAGGTGCGCTGCGTGCGCGTCGATCCGGCCGGCGCGCCCGGCTGGAACGAGGTCGTCGAACTGCGGGTCGGCGGCTGGCCGGTCTCCGGGACCGACCCGCTCTCGACCTACGTCGGCGCGAGAAGCGCCGGCGTCGTCGGCCCGCACAGCTCCATCGCGGTGGCCCTGAGCGGTTTCGACCGCACCGGCGTGCACCGTGCCCACGACGCGACGCCGCTCGGGATGTGGACCGCCACTCCCGTGCTGCACGCCGATCCGGAACCGGGCGCCTGGATGATCGCCGCCCTGGCCCTGGGCGGCGGAGAGAAGGCACCGCAAGTGCGGCTCTCCCCGTCCGAGCCCTCCCCGGGCACGACGAGCGTCTCGATCACCTGGCCGGACCGGGCCGAGACGGTCGCCACCCTGCCCGCCATGCCACCACCCCGCTAGCGCCCGGTAGGCGCATGGGCGAACGCACCGCGCTGAACGACTCGCTCGCGAATTCGCACATGGACCGTTCCACTCTCAACGTCGAGGAAGGAAACCCCGTGCACAGAAGGAAGTTCCTCCAGCTCGCCGCGTCCGCCGCGGCGGCCGGCCCGCTGCTGTCGGCCTGCGGCTCCAGCTCCGGCTCGTCAAGCGGCGGCGGCAACGGGCCGGTCACGCTGACCATCAGCACCTGGAGCATGGCCACCACGCCCGAGTTCAAGGCCCTGTTCGACGCCTTCCACAAGGCGTATCCGAACATCACCATCAAGCCGGTCGACATCCTCGCCGCCGACTACAGCACCAAGGTCAAGGTGATGCTCTCCGGCGGAGACTCGACCGACATCATCACCATGAAGAACACCACGGACTACGGCCAGTTCGCCGAGCGCGGCCAGCTGCGCGACATCAGTTCCCTGGCCGCCGGCAGCACGGCCTCCTCGCTCCAGGGCCTGAGCTCGTTCAACATGAACGACAAGTACTACGCGCTGCCCTACCGCCAGGACTTCTGGGCCCTGTTCTACAACAAGAAGCTGTTCGACGCCGCCGGCAAGCCGTACCCGACGAACATGACCTGGGACGAGTACGCCGCGCTGGCCGAGTCGCTCACCAGCGGGTCCGGCGGCAGCAAGGTCTACGGCACCTATCACCACACCTGGCGCTCGGTGGTGCAGGCGATCTCGGCCGCGCAGACCGGCGGCGACCTGATCGGCGGCAAGTACGAGTTCTTCACCGACCAGTACAACACCGCGCTGGGGATCCAGGACGCGGGCGCGACGCTGGACTACGGCACCGCCACGACCGAGAAGACCGGGTACCAGGCGATGATCGAGACCGGCAAGGCCGCGATGCTGCCGATGGGCACCTGGCTGATCGGCACCCTGTTGGCCGACAAGAAGTCCGGTGCCACGGACATCGACTGGTCCATGGCGCCCATGCCGCAGCGGCCGGGCGCCGGCGGGATCACCACGTTCGGCTCGCCGACCGCGTTCTCCATCAACAGCCGGGCCCAGAACGTGGACGCGGCGGAGAAGTTCATCGAGTTCGCCACCGGCCCGCAGGGCGCCGCGATCGTGGCCGGCATCGGCATCGTCCCCGCGCTGCTCGACGACGACACCCGCAAGGTCTACTTCGGCCTGGACGGGATGCCCGCCGACTCCGGCTTCCAGCAGGCCTTCAAGCCGGACAAGGTGGTGCTCGAGATGCCGGTCAGCGACAAGAGCTCGCAGATCGACACCATCCTGACCGCCGAGCACACGCTCGTGATGACCAAGCAGAAGTCGATCGCCGGCGGCATCGCGGAGATGGACTCCCGCGTGCAGACCGAAGTCGAGTGACCACGGCGGGCTGGTGCGCGCCGGCCCGGCCGCCGCGCACCGGCCCGGAAGGAAGACGATGACTGACCTGATCACCGCGCCGCCCGGCTCGCCGTCGGTGCTCGCCCGGCCGAAGCCGCGACGCCGCCGCTCCCACGGGTGGCGCAATGCCCTGATCGGCTGGAGCTTCATCCTGCCGAACCTGATCGGCTTCGTCGCGATCACCCTCGTTCCGGTGATCGCGATGTTCGCCCTGTCCTTCACCTCCTGGGACGGCTACAACCCGCCGTCGTGGGTCGGGCTCAAGAACTTCCGCAGGCTGTTCCAGGACGACGCGTCCATGACGGCGCTGCGCAACACGGTGTACTACGCGGTCGGGTACGTCCCGCTGACCATGCTCGCCGCGCTCGGCCTGGCGTTGCTGCTGAACCGGAAGATGCGCGGGGTGGCCTTCTTCCGCGCCGTCGCGTTCTTCCCGTACATCACCTCGCTGGTCGCGGTCGCGATCGTGTGGAACATGCTGTTCAACCCGCAGTTCGGCCCGGTCAACCAGTTCCTGGGCTGGTTCGGCGTGCACGGTCCCGGGTGGACCACCTCCACCACGTGGGCGATGCCCGCGGTCATCGTGACCAGCGTCTGGCGGGACATGGGCTACTACATGATCCTGTTCCTGGCCGGCCTGCAGGCGATTCCGAAGGAGCTGTACGAGGCCGCCGAGGTGGACGGTACGAACGCCTGGCAGCGGTTCCGCGCGGTGACCGTGCCGGGGCTGCGCCCGACCACCTTCCTCGTGCTGATCCTGCTGACCGTGCAGGCCTTCAAGGTCTTCGACCTGATCTTCGTGATGACCCAGGGCGGTCCGGGCGAGGCGACCCTGGTGCTCGCCCAGCAGATCTACCAGACCGGCATCGTCGACGGCGAGTACGGCTACGCCTCGGCCATCTCCGTGCTGCTGTTCTCGCTGGTCCTGGTCCTGACGCTGGTTCAGTTCTGGTTCAACGGCCGTAGGGAGCGCAAGTGACGACCACCGCCCTGGAGCGCCGGCCGACCCCGCGCCACGTCCGCCGCGTCATCGGCCGCACGCTGCTGTACGTGCTGCTCATCCTGGCCGCCGCGGCGATCCTGCTGCCCTTCGCCTGGATGGTCAGCGCGGGCCTCAAGCGCAACAACGACGTGTTCACCATCCCGGTCCAGTGGATCCCGCACAACGTGCAGTGGCGCAACTTCGTCGACATCTGGTCGCAGATCCCGATGACGACCTACCTGCGCAACACGGTCTTCCTCAGCACCGTGATCACCTCCCTGCAGGTGCTCACCGGCAGTTTCGCGGCGTACGGGTTCGCCAAGGTGCGCTTCCGCGGCCGGGACACGCTGTTCGTTCTCTACATCGCCACGATCGCCCTGCCCTGGCAGGCGTACATGGTCCCGCAGTACATCATGATGGTGAAGGCCGGGCTCACCGGCACCTTCCTGTCGCTGATCCTGATCCAGGCCTTCGGTGCGTTCGGCGTCTTCCTGATGCGCCAGTACTACCTGACGATCCCGGACGAGCTGTGCGAGGCCGCGCGCCTCGACGGGCTCAGCGAGTACGGCATCTGGGCCCGGATCATCCTGCCGCTCTCCAAGCCCGCGCTGGCGAGCCTGGCCCTGCTGACGTTCGTGAACACCTGGAACGACTACATGGGCCCGTTCATCTACCTCACCGACAACGACCACTGGACGATCCAGCTGGGCCTGCAGTCGTTCATCGGCGAGTTCAACGCGGACTACGCGATGATGATGACCGGCTCCGTGCTCTCGGTGATCCCGATCCTGGTGATCTTCCTGTTCGGGCAGCGCTACTTCATTCGCGGCATCGCCACCTCCGGAATGAAAGGCTGAGTGCTGAGCCATGCGGTCCAAGACGGCACTGCCCTATGACGCGATCTTCGCCTACGTCTACGCCGTGTTCCGGATCAACCTGTGCCTGATGGCCGCGGGCCTGCCGCTGCTGCTCGCGTTCGCCTTCACCGGCTCGCAGGTCGCGGCCTGGCCGTTCTTCGTCGCGCTGGCGACGCTGTGCGGGCCGGCGGTCACGGCCGCGTTCGCCGCGTTCGAGCACGTGAGCGACGAGGCCGACCGGGTCGGGCGCGTCTTCTGGTCCGCGTACTGGGCCGGGTTCGTCCGCTCGCTGGCCGTCTCCGCGCTCGCCGCGGCGGCCGTGATCCTGCTCGGCGTCGACCTCGAAGTCGCCGCGGGCACCCCGGCCAGGGGCGTGATCCCGATGCTCGCCACCCTGATCGCCGTGGTCGTCGTCGTGACCACGGCCCTGCTCGCGGCCGGGCGCAGGCTCTGCGCCGCCGGCGTGCTCGCCTGCGCCTACCTCTGCATCCGCAGGTGGTACCTGAGCGTGGCGAACCTGGCCGTGCTCGGCGTGCTGCTCGCGGCGATCGTCGGCAAGCCGGCGCTGGGCCTGGCCGTGCTGCCGGGCCCCGCCCTCTACGTGGTCTGGGCGAACACGCGCCACATCGTCGCCCCGCTGACCACCACGGACACCGGCCTCGGCTGAGGCCGGGCACCACCCACACAGGGAAAGGATGAACCGTTGGCCACCTCCCACGACAGTGCGGTCCGCAGAGGCCCGACCATGGTCGTCAGAGCGCTGCTCGCCTGCGCTCTCGCCGTGGCGACGCTGCTGACCGTCGGCCAGCACCAGGCGCACGCGGCCACAGGAACCTCCGGCTTCAAGGGCGTGAACTGGGCCGATCAGCGCGACAACTTCGTCAACGGGGTGCTCTACCCGTCCGGACTCAGCTCCACCGACACCTATTCCTCCGCCTACACCGTGGCGCAGGAGGTGGTCGGCCAGATGGACACCATCACCGGCGCCAACACCGTGCGGATGCCGATCAACGAGCCCACCGTCGCCGGTGACTGGAGCGTCTACACCGGCGCCATCGACGGAGCGCTCACCAAGGGCAACGTGATCCTGGCCTACTGGGCCTGGGAGAACGGCGAGCCGGACAGCGTCAGCGCCTTCGACA
Source organism: Actinospica durhamensis (assembly GCF_018139695.1). Lineage (GTDB taxonomy): Bacteria > Actinomycetota > Actinomycetes > Streptomycetales > Catenulisporaceae > Actinospica > Actinospica durhamensis. The sequence continues at coordinate 6,363 of NZ_JAGSOG010000171.1, read as the reverse complement.
CGATGTGGGACACCGTCATCGCGAAGTACGGCAGCAACGCGAACGTCTACTTCGAGGTCATCAACGAGCCCTACGCCTACAGCACCTCCGCCCTGCAGACCTTCTACAGCAACTGGCTGGCCCGGTACCCGAGCGTTCCGGTCGGCCACGTGATCCTGGACGGCTCCGGCTACGCCACCGGCGTCTCGACCGTCGGCAGCGACAGCGCCTTGAACGGCACGCTGATCGGCGCCCACTACTACACCTTCTTCGTCAGCTCGCCGTACAACGACGAAGCCGAGTGGGCGAACGGCATCGCCGACGAGATCGGCAGCTACGCCGGCCGGACCATCGCCACCGAGTGGGGCGCCCCGATGAGCACGGGGTCGAAGAACGGGGTCGAATACGACCCCATCGACTACAGCATCGAGAGCGGCTCGTTCTTCGCCGAGTACGTCCGGGGCGTGAGCAGCGAGCTGCGCACCCTCGGCGTGGGAAGCGTGTACTGGCCGGGCCTGCGCGACGGCGACTGGTACAGCCTGACCAGCAAGACCGGCACCGGTTCGTCGATCGCGCTCTCGCTGGTGAACTCGAGCGGCCTGACCCGGCTGCAGTACGCCTGGGGCGTGGGCACCGGCGGCGGCACGTACGTCAGCTTCCGCAACGACGCCACCAGCCTCTACGTGGACGGCACGGGCGCGACGACCAGCGGGTCGAGCGCGGAGCAGTACGCTTCCTCCGGAAGCACGAACCAGGAGTGGGTCATCGTCAACGACGGTGACTACGTGCAGATCGAGAACCGTGCCACCGGCCTGTACCTCGACGGATTGGGCAGCACGACCAACGGCGCCGCGGTCGGGCAGTACAGCGACACCAACAGCACCAACCAGCAGTGGACCCTGGTGAGCGACGGCAACTACGTCCAGATCCAGAACCGCGCGACCGGCATGATGATCGACGGCATGGGCCGCACGGCCAACGGCTCCGCGCTGGCGCAGTACAGCAACAGCAACAGCACCAACCAGCAGTGGAAGATCTCCGCGGCCGGCTGAGCCGAGCCGCCTGACGAAGAGTGAGACACCGTGCCGACCACACCGAGCGGAGTCCGCGGGCTGCTGCTGCCCTGCGCCGAGGCACTTCCGGTGCCGAAGGCGGGCGACCGCTCGGTGTGGTCGGCGCAAGCTCTTGACACCCCGACGATCCGCGGGCTGCGGGAGCGCGCCGCGGCAGAGCGCGACAAGCCCTGGCCGATCCCGATGGCCCGCGGCTTCGCCCGGTACGTCCGGGACGGCGACCGGGCCGAGTACGAGGAGGTCGTCTTCACCCGCGAACACCGGCTCACCCGCGCGGCGGTCATGGCCGCGGTGACCCTCGATCCGATCTGGATCGACGAGGTGGCCGACGGCGTCGTCCTGGTCTGCGAGCAGAGCACCTGGTGTCTGCCCGCCCACGACGACTGCTTCGAGCGCGGCGCCGCGGTCACCGACGTCACCCGGCCGTTCCTGGACCTGCGAGCCGGAGACGTCGCCGCCCAGCTGGCCTGGATCGACCACCTGCTGGGCGAGCAGCTCGACGAACGGACCCCTGGAATCAGGGAGCGGATACGCCACGAGGTGGATCGGCGGGTCCTGACACCGTTCGCCACCCGCCGCGACTGGCACTGGCTGCGGGACGTGCACAACTGGAGCGCCTGGATCCACGGCAACGTGCTCGTCGCGGGACTGGTCCTGGTGCAGGACGAGCAGGCCCGGGCGAACCTCGTCGAACTCGTCGCGGAAGGGCTCGAGCGGTACACCGCCTCGATTCCGGCGGACGGTGCCATCGACGAGGGCTTCATGTACTGGTGGCAGGGCGCCTGCCGCGCGCTCGAGGCGCTCGACCTGCTGCACCACGCCACCGGAGGCGCGCTCGGCGCCGTCACCGCCGGGCCCTTGCGCGAGGTCGTAGCCTTCCCGCACCGCATGCACCTCGGCGGGGACTGGTACCTCAACTTCGCCGACGGAGCCGCCCGCCTGCCGGCCGGCGAACTGCCCTGGTGCGCCCTGCACCAGGCCGCCCGGCGTGTCGGTGACGTCGAAGCGCAGGCCCACGCCGCCGCGCACCGCCGGGACACCGCGCCCGTCGCGCGAGAGGAGCAGGGCCTCGGCAGGCTGTCGCGGGCGTTGACCGACCAGGAATGGGTCAAGGCGGCTCGCGCCGAATCCCCGCTGCCGCGCGAGGTCTGGCTGCCGTCGACGCAGGTCATGCTGGCGCGCGGCGAAGCCGGCGCGGCGCGGGGCCTCACCCTCGCGGTCAAGGGCGGGCACAACGGCGAGCACCACAACCACAACGACGTCGGCGGCGTCGTGGTCGCGCTGGGCGGCGTCCCCGTGCTCGTCGACCCCGGCCGCCCCACGTACACGGCGCAGACCTTCGGCCCGGACCGCTACGAGATCTGGACCATGCAGAGCTCCTGGCACAACGTGCCGGAGATCCGCGCGAGCGCGCAGGCTGCCGGCGCACAGTACAAGGCGCGGGAGGTCACGCCGTATCTCGGCGACGACGAGCCCGGCCTGGCGCTGGACATCGCGGCCGCATACCCCCGCGGCGACATCGTGAGCTGGCGCCGCGACGCCCGCCTCGACCGCCGCGCCCGGAATATCCGCGTCACCGACGCGTGGAACCTGCTGCCGGCCGGCGACGGCACCGACGGCACCGACGGCACCCACAGCACAAGGGCTCTGACACGCGTGCACCTGATGATCGCGGGCACGGTCGAGATCGGTGAAGGCAGCGCCCTGATCCACGCGATCGACGGCGCTGGATCCGTTCGGCTGACCTGGGAACCGGCCCACGCGCAGTGCACCGCGACGGTACGAACGCTGGACGACCCCTGGCTGCGCGACGTGTGGGGCGAGCAGCTGACCCGGCTCGAGGTCGACGTCTCCTCCCTCGGGCCGATCGGCACGCTCGTGTGGACCCTGGAAGAGTGCCAGGTGCAGGGGGAGTGATCCCTGGTCAGAGCAGGCGCTTGGCGGCGGCGTGCCATGGGGCCTGCGGGCCGGCCGGGGCGTAGCGGCGCGGCGGCTGGGTGGGGGAGATCAGACGGCGACGCGTAGCTGGCGGGATCGGTTCGCGCAGCCTTCGTCGTGGCGTATCCGCCCGCGGCTGGGGTGAAGCCGTGCGCTCTTATGCGGGCCGCCACATGGTCGGGACGCAGGGCGCGGCCTCGGGCAGGTCCAGGGCTCCGGTTATCTGGAAGCCGAAACGCTCGTAGAGCGCGGCGTTCGCCGGGTTTGAGTTTTCGAGGTAGGCCGGCTGAGCCTCGTTCGCGCGGCGTTCGAGGCGTGAGCGCATCAGGGCGGTGCCGATTCCCTGACCCTGGCGTGCGGGATCGACCCCGATGAATGCCAGATACCAGTGCGGCTGGTCGTGCGGATGAGCACGGGCCGCGGCCGAAGCGAACTGGGAGGCGGTGCCGAAGTGCCGACCCACCGCTCTGAGATACGCCGGCAGGGAGGAGAGCCCCGTTGCAGATGGCCAGGCTCCCGGCGGGAACCACACAGCCACTCCGGCGATGGCTCCGTCGGCGCGGGCGAACTCCACTGCGCCGTGGCGCAGCGCCGAGTGGTGGAGTTCGGCATGGAAGAACCTGCGTAATCGCCGGGCCCGCGCGCTTTCGGCCGGGAAGATCCATGTACATACCGGATCGTGCTGGAATGCTCGGGCAAGGACCTTGGCACTCTCCCGTGCCTGCGCCTCGCCGGCCACTCGTATCTCAAGACCGGTCACATCACCAAGGTAGGCCAGTCGGCGCTACGGGGAAGTGGCAAAAAGGCCCGAAGGCGGCATGGAGAGCCCACGGTTGCGGCGCTGTCTGCGCTGATACCGCGGGCACGGTGGACCGAGGTGTTGCCGGTCACGCCGGCAACCGTTCTGGCCTGGCATCGCGCCTCAAACAGCTGTACGTCTTGGTGTTCATCGAACACGGTAACCCGGTTCGAGAGCCGGTATAGTGCGCGCAGCCGTTTTTTGCCTCGTGCTGGCTGTGATCGAGAGGATTCTGATGGAGGACCCGACCATTGTCGTGGGTGCCGGGCCGGTCGGTCTGACCGCGGCGATCGAGTTGGCCCGGCGCGGCGTACCGGTACGTGTCATCGATCGGCTCGCGAGCCCCACCACGGAGTCTCGGGCCATCGTGGTGCATGCCCGCAGCCTGGAGATGCTGGAAGCGATCGGCGTGCTCGACGAGCTGATCGATTCCGGCGTGCGCACTACGGCGCTGGAGATGAACCCGGCCGGCGGCAAGCCCTTCCGTATCGAGTTCGGCGTTGTCGACAGCGCGTTCCCGTACTCGATCACGACCGCGCAGACCGAGACCGAGCGCATCCTCACCGGGGCGCTGGCCCGGCATGGCGTTGCGGTCGAGCGCGGGTCAGTACTCACCGGTCTGGAGCAGGACGCATCCGGGGTAAGTGCGCTTATTCGCTTGTCCGACGGCTCCGTCCAGACCGCCGCGGCGCCTTATCTGGTCGGCGCCGACGGCGCGCGCAGCGACGTGCGCCACCTGCTCGGCACCGCTCTGGAAGGCGACTTCCACGGCGAGCGCTTCCTGATGGGCGACGTCGATGCCGACCACGGCTTCGACCCGCACACCATGTATACGTTCTTCTCCCCGCACGACGGCCCGCTGATGGTTTTCCCGATGAAGGGCAACCGGGTCCGGTTGATCGCGCAGGTCTCGAACACCGAAGACGCTCCGGCTACCGAGCAGTGGCTGCAGCGTGTCACGGACGAGCGCTCCGGCGCACGCCTGAGCATCACGTACGCAAGGTGGCTGACCACATTCGACATCCGCCACGCTCAGGTGCCGCAGTACCGCCACGGCAGGGTCTTCCTGGCGGGCGACGCCGCGCACGTGCACAGCCCTGCCGGAGCACAGGGCATGAACACCGGTATACAGGACGCTTTCAACCTAGGCTGGAAGCTGGCCCTGGCCGTCACCGGGGCGGCCGGTTCAAGGCTGCTGGACAGCTACCACGCCGAGCGGCATCCGGTGGGCGCGCACGTGATCTCCTTCACCACCAAGATGACCAAGGCTGCGACCCTGTCGCACCCCGTTGCGCAGCACATCCGTGACAGCGCGATGCACGCTGCGACCGTGCTCGCCCCGGTGCAGCACGCGATCGCACAGACGGCCGAGGAGACCGGGATCTCGTACCACGGCAGCCCGGCCGTCGTGCCGGACGCACCGAAGTCGAAGCTCGTCCCGGGCGACCACCTGCCCGATGCCCTGACGGAACTGCGCAAAGCGCTGGCGTCCGAGACAGGCCACGTCCTGCTGACCGTCGCCGCGCCTGACGCCCCTGTCCCTGCCGCGGCGGACCTGACCGGCGCCCTCGGCGCCGTCACACGGCAGATGCTGGTCGCCGCCGGCACCGACGGACTCCCGGCCGAGAACAGCACGGGCAGCGACACGCGCGGCTACGCGGTCACCGTCGCAGATCCGCAGGGCCTCGCCGCCATCCGCTTCGGCCTGGCCCGCGGCGGACGGATCCTGGTCCGACCGGACGAGTACGTGGCCGCAATCGCCAGCCTCACCGACGCCCTCTCGCTGCATGCCTATGAGGCTGTCCTGACAGACTGACCGCTCCGATCCCGATCGGGGCGGCACGCCGATCGAAGTCCGCCGGCACCTCGACTCCCACAATGCTCAACGCCGCGCGCTCGCGGTCACCCGTCGGTGATGTTCGGTCGAGGCGGAGCCATCGGGGGAGCAGGACGGGGAGCGCGCTCCCCGTCCGAGTGGGCGTGGCCGGCGGTCGACTGACAGCCAGTCCGCGTCCGCCACCCATCTGAACTGACCGCGACGGGGGTGAGCAGGTAACCGCACCCGCTCACCCCCGCCGCCTTGCTGAGCCGTCGGCCTCCGGCATGATCTGCACGAACAGCGTCCATTTCGGAAACTCGCCGCGCTCGATCGCTTCGTACAGGTCGCGTCCGTGCGACTAGGGCACCTTTGTTTGTGAAACTTGGAGGGTTGTCCTGAGTTTTTGTGCAGGGTAAGTCGTCGGCCGGGGTCTTGTGAGCTTATGTGGCGATCGGGACTCTGGCTGCGGCGATGCGCTCGTTGACGACCCGTTCGATGGTGTCGAAGGCGGCGTGCAGTTCGGGTGGGGCGTTGGGGCGGTCGCGGGCCATGAGGGGGAACAGGACGCGTTGGTAGACCTTGGTGTAGAGGTGCGCGAACAGGAGCCCGTCTCGGGTCACGGTGTAGACATTGCGGCCGGGGACGCGTTCGATCAGCTGGTTGCGGGCCAGGCGGGCCAGGTCGTAGGAGGCCTGGTTCGTGCTGTACGGGCGGCCGAGCAGGCCGGTCATCAAGACGCGAAGGTGCTTGTTGGT